>NZ_QUMG01000008.1:0-154609 GCF_003482095.1 Blautia sp. OF09-25XD
ACTTTCAGACCAGCACTGGTTGTGGTGGCCTTATTTTAATGCCTAATTTTTAACCTGTAAAGTTTTTTAACTTTCTTCAATTTTAGTATTGACTTTTTATTTGCAGGCTGAAGTAACGAGAATGCGACGCGCAGTTTTCAAACTTTCAATCCTCCAACTCACAATCCTAACTTCTTTACAATTTCTCCCAGTGCACTTCTTACAGGAGAATCTTTCGGAAGCCGTATGATCGGCTTTCCATCACAGTCATACTGATATACCTGGTCATCATGTGGTACAACGCCTAACAGTTCCAATCCCTGATTTCGGATTTCTTCCAGAGTTCCGGCATCCAGTTTTCCATCCGGAACACGATTCACGATTAATCCAGTTTTCTGTGGTTTAAAGTTTAATTCATTCATCAGCTTTGCAATACGTCCGGCTGCCTGAACACCTCTTCTGGAACAGTCACTCACAAGAATCGCAACTTCCATCATTGGCAGAATTCCTCTGCTGATGTGTTCCATACCCGCTTCGTTATCAACCACAATATATGGATAATGGCTTTGCAGTTTCTGAACCTGGGTCTGCACAAGGCCATTTACAAAACAATAGCAGCCCTGTCCCTGGGTTCGTCCCATTACCATCAAATCATAATCGTCTTCTTCTGCAATCGCATCAGAAAGACGCATTTCCAGATATGCCTGTTTTGTCATACCGGAGGGAATCTGATATCGTGGGTCTATGCCTGCCCGCTCAATTTCTTCTCTCAGCTCCCCAAGTGTGACCTCCGGCTCAACACCGAGCACTTCGTTCAAATTTGCATTTGCATCTGCATCCACCGCTAGGACCGGACGTTTTCCGCTTTCACATAAATACTGGATCAACAATCCACAAAGAGTTGTTTTTCCTACGCCGCCTTTTCCTGATACTGCAATTACATGTCCCATGTTTTTCCTCCTAAAATTCTGAACAATCTGTTGACTTTTTCTTTAAACCTCATTATAGTTGTTACTATATAAATTACAATAATCAATCTGTGAGATTTGTATGGTTACTCAACACATCAGAAAAATTGTTGAGAAATTATATGATACTAACTAATACAGGAGTATATAATGTCAGAAAAAACGAGAAAACAAGATCGCCGTACCCGCTATACCAGGCAAACCATAAAAGATACGTTCTTAGAGTTGTTAAATCAGAAAAGTTTTACGAAAATTACAGTTACAGAGATCTGCAAAAATGCTGAAATCAACCGTGGCACTTTTTATCTTCATTACTACGATATCCATGATGTATTATCAGATATTTTTAATGATATGACTCAGGATATGTTAACAACTGTAGATCATTTATTCTGTCTAAATCAAAAAAGCTGTTCCTATCCGTTCTGTCAGAAAATACAGATGGAATCACAATACAGGGCACTGTTTCTGGATGATGCAATTGCCCCTATTCTTCTGGAAAAAATAGCAGAAAATACAAAAGAAGGCTATGTGACCTGGCTTATGTCACACAGCCTCCTGACCTTTGAACAGGCAGAATCGGTTTTTTATTTTCAAATGAATGGCTGCCTTTCCATCAACAGACTGATGCTCCGCAATCACTGTAATGACTGGAAACAGATTCAGACAGTAATCGACAAATTTATCAAAGCCGGGTTGGAAAGTTTTCTGATTCATGATCAGAGAGAAGAAAAGGCTTCCGATAATTTTTGCAGCAAAATTTCTCCAACTGTTACCGCATCTTCTACACTCAGATAATGATCGGCATGATCCTGAAGAAATATTTTGCCAGATGCAGGAAATTCTTCATCTGCAAACCATATCTTTAAAGTTACCGGATATCTTGGCAGAACTGGAAAAACAGCACACAGATCCGCCTTTGTCTCTGTGAATTCTGCACCCAGGTTTTTACATGCTTTCTGAATTTTCTCAGGATCTTTATCCTGCAAAAGCTTTTCCAGTTTCTGCTCTGCAGTCCGGTCAAACTTGGTTCCCCGTATCAATCCATCTTTCAGGTTACCAAAAGTAATGAGCTTCTGTGAGCCTTCTGTGCCATCGGCCATATCCAGATAATGCAGCAATGTCAGATAATGCCATTCGTCCACGTTTGAGTTAATACGAAACTCAGGGAGTTGAATTTCAATTGTTTCATAAAAACTCAGTACTTCAAGCACATTCCGGCTGCTATGAAAAACAGCCCCGCTTTTTGCAGCAATCTCCTCTCCGGAACGATTTTGCAGCCGTTTTACTGCTGCCTGCAACATTTCCTGAAATGCACGATTTTCTGTTTGATTTTTGTATTCCATAAGTTCTCCTTTGTGAGCATTTATAGTATCTGTGTTGACTTTTCCTTTAATCTCCATTATAGTTGTAATTATATTATTTACAATCATCAAAGCATTAAAAAATGTACAGTTTATCAACACATTAAAAAGAACTGTTGAGAACTTAGGATGTTTTAAACAAACCAGAAATATTTTCATCCCAAAAACGTGAAAACAAGATCATTATATCATACTACAAGGAGTTTCTTATCATGAAATATTCAACGAAATTAAGTGATACTGTTCATGTGATGGTTCTGATTGCTATCAACCAGGAAAAATCCCTCTCCAGTGCCTCAATTGCAGAAAGTGTCCATACAAATCCCGGCTTTGTACGCCAGCTTATGTTAAAACTAAAAAAAGCTGAACTTATGACCAGTGTAGCCGGACATGCCCGTCCTTCTCTTTCAAAACCAGCCGATCAGATTACATTGCTGGATATTTATAAAGCAGTTGAAGGTGATAAACCATTGCTTCATTTAGATACTCATACCAATCCAGATTGTGGCGTTGGTATTAACATTCAGTTATCTTTGCAGGGATTTTATAATGAAATTCAAAAGGCTGCCGAAGAAAAAATGAATACGATTACTTTGCAGGATATCATAGATACCTACTATCAGCGGATATCTATAGAAAATAACTTACAGAATATTATTTAACAGGAGAACACTTTCATGTACCTTCAGCAAATACGAAATGCTACCAAAACACTGTGGGAGAAGTAGACTATGAGAAAACAATCTGGTCAAGTTCATAGCAGGGAATCTTCTGCAACTCTCCAACTGACAGTAAGTTTACTCTATCCTTAATTGCTTAAGCTGGTTGTATATGAATAAAGAATGATGTATAGTATTTGCAAGAGGCACCTTCTTTCGTAAATGTTGTAAATGTTTGTTTCGTCACTTTCATTATACAACATCAAGAATCAAGGTGTCTTTCTTTTATGCAAAATCACGAACTTGCTCATTTATAGATAAAACGATTTTATTTCAAAAGCGGTTTTTACTAAAAATACGTCTGCCGTTTTTGGTCATTATTACTATGCATTGATACCTGGTCAAATTTCTTCCGAAAACAGATGATTTCAGGAATCAACTTGTCGGCACACTCCTTTGTAGTATGTTGTCTATCTTCCATTGAAATCTCTCTTCTTTGGTGATACAATGTGCTACAATGCTTATCAAAAGTTACATCATTTTGGGGGACATTTACACTACAAAGGAGAATTTATGTATGTTTCAGGTTTTTGTTGATTCAGCAGCAAATCTGCCTGCTGTTACTGCGAAAAAATACGATATCCATGTCGTTTCTTTCGTCAATCTTGTGAATGGAAAAGAGCTGGTCTGCTTCGACCCGGATCTGTCACCGGAAGAGGAGCTTGCAAAAGGAAAAGAATATTACAATGCCATGCGCACCGGCTGTGAAATCAAGACCGGACTGATCAGCACCGCAAATTTTGCGGATGCGTTCCGCACCGCTCTTGAGGCAGATCAGGATGTCATCTATCTTTCCTTAAGCAAAAACATCAGCGGAACTTATAACTCCGCAAGACTTGCTGCCGAGGAGCTTCTTGAGGAATACGGCGGAAAACGTAAAATCCGCCTCGTCGATTCCCTGAATGCCTCTCTTGCACAGGGCATCCTCGCCATCTATGCCAGCGAAATGCGCGATCGGGGCATGAACGTAGACGAAGCGGCAGATCTTCTGGAAACCTACGTCGGCAAAATGAACGGTGTTTTCACCGTCGGCGATCTGAAATATCTTTCCCGTACCGGAAGAATCAAGGGAAGTGTCGCTGTGGTCGGAAATATGCTGAAAATCAAACCGATTCTGCGTGGAAGTGAAGATGGCTATATTGTTTCCTACAAGAATGTCCGCGGACGCAAAGCCGTTTTAAATGAACTGATCCGTCTTTTCTGTGAAACGATCGAAGAACCGGAAAAGCAGATCGTCGGAATCGCACATGCAGATGCCTATGAGGAATCTCTTTATATGATGGAAGAAATCCAGAAAAGAGTGAAGGTGCGTGAGTTTATCAATACTTCCTACGATTACTGCACCGGAAGCCACGTCGGACCGGATACGATCGCTTTGTTCTATCTCGGAAAAGACCGCAGTCTTCTGTAAAAGGAGCAACCAGACTAACCACTGCTGTTCCACTGTATTTTTTCCGAAATTGCTGCAAACAGCGGAAATACTGTTTCTTTTTTCCATGCATAATTCCACCTGTTTTTCCACATACTACCCATACAGCACAAATTATGGAAAGTACATTGCGGAAACAGGAGGAATTTTTCATATGAAAGCGACGGGAATTGTTCGAAGGATTGATGATCTGGGGCGTGTGGTAGTTCCCAAGGAAATCCGGCGCACGATGCGGATCCGGGAAGGACAGGCCATGGAAATTTATACCGGACGGGAGGGTGAGATTATCCTGAAGAAATACTCACCGATCGAAGAGCTGGCGGAATGCGCAGCAGGGTTTACAAAATCAATTTCAACGGTGACCGGATGTCTCGTCTGTGTTTCGGATCAGGAACAGATTGTGGCGGCAAACGGGCCGGAACAGAAAAATTATCTTGGCAAGTCCATCAGCAGCCGGCTGGAGGAGGCGATTCTGAACCGGAAAACAGTACTTGCGCGTCCCGGTGAAAAGGCTTATTTTTCAATTTTGGAAAACACAGACAATACTACTCCTCTGCCGGAGCTCATTTTTCCGATTCTCTCCTCCGGTGATGCCATCGGTTCGGTCATTCTCTGCGGCAAAGACAGGGAGTCCCTGCCGGGCGACACGGAAAAAAAGCTCCTCCAGGTAGCGGCAACGTATCTCGGACGGGAAATGGAAAACTAAACAGGGGATTTATCGAAGGCATTTATCAAAGGCTTTTTGCATCATCCACACCGGTTATGCAAGAGGCCTTTTCCTGTTATTCTGTAATTCGAGATATTCCAATTTTATCTTGCTATTTACACCTGCATTGTCTACAATAAAAATGACGTGCACGAAAACCTTCAGCCGATACGCCCGAAGCTTTTCTGTGCCTGCTTTTATAAGCCGGGAAAAATTCCCGGAGTATCCTACATTACACAAGGAGGAATTTCCATTCATGAAATACATTGCAAAGAAATTCGGCTCTCTCCTTCTTACGCTGCTTCTTGTATCCTTTTTATCGTTCTTTGCCTTTTCCGTCATACCCGGAGATGCGGCAAAATCGCAGCTTGGCACGGAGGCGACGCCGGAGCGGATTGAGGCTCTGCAAAAGGAAATGGGACTGGATCGGCCGGTTCTGGAACGGTATGCTTCGTGGGTAACCGGCTTTTTTCATGGAGATCTCGGCACCTCGTATTCGTACTCGATGCCGGTCGGAGAACTGATCCGCGATAAAGTTCCGATTACCATCGCTATCACCGTTATCGCATTCCTGATGATCCTTGTTGTCTCGATTCCCATCGGCATTTTCACAGCACAGCACGCCGGAGGCCATCTGGACCGGCTGATCATGACGATCAATCAGGTGATCATGTCTGTGCCGGGATTTTTCATCGGTATTCTGATCACGTATCTTTTCGGTCTGATTCTCAAATGGTTTCAGCCGGGCGCCTATGTGCCGATTTCTGAAAATTTTTCCGGTTTTATCGGTTATCTTGTTGCACCGTCTGCCGCCATTGCACTTCCGCGCTGTTCCATGGCTGTCAAAATGCTGCGCAGCTCTGTGCTCTCGCAGCTCGATGCCGACTATGTGCGCACCGCCTATTCCCGCGGAAACAGTACACGCCGTGTTATGTATCACCATGTGCTGAAAAACGCCTGATTCCGGTACTGACCTTCTGGGGCATGACAATCGCAGATATTGTGGCAAACAGCATTATTCTGGAACAGGTTTTTTCGATTCCGGGCATGGGCAATCTTCTGATCACTTCGATCTCCAACCGCGATTACCCCGTGGTTCAGGGCATCCTTGTACTGATCGCCGCCCTCATTATTATCATCAATTTCGTGGTAGATCTGCTGTATGGCAGAATTGATCCGCGTATCCGCGTAAAAGACTGACGGGAGCTTTCGATCATCAGCTCCCGCGACCGAAAGGTCATGGGGAGCCGCCCACGACAAAGGAAAGGGTTTTCATTATGAAAAAGAAACGCAATCTCACGCTGATCATCGGAGCTGTTCTCACCGCTTTTATGCTTCTGTTTCTTCTGATCGGCTTTTTCTACACACCGTACGACCCGGATGCAATGAACGGCGCAGCCAAGTTTGCTGCTCCCTCTCTGTCGCACCCGTTCGGCTGCGATCACTTTGGACGCGATATTTTCAGCCGCGTCTTAAAAGGAACCGGTACAACCTTCTTCGTCGCTTTCGCTACTCTGCTGCTCGGCGGAACCATTGGCGTCCTCGTCGGTGCGTTCACCGGGTATTTTGGCGGATGGATTGACGAAATCCTGATGCGCATAAACGATGTCATTGTTTCCTTTCCGGGAATCCTGCTGGCGCTGGTATTTATCGCGCTGCTGGGTCCCGGCAAATACAACGTGATCCTTGCACTCGGTATCGTATTCATTCCGAGCTTTGCACGTATCACCAGAAGCGAATTTCTCGCACGCAAAGATATGGACTATGTCAAAAGTGCCCGTCTGATGGGTGTTTCCCATCTTCGGATCATATTTGTACATATCCTGCCAAATACGGTCCCGTCCCTTCTTTCGATGGCAGCAATCGGTTTCAACAACGCCGTTCTCTCCGAGGCCGGCATGAGCTTTCTCGGCATCGGTGTCCAGCCGCCCGATGCCTCGCTTGGACGGATGCTCTCAGAATCCCAGACGTATCTGATGACTGCTCCCTGGGGCTCTGTTTTCCCCGGTCTTGCCGTCATTTTACTGGCGCTTGGCGTATCGCTCCTCGGTGACGGATTACAGAAGAAAGGCGGTAACTGATATGGCACTTCTCGATGTACGTGACTTAAAAATTGCATTTTACGATACCACGCCACCGACCGAAGTGGTAAAAGGCATCTCCTTTTCCTTAGAAGAAGGTGAGACGCTTGGCATTGTCGGGGAATCCGGTTCCGGCAAAACCCAGACGGCGCTCTCCATTCTGCACCTTTTAAAGGAAAATTCTGCCGTATCCGGCGGAGAAATTCTCTACGAAGATTCTTCCGTTGCGCACGCTTCCAGCCAGGATCTGCAGCGCATCCGCGGAAAAGAAATCAGCATGATTTTTCAGGAACCGATGACCTCTTTAAATCCGGTTCTGACCATTGAAGAACAGATTGCAGAAGGACTGCTGATCCATGAGAGCTGCACACCGGCAGAACGTCATGAAAAGGTTCTTGCCATAATGCATGAGGTCGAGCTTCCCGACCCGGAAAAGCTTTGCAAAAAATACCCTCACCAGCTCTCCGGCGGTCAGCGCCAGAGGGTGATGATCGCTGCGGCACTCATTACAGAACCGAAGCTTCTGATTGCAGACGAGCCGACAACAGCTCTTGATGTGACGATTCAGTCGCAGATCTTAAAGCTGCTGAAAAAAATCAATGAACGCCATCACACGGCGATTCTTTTTATCTCACACGACCTCGGCGTCATCCGTTCGCTCTGTGACCGGGTCATCGTCATGAATCATGGGACGATTGTGGAATCCGGCAGTGTGGACGATGTCTTTTTCCACCCGAAGGAAGACTACACCCGCCGCCTGCTCGATGCAATTCCGAACCGACGAACATCGCTGCGAAAGCGAATCAAAATCGCTCCAACAGCTCAATGGCCGACAGGCTCTGACAAAAAAGCTGCTCCGCCGGCGGAAAAGGAGAAATAACCCATGGAAGAAATCAGTCCGAACAACATTCTGAAAGTCAGCCATATTTCTGCCTCCTATCAGGAGGGAAAGCAGAGAAAAACGGTGCTTCATGATATCTCTTTCGAGCTTCATGAAAATGAAATTCTCGGTCTCGTCGGAGAGAGCGGATGCGGAAAATCGACACTCTCCAAAGTGATCTTAGGATTTATCCGCCCAGATGAGGGCGAAATAATTTCGCAGGTCGACCATCCGCAGATGATTTTCCAGGATCCGTTTTCTTCCCTGAATCCTGCGAAGAAAATCTCCTGGATTTTAGAGGAGCCGCTTCGGATGCAGAAGGTTCCAAAAGAAGAACGAAAAAAACGGGTTCTTGCGATGGCCGAAAGAGTCGGCCTCTCCGCAGAGCACCTGAAACGCCGCCCGCATGAGCTCTCCGGCGGCCAGCGCCAGAGAGTCAGCATCGCGGCCGCACTGATCCAGGGCTCACGTCTGATCCTTGCCGACGAACCGGTTTCCGCTCTCGATGTGACGATTCAGAAGCAGATCATGGAGCTGATGGTTCAGCTTCAGGAGGAGCTTCAGCTCTCGATTCTCTTTATCTCGCATGACCTCAACGTGATCTATCAGATGTGCGACCGGGTTCTCGTGATGAAAGAAGGCCGGATTGTGGAGAACGCGGAGACGGAAGAACTGTTTGCGCATCCGCAGAATGATTATACAAAGGAGCTTCTGGCGGCATCACCAGAGCTGTAGTTTTATTTCCAGCATTCTCTAAACACCCGAAGTACATTCTTGGAAAAGACCTTCTCGATCTCTTCATCGGTGAAACCGTCGTGGCTCATCACATCTGCGAGATGCTGCATATGCGCGGTGTCCGGCACATCCGTTTCACCGCTGAAACCGTCAAAATCGGTTCCAAGGCCGATGATGTCGATGCCGCCGACGTTTCGCAGATATTTCATATGGCGTACCATATCCATCGTCGATGCCTTTTTCGCTGCCGGCTCCTCCTCGCGCAGAAACGACGGACAGAAATTGATACCAGTGACGCCGCCACGCTCTGCGAGCTGACGAATCATTTCATCCGAAAGGTTTCTCAGATGGAAGCACGCGCCGCGCGCATTGGAATGGGACGCAATGACCGGACCTCTCGTATGCGCAAAAACGTCGCGGATTCCGGCATCATTTAAGTGTGATAAATCGATCACTATGCCGAGCCGCTCCATCTCCTCGACAAAGGTAATACCGGTCGGCGTCAGCCCGTTTTCAAGATCCGGAAGATATGGCTTTCCCTCTTCCTGCGCCGGGTTTGGGAATCCGAGTTCATTCGGGAAGTTCCAGGTCAGTGTGGAAATCCGCACGCCGAGATCGTACATCGTATGCAGTTTTTCAATACTTCCCTCGTAAACACCACCCTCTTCGACGGTCATCACCGCGCCTATTTTTCCTTCCTTCTGTACCTGCATCAGATCCGCATACGTTTTGATCTGACAAATGCGGTCCGGATACCGTTCCACCTCTGATTTCCAGAGATCAGCCAGCTTTCTCACATGCTCAAACGGCGTTTCGTCTTTCAGTCCCTTCAGGAACGTAAACAAAGAAAAGCACTGGCAGAGGCTGCCGCCCTTTTCCAGCTTATCCAGATTGATCTGAAGATCCGCATCCGCAAGATGCTCCTGTTTTTCCTTCCACTGCAGCGCCGGGATGGTGTCGCAGTGCATATCAATTACCTGAAACATGGCAATAATCCTCTTTTCTGTTTTTTTTCTATTCTATCATATTTCGCTGCATTCCTTCACAAAAACTGGAAGAAAACGGAAAAAACCGCCTGGCTCATGGTAAACCCATAAGGCTAGAGAAAATATATCTTTCCGGAATCGCAAAAAATTTGGGGGTTCGCGTTTTTTCTCGAAAAAAACTTGCAAATCTCGTCTGAGATGATATACTTTTTGCATTGTGTTACTTTATGAAAGCACTGATCTTCCAAGAAAGTGCTTCTGCTTATGAAAAAGAAAGAGGTATCTATGCTCCAACTGATTGAAACCATCAACAATGCCGTGAACAATTTTATCTGGGGTGTTCCGGCTATGATCTGTATTTTCGGTGTCGGCCTTTACCTGAGTCTGCGCACCCGTTTTCTCCAGATTCGAAAATTCCCGTATGCGATCCGCACAACGCTTGGAAGAATGTTCCGCAAAAGAGATGCTTCCGATGGCGCAATTACACCGTTCCAGGCGGTCTGTACAGCACTTGCTGCCACGGTTGGTACCGGTAATATTGCCGGTGTTGCCGGCGCTATCGCTATCGGCGGACCCGGCGCCGTATTCTGGATGTGGATTTCCGCTCTGCTCGGCATGTGTACGAAATTTGCCGAGGTAACACTGGCTGTTTTCTATCACGAGAAAAATGCCAACGGGGAACTCGTCGGCGGACCGATGTATTACATCAAAAACGGTCTCAGCAAAAAATGGCATTTTCTGGCCTATCTTTTCGCTGCTTTCGGTGTACTGACTGTGTTCGGAACCGGAAATGCAACGCAGGTCAACACCATCACAACCGCAGTCAACTCCGCACTGATGAATTACCATGTGATCTCAAAGGACGCGATCCCGACCTCCAACCTGATTCAGGGTATCATTATTGCGGCACTCGTAGCGCTGATTCTGCTCGGCGGTGTCAAACGGATCGCACAGGTAACAGAAAAGCTCGTTCCGTTTATGGCTCTGTTTTATATTGTCCTTGCCATCGGTGTAATTTTGCTGAATCTCAACCGGATTCCGTCTGTTTTCGTATCGATCCTTGAGGGCGCCTTCCGTCCCTCTGCTGTTACAGGCGGTATCGTCGGAAGCATGCTCATGAGTGTGAAAAAAGGTGTGTCCCGCGGTATTTTCTCAAACGAGGCAGGTCTTGGTACCGGTTCGATCGCGCACGCCTGTGCCGACACAAAAAAGCCGGTCAAACAGGGTATGTTCGGTATCTTTGAGGTATTTACTGATACGATCGTGATTTGTACCTTAACTGCACTTGTTATTCTCTGCAGCGGTACTTCCATCACCTACGGACAGGCTGCCGGCGCAGAGCTGACCATCAGCGGTTTTACCCTTACATACGGAAACTGGGTTTCGCTGCTCACCGCGTTCGCGATGTGCTGCTTCGCCTTTTCCACGATTCTCGGATGGGGACTTTACGGTGCACGCTGCATCGAGTTTTTATTCTCCGAAAGAATCACAAAATATTTTATGGCCGCCTATGCGCTGGTTGCCATCCTTGGCGCCACTGCAAACCTCGGCCTGATGTGGAGCATTGCCGAGACCTTCAACGGCCTCATGGCAATCCCGAACCTGATTGCGCTCTTCCTGCTTTCGGGCAAGGTTGTGGAGCTTACAAAGGAATACTTTTGCGGAGAAGGCAAAACCCGGTAAAATTTCTTTTCTCGCGGCGCATTCCCTTCTTCTGTAAGAAAATCATGTAAATTCGCCTTTTCCCTTGACAATCAGGTTGCTACTCCTTACACTGTTAAAAGTTTATAACATGTTTACCAAAGAGGGAAAACCGGGAGGAACTTTTGAATGGAAAAATGGAATGAAGTAAAACTGGTGCCGGAGTTTTCGGAACAGGGCGTGGACTGCTACCGCCTCGCAGGCGGCGATTATGAAAACGAATACTATGTCGTTTCCGAAGCAGAGACAAGAAAACTTCTGAACACACCGGAGGTTGTCGGGTATGAGGTTTATCACTGCCTGATCCCGTCCACTTCACAGATGCTTTATTATTTTAAAGAGCAGGGAAAAGTAACCGCAGCCAACATCCTTTCCATCCTGCGCGGTGCTTTGAATTATCCGCTGGAGGAAAGCTGCTACCGCGAACACATTCGTGTACATGACATCAGCTTTCTGTCAAGTGAGCGTGTCTTTAAAGAGGAAGAAATCGCAGGACTGGAAATCAAGTACAGCAAGCTGACGATGGTTCCGGGAAGCACACTTCTGATCGGCGATATCATCGCAACGGGTGAGACGCTGATCCACTGCCTGCGCTACGTAACCGATTTCTATCGTGAGCATGGTGCTTCCCTTCGCAACATTATCATCTTTACGATCGGCGGCACAACCGGAATCAAGATTCTGGAACGTCTCACCAAAGAAATCCGTGAGTTCTGGCCGGAGTTTGAAGGCTTTATCACAGTATATTACGAAGGAATCTTCAGCACCTATCAGGACAAGGGCGTATCCGGAATCAATCTGCCGGATGTCGATTTCTACTGGAAAGACGGTATCATTGCACCGGAGTTCCGAAGAGAAACTCTTTCCATGCGTGATCCGCTGTTTGAAAAATGCATCATCTACGACGGCGGTGCAAGACGCTATGAAATCCATGAGCATGTCGAGGAGGTTCTCGACTTCTGGAATAAAATGTTGGAGAGGGCCGACCGGATCGACTTTACCAGACTGCTCGAGGAGAAGCTCGGCTGCCCGCTTGACGCATCCTACGAAGAGTGGATTCACATCAATCACTACGAAGAAATCGATGAACGCGTGGCCAAATGGCTGTACCGCCAGGAAAAAGGTTACATTGCAAGCCTTGGCGATGCTACCCTGAAAGAAATTGCGGCTGAACGAATCGAAGAATTTACCGCAGCACTTCGCAAATACATGCTGTAACAAAAAACCATTTCTTACGGTTCGCTGAATTTCGGCGAACCGTAATCACAGTTTTCAGGAGATATTATGGAAAAAGAAAAGAAAGTAAAAGATGTTGACTTCGCGGACAGCGCGGTTCCGTCTTCTGCCCGGAAAAATGTAGTAACCATGTTTATGATCATGCTTGGCTTCACCTTCTTCTCGGCAAGCATGTGGGTCGGCCAGCAGCTCGCTGACGGCCTCGATTTCTGGGGCTTTTTGGGATCACTGATCCTTGGTGGAATCATTCTTGGTATTTATACCGGTCTGCTCGGCTACGTCGGTGCAAAAACCGGTCTGTCACTTGATCTTTTGTCCCAGAGAGCCTTTGGCGAAAAAGGTTCCTATCTGCCGTCAGCCATGACCAGCTTTACGCAGATCGGATGGTTTGGTGTCGGTCTTGCCATGTTTGCAATTCCGGTTTCCAAGGAGCTGCTCGGCGGAAGCACTGCGGCACAGTGGGGACTTGTTATTCTTGCCGGCGTCTGCATGACCGCCTCTGCCTATTTTGGTATTGAATCTCTGACCATCGTCAGCTATATCGCTGTACCAAGTGTTGCCATTCTCGGAACGATCGCCATGGTCATGGCCGTAATGAGAGGCGACGGAACGATCATCGATCAGTTTGCCAAATCCAGCGGATCTCTGACTATCATCGGCGGTGCCGGTCTTGTCATCGGCTCCTTCGTTTCCGGCGGAACCGCAACCCCGAACTTCGCACGTTTTGCAAAGGACGGAAAAGCGGGTGCCATCACCACGGTTGTGGCCTTCTTCATCGGAAACTCCCTGATGTTCTTCTTCGGTGCCGTTTCCTCGATCTTTGTCGGCGGAAACGATATCTTCGAGGTTATGGTCCGCCTGAACCTGTTCTACCTGGCTGTTCTCGTTCTCGGTCTTAATATCTGGACTACAAACGACAACGCTCTGTATACCGCAGGTCTTGGTCTTGCCAACATCTTCCATCAGAGGAAAAAACCGATGGTTCTCCTTTCCGGTATCATCGGAACGGTTGCCTCCGTATGGCTGTACTACAACTTCTGCGGCTGGCTCAACATTCTGAATTGTACCCTGCCGCCGGTCGGCATGATTCTGGTGCTCGCCTACTTCATGAACAAAAAGGACTTTGAAACCGATCAGCCGAAGCTTAAAACCGTAGACTGGTTTGCGGTTGCCGGTGTCATTCTCGGTGCCATTGTTGCGAACCTCTTACACTGGGGCATCGCTTCCATCAACGGCATGGTTGTTGCCGCTGTATGCTACTGTGTCGGACAGGCCGTAAACAAAAGAAAATAGGCAAAATCGTCCTGAATATGTTCCTGTATCTTATCTCCGGAACATGTTCAGGGCTTTTTATTTTTTCGGATTCGCGTTATAATATATGCATAACTCTGCATAGTTACAATTTTCGAAGCGAAAGGAAACTGCCCGGATGATCCATTCCACCGTATCTGCTCCCAAAGGAGAAAAAACAAAATACCGTCTTGCCGAATCCATGAAGGAGTGCATGAAATCAACCCCTGTCGAAGAGATCACCGTGCGCCAGATCTGTGAAATCTGTGGTGTTACCCGCCAGACCTTCTACCGCAATTTTCTCGACAAATACGATCTGATCAACTGGTATTTTGATAAATTACTGACAAAATCCTTCGAACATATGGGTCGCGGAACGACCGTTTTTGACAGTCTGGAAAAGAAATTTACCTATATTCAGAAAGAAAAAGCTTTTTTCGCCGCTGCCTTCCGCTACGACAAGCAGAATTCTCTGCGTGAGCACGATTTTGACCTGATTCTCGCGTTCTACGAAAATCTGATTCACGAAAAAAGCGGCAGCCCGGTTTCACCGGAAATGCATTTTCTTCTCGAAATGTACTGTCAGGGTTCCATCACCATGACCGTAAAATGGGTGCTTACCGGCATGGATCTGACACCTTCCGAGTTTGCAGCTCTTCTCGTCCGGGCAATGCCGGAAGACTTAAAAAAACTGTTCCGGAATCTGCAGCTGCTCTCTTAGAGCGCGTGTCAAAGTGGGGCTTGCAGATTGCGGAAATGGTTTTTCAGACACTCTCTGGTTATTTTTCACAAATTTTGTTCTGTTGTTTTTGTCACAATGGCGATTTTTTTTAAAGTGTTACACTTCGCTTCTTCTGTCACTTTCTTTTTCCCTTCCGGATTTGTTAATATAATAACAAGTTCAGTAAAACCATTTATTCATTTTAGAAGGGAGTTTTTCAATCATGGCAAATCGTATTAATTTAAATGCAACCTCTTATCACGGAGCAGGCGCTATTGCCGAGGTCGCAAATGAAGCAAAGGCACACGGCTTCAAGAAAGCTTTCGTATGCTCTGACCCGGATCTGATTAAATTCAACGTTACTTCCAAAGTAACCGATATTCTGACCGCAAACGGACTCGACTATGAGCTTTACAGCGATATCAAGCCAAACCCGACCATCGAAAACGTAAAACACGGCGTAGAAGCTTTCAAGGCATCCGGCGCTGACTATCTGATCGCCATCGGCGGCGGTTCTTCTATGGATACCTCCAAAGCAATCGGTATCATCATCGCAAACCCGGAGTTTGAGGATGTCAGAAGCCTTGAAGGCACTGCACCGACCAAAAATCCATGCGTACCGATCATCGCTGTTCCGACCACAGCCGGTACTGCTGCAGAGGTTACCATCAACTACGTTATCACAGACGTTGAAAGAAAACGTAAATTCGTATGCGTTGACCCGCACGATATGCCAATCATCGCAGTTGTTGACCCGGATATGATGTCCTCCATGCCAAAAGGACTGACCGCTTCTACCGGTATGGACGCTCTGACCCACGCAATCGAGGGTTACACCACAAAAGCTGCATGGGAAATGACTGACATGTTCCATCTCAAAGCCATCGAACTCATCTCCAAATCTCTGCGCGGTGCTGTCGCAAACACCAAAGAGGGACGCGAAGGAATGGCTCTTGGCCAGTACATCGCAGGTATGGGCTTCTCCAACGTGGGTCTTGGAATCGCTCACTCCATGGCACACACCCTTGGTGCTGTTTATGATACCCCACACGGTGTTGCATGTGCCATGATGCTTCCGATCGTTATGGAATACAACCAGGAGTGCACCGGTGAGAAATACCGTGAAATCGCACGTGCCATGGGCGTTGCAGGTGTAGACGAAATGTCTCAGGAAGAGTACAGAAAAGCAGCGATTGATGCTGTTAAGAAGCTGTCCGCAGACGTTGGAATCCCGTCTGTTCTCGAGGCAGTCAAAGAAGAGGACCTGCAGTTCCTTGCAGATTCCGCACACGCAGATGCCTGCGCACCGGGCAACCCGAAGGATGCAAGCGTAGAAGATCTGAAGGATCTGTTCCGCAAAATCATGGCATAACGAACACAGTTCGTCTCCCACATGTCAAGCGGATATTCGCAATCCGCTTCGCTACTTGCTCATAACCGAATAACTGCTCCGCAGTTTATCAGAAGGAGCTTGCACTCCTCCTGATACAAGCAAGTCCCCACCCACTGCTTATTGCTTTTCGCAATGGAAGCAGGGGACTTACTTGATTCGGTTAAATCACCCCGGAAAACAGAAATTTTCATCCTGTTTCGGGGTGATTTTTCTTTTTATTCTACTGTATTTCCGTCTGCATCCACAGTCACAGTATTGACTGTTGCATTGTCGAGAACCATATTGATCATGCGCTCCATCATGATATTGCGCACTACCGTATCTTCCCCGTAATAATCATTGGCCGCTTTCAGGAAATCTTCCTGCGACATATTGGCATTGGCTGCCTCGTCGTTTAAGATCTGCTGGTAATCCTGGTCATCTGTCGTCCAGCCTTCTGCCTCTTTTACGGCATCCAGAAGAAGGGCACTTTTTGCCATCGTTCCTGCATACGTTGCTTTCTCCTGATTGTAGGTTGCTCTGTCCGCATACTGCTCCAGATAGTCGTCCAGGGAAATGCCGTAATTCTGAAGATAAGTGGTATACCGTTTATCGTAATCCTCTTCGCCAAGGGTGATATAGGATTTCGGAATTTTGTGAAACGTACAGCCGTCTGCCACCTGCTGCATCGCGTCATTCTGCAGATTATTTTCCGCTGTCGTCTCATTTGCAGCCTCCAGCTCTGCGCGTTTTCCGGCACGGTATTCCTCCACAGTGCTGTAATCTGTATTCTCTGCTACCCATGCATCGTCGAGTTCCCATCCGTCAATGTTTTCTGCCGGGCGGGTAAACGCATTTACCGTAACGGTAAACACAACGTCTTTTCCTGCCAGATCGGTACTCTGATAGCTGTCCGGGAATTTCAGGTTCAGATCCTTTGTCTCCCCTGTTTTCATTCCAATGACACCATCCTCAAATCCATCGATGAAGGTACCGGATCCGATCACCAGATTGTAGGAATCACTGCTTCCGCCGTCAAACTCCTTGCCGTCAACTTTTCCAACATAGGCAATATCGGCGGTGTCGCCTTTTTGTACGGTGGCGTCCGGATCGTCCATGGTGACAGCTGTCTCTGCCATAATGGCCGTCTGTACGTCATCATCCGTTACCTGCTCTACTTTCTTTTCCAGTGTCAGCTTTTTGTAATCTCCAAGCGTTACACACTCTGCCGGATCAACTTCCTCATCGACAACCGGAATCCCGTCTACATCACTTGGGGAAGCGTATTCCTCAGAAGCTGTGCTGTCGGACGATGTGCTGCCTGCGCTCGACGCATCGGATGCTGAGGAAGCGCTTGTGCTGCTTGCGCTTGATACGGAACTGCTGCTTGTTGTATTGTTTTTTCCACATCCGCTCACACTGGCTGCTCCCAGTGTCATGAGCAGAAGCATGACTGCTGCTTTTCTTTTCATTCTTGAATTTTCCTCCATACTACGCCGTTCCCGGCGCGTTGTAAATCTCATTTTACCATACTTGTCTGGTAAAAAAAAGGCTGGGGCTCCGATTTTAGAAATTCTTATGATTTTCAACCGTAAAATCGCCTGGATTGCGCTAAAATGTGTTTGCGTTTTGCCGAAATCAATGTTAGAATGTTCATAGACTGGCATTGTATGTTCCGATGCCCACATTATTTTTTGCAGAGGAGGAATAGAGGGATGAAACCCTGGATTATCGTATTAATCGTATTAGCTGTCATCGCTGTCATCCTTGGTCTGCTGTATTACTTCGGTAAAAAAGCACAGACAAAACAGGCCGCACAGCAGGAACAAATGGAGGCCATGAAACAGACTGTCTCCATGTTGATCATAGATAAGAAAAAGCTTCGCATGAAAGATTCCGGACTCCCACAGATGGTCATTGACCAGACACCGAAAATGATGCGTCGCGCAAAACTGCCGATCGTCAAAGCAAAAGTCGGTCCGAGAATCATGACCCTGATCTGCGACGCTGCTATCTTCGATCAGATCCCGGTAAAAAAAGAAGTCAAGGCTACCGTAAGCGGTATCTATATCACCGGAGTTCGCGGCATCCGCGGTTCTTTAGAGCAGCCGGCAAAGAAAAACGGCTTCTGGCAGAAAATGCTCCGCAAGGCACGCGGCGAGGAGAAATAAAATTTCATCTGAAACAAAAAGAAACACGCTTTGCGTGTTTCTTTTTGCTTTCGCGGCAGTCTCCAAGGTCTCGTGCAAGCCCGGACTTTGGCTCGTTGCTCGCGAAAATACCCGAGTTGAATGATTTTCATTCTTCCCGGGTATTTTTTTATAAATTCAGTTTTCCGCCTTCCCGCGGTCTTACCTCGATATCGATTACGCAGTCCCCCACGTAGCTGTCGTTGATGTCGAGCGCGTATTCTGCCTTCAGTAAAATCTGATCCGGCGTCTCTTTCATTCTGACCTTCGTCGCCGCAACTCCCATGTTGATCATGCCATATGGCGTGTGATAAAACGAAATGTTCTTTTTATCCTCCTCAAAAATCATATGGACATCAATGAGGCCGCGCTTGCGCACCTCGAGGGCGTTTTCCGTAAATTTGATCATGTTGTGCGTCATCATGTCAAAGCCTTCGGTTGCCTCGTCGTAGATCAGAAAGTGATGGCCATTTTTCTTGTAGTACGAACCCGTCGTCATAACCTCCACCGGTTCTTGTTCGCCGGATTCCTCATCCATCAGATACTGCAGTCCGCGGATGCTGATGAGTACGTCTTTTTCCATCCTTTTCTGATGTTCCTCTCTCTTTTCTGTATGTCGTTTTTAATAGTTTTCAATCTGTACCTGTTTCGTATCGCTGATCTGCTCCGGCAGAACGGAATGTGCGAAGGCATTGAACCGCTCCACGCCGTCGCTTGCGAAGAACTGGTATTTTTGACGGCCCAGCTCATCGTTTCCCGGATTCTCCAGATCCAGCTCCCGCAGCAGTCTGCGCAGTGCCTGTGAGGTTTCGTATGCCGGGTTGACGAGTGTTACTTTTTCTCCGACTACTTTCCGCAGCAGAGAACGCAGCAGCGGATAGTGGGTGCATCCCATAATCAGCGTGTCGATGTCTTTATCCAGAATCTCTGCCAGATAGCGGCGCGCCACTTCCTCGGTGATCGGATCTTTTGTCCAGCCCTCTTCCACGAGCGGCACAAACAGCGGACACGGTTTTCCGTAAACGGTGATCGCCGGATCTGCCTCGGTAATGAGCTGCTGGTAGAGGCCGCTCTGAATAGTGCTCTCGGTTGCGATGACGCCGACGCGCTTGTTCTGCGTCGTCTCGACGGCCATCTGTGCGCCCGGTTTTACCACGCCGATGATCGGGAGATCAATCTCTTTTTCGATCGTATCGAGTGCCAGCGCACTTGCGGTGTTGCAGGCGATGACGATTGCCTTGACCTGCTGGGTTTCCAGAAAGTGTACGATCTGGCGGGAATAACGGATGACGGTATTTTTCGATTTGGAACCGTACGGCACACGCGCGGTATCTCCAAAATATACGATTCGTTCGTCGGGCAGGTTTCGCATAATCTCACGCACTACGGTCAGTCCGCCGACACCGGAATCAAAGACGCCGATCGGCGCCTGTCTGTCTGCTTTCATACTTTCCTCCATTTTTCATCCGGCATTACTTTTTTGTCATGCCGAATGGGGTTCATTTCTATATTTAATATATCTGAATTTTTACATTTCTTTTTTCATTTCACGACCCTGGTTAAAATAGGTCGCTGATACATTATTTTAACCCGAATGGAGGAATATTGCAATCATTTCTCTTGAAAGTCTTTCGAAAAATCCGCCTAACGCCAGAAAAACCGGAACGAAATCCGGTCACTTTTCAGAATTTCGCGGTAGGCGGCGTCACTCAACAGATTCTGCAGCGGAATCCGGCTTTTTTCGACTTTTTCTGCACTTTCGCCATCCTCGTTTACGGGGCGCAGGGCATCCGAAAAGCAGATGGACGGGTACAGCATGCACCACCAGTTGTGCCCTTTGGCTCTGCCGATGTTGATCTGAAGAGCGTCGTACGTTCCGGCGGGGAGAATATAATTGCCCGTTTCTTTTTCCTCAAAACTGGCTTTTCCGTACGTTACGGTGATATCGTCAGTACTGCCTCCTGCGCGCAGCGTCTGAAGGGCGGCGGCACGGATGGAGGGCTCGTTTTCACGCAGGATTTCTTCGGTTTCTGCTTTTGTTTCGGCTCCGTGCAGGATCGTCTGCAGTTCTTCGGCAACGGCATCGCGTACCTGAAGCTTGATCTGCTGGTCGGAGGCGCAGTCGCTGTTGGCTCTTACGTGAAAGCGCACGATCTTTGCAGCGACTTCCTGCTGCAGACGGGACTCGCGGAGAAGATTGGCGGTTCCGGAAAGGATCAGCGCCGCAATGCAGACGGGGAGCCAGCGGCGGCAGAAAATTTGAAATGCCGCCTGGAATTGACTTCTATGCTGGTTCCCAAATGTATTTCGGGGCTGCGCCTGCCTGTCCCTGGATTTCTTCTGTGTCTGATTTTGATTCCGTTTCCGGCTCTGTACTTTTTTCTCATTCATATGCTGCCTCCTGTTTTTTCCAGTTTTGCCGGATTTCAAAACTTTTATACACAGACACTCACTACCCGCTCCGATATTCCATACACTTTAAACCTTTTACGGCGCTTTCGGAATCCACGGAATGCTCCTTTCGTTTTCCAACGCATAGCACAAGTCCGCCAGTGTCACCGCCTCTTTTCTTTTCACCCGGTTGTCATAAATTCCGCACAGGTACTCACCGACGGACTCCACCTGTTTTCCGTTCTGCTCCATGATATCTTCTGGTTTTTCTGCGTGAAACAGATAGGCACTGTGCCCAAGCGCACGGTCCTGTTCCAGGTACTTCAACAGTTCTTCCATCCGTCCCCGGTCACTGAGCAGTGCATCGGAAAATACAATCGCCTGGACGTGTCCGGTGTCGAGATCATATTCCTCTGTGCTGTCATATTGCTGCGCAATCTCCTCAAACGTCTCCGCTTCAAAGAACAGCGATGCGGGGTCCTCGTCGGTTCCCTCCTCCTGCTCATCCTTTCCCTGGCCGGTCACCACCGCAAGATTCGCAGGCGCATACCAGACGCGCCATTTACCGCCAGCCGTCTCCTTTTCTCCGCCGCTCTCACTGACCGCCGTCCCGGTTTCTTCCCCAGTTTCACTGTTTTCCGGCGCAGTCGCCTCTTCCGACATATAATCAAAGGCAACCGCCAGTGGATACAGCCGCTTTTCCGGCTCTACTGCCCCGCAGGATGACAGGAAAATCATACTGCCCAGCGCCAGACACACAAGCCGCAGTTTTTTCATATGCTTCTGGCAGAAGCCGAGCAGCACCGTGATGGCAAGGAAAAACGGAAAGTAACCGTATCGGACCGACCAGCCGCTTTCCGCGCATGACAGCAGCCATATAAAAAGCACTGTACCGATCTGTACATAGAGATTCTGCGGTTTCCACAGTCCCGTCTTCTCTCCGATCAGCGATACGTAAAACAGCAGACTTCCCAGTGTGAACAGCAGTCCCATCAAAAGAAATGCCATCCACAGAATATCAAACCGCTCCAGAAATCCACCTGGCAGGCTCGTTCCTGCCATTAACAGTAAGAGCGGGTCCTGCGCCGCAGCCGTGCCGCGCCGGCCGAAAACGCCGAGCAGCGCCATGCTTCCTGCAATTACAAGAAGCCCCGTTTTCCAGATACTCTGCGTCACCGGAAGAATGACACTCCTGTGCTCTTTCTGCACATGCCCCAGTAAAAACGGCAGCAGCGCAATCGGTGTTCCATTTTCCAGTGTTCTCCACACATTCCACCCAAAAAGTATTCCGTTATCCACAATTTCAACAGACTTTGCTGTCTTCCAGGCATCCTCAAACGAGGAAAAATGCATCTGCGGAACCGTCAGCAGAAGCAGAATCAAAATCCCGCCCACAATCCACGGATAGAGTGCTTCCGCCAGCCGTCCTCTTTTCTGTACTTCACTGCCGACACCAAACCCGGCCGCCGCGAGCAGAAACAGTCCGCAGAGCTCCTGCGGTACACCCGCTGTCAGATACGCGGCGGCAAGCTCTGCCATTCTGCGAAGCAGTGTTCCGCCGAGGAAAAGCAGATAACACAGATACATCACTGCCAGAAGGAGTTTCCCAGCCTTTCCCATCACGCTTTCCAGGCGGCAGTAAAGCCCGCCAAGGCGCACGAGATAAATGCACCACACCGCCAGCAGCCCATATCCAACGAAAATCCCTGCCATACCGGGCAGGCCGTCCGATGCGCCGTACGCTGCGAGCTGCCAGAACGCCGGGCAGAGCAGAACGAGCACGATCTGGCGTTCCATCTGGCGCTGTGAAATTCTGTCATTTTCCGAAAACATGCGTCACTCTCCCCTTTCCTGTTTTTCTTCCGGCTCCGCAGCTTTTCTGTTTTTCCGCAGCCGCACTCTCTGATTGCGCTTTGTAAAGACCGGCCGCTCCCGCATCTGATGCAGCGGCGGCCGCCATACGGAATCCTTCGGCGCATGGTAGCCCGCAAGTCCTTTCCCGACGAACGGCATCAGATAGGGAATGCCAAAACTCGTAAGCCCGGCAAGATGACCCGCGAGAAGAAACGTGCCGAGCACCATGCCGAAAATGCCGATCCATCCGCCGAGCAAAATGAAGCCGAACTTCAGCAGCCGGAACGGCGCACCAAACTCTTCGTTCGGAATCGCCAGCGAACAGAGCGCCGAAACCGCAACCACAACGACGGTCATCGGGCTCACCAGATTGGCGGAAACCGCTGCATCTCCGATGATCAGCCCGCCCACAATTCCGATCGTCCCGCCAAGCGGCCCCGGCATGCGCACACCGGCCTCGCGGATCAGTTCAAAAGCAAATTCCATCAGAAGAATTTCCAGAATGCCGGGGAACGGAACGCCTTTCCGCGCTTCGGCGAACGCCAGCAGGAGTTTGGTCGGAAGCACCTGTGTGTGAAAGCCCGTGACAGCCAGGTATCCGCCCGAAATCCACAGGGCGAGAAAGACCGCCGCATACCGCAGCAGCCGCTCAAATGAGACGATCAGAAAATGATGATACCGGTCCTCACTGACCTTTAAAAAGCTGTCAAATGATGCCGGGAAGAGAATCCCGACCGGGGAATTATCACATAAAAGCAGGATTCTTCCGTCCAGAATCTCCATCGCCGCGCGGTCCGGCCGTTCAGTCGTCTCGAAGCGCGGGAACGGCGATTTCCACTGCGGTCCGCAGAGCTGCTCGACCATGCCGCTGTCAAAAACGCCGTCCACCTCCCAGCCGGCAATCTGCTGTTTTACCTCTTCCAGAAATTTCGGATAAATCAGCTCTTTCTCATACACCAGAGCCAGAACCGTATCAGAATGCGCACCAAAATGTATCTCCTCCACTTTCAGATCGGTGGTCCGCAGACGCTTGCGGACGAGTGCCGTATTGGTTTTGACGGAATCGGAAAAGCCCTCGTTTGAGCCGCGCAGCACTTTCTCGGACTCGGCTTTCTGGACTCCCATATTTGGATATCCCTTCGAACCGATTTTGACGGCGCAGTCGTAACCGTCCACAAAGAGAACGGCGTTTCCCGCCAGCATCGAGGCAAAGGCATCCTCGAGGGTGTCAAATTCCAGCGTGTCCGAAATTCCGAGCTGATTTTCCGAGAGAACCCCCGGGATATCTGCCTCGGGAACCTCCATCAGACGGTTCAACAGCTTCCCGATCACGGAATCCTTCAACATAACGCAGCTCACCGCCACTTCTACGTAGATCAGCAGCGCACCGGTTCCGCCCGTTTTGCCGAGTTTCATCGGGCGGATCTGAATATCATCGCAATTTTCACACCATGTACGGATCACGCTTTCATTTTCCGCCAGTGTGAGTGAAATCTGCGTCTTCTCTTCTTCCATGCCTGCGTCCCTCCTTCTCCTCCTTTTGAAAGCTTCCGAAAAACCATCTGGAGAAATATACTCTGCAAAATTCCATAAAAAAACATTCTGTCACGATTTTTTTACTCTGTAACAGAATGTTCCTTTTTCGAAATTTTATACGCTTTTATTTTTCTTCTACACCCGTCATGCTCTGGTGATGTACGGTCTGCATAATACTCTCCTGCTGTCGCTCGATATGCTCGCGGATCATCTTCTGTGCGCCTGCAAGATCCCGATTTTTCATACGTTCATAGAGGGCATCGTGCTCCTCGACCAGGGAACGTCGGGATTTTACATCCTTTAAATATTCAATCCGGTAACGGTACATTTGCTCCCGCAGATTGTTCAGCAGCTGAATCAGGCGCTCGTTGTTCGTCGCCTGATAAATCACATCATGGAATGCCACATCTGCCTGTGCAAGCTTCTGCAGATCATCCGTCTCTGTTGTCTCCAGCATTTGTTCAAAGCTGCGCGATGCCTGATAAAGCTTCTGCAGTTCGCTCTCTGTAATCCGCTGACACGCCAGTTTTACCGCCAGCTCCTCGAGTCCGAGCCGCACCTCCAGCACATCGTTCAGATCTTTTTCCGTGATCTGCGCCACCTGTGCACCCTTGCGCGGCACCATGATTACAAGGCCATCCAGTTCCAGCATGCGAATCGCTTCACGGATCGGCGTACGTGAAACGCCGAGCTGATTTGCCAGCCGGATTTCCATAAGCCGCTCTCCCGGCTTTAACTCCCCGCGCAGAATCGCCTGGCGCAGCGTGCGGAACACGACATCACGGAGCGGAAGGTACTGATAATCCTCCATCTGCAGGTCTAACTCATTTTTTACCATACTTTGTACCTCCCGGTTTTGATACTGTAGTCAGGAATGTCTGTTTCGACAGTCCGCTTATTTTTAACTGAGCGCGGGCAAATTCTGCCTTGTCCGGATCGTCGAAAATGCCGAATACGGTCGGGCCGCTGCCGCTCATCATCGCATTGACCGCACCGTTTTTCATCATCTGTGCCTTGATCTCATCGATCACCGGATACGCCGGACACGTCACGGATTCCAGCACATTTCCCATGCGGTCCGTGATGCCGTACAGGTCATGATTTCGGATCGCCTCTACCATGCCGTCGATATCCGGATGCTCCGTCACCTCGTCAAGATGCAGGTTTCCATAGACAAATTTCGTCGAAACATTGATACCCGGTTTTCCGATCAGCACGTAGCACATCGGTACGCCGGGAAGGGATGTCAGCTTTTCGCCGATTCCTTCTGCCAGCGCTGTACCGCGCATCACACAGTACGGAACATCCGCACCGATCTGCACACCCCGCTCCATCAGCTGGCGTTTTGTCAGACCAAGCTGAAACATGCGGTTAATTCCTACCAGTGCTGCTGCCGCATCCGAGCTTCCGCCCGCCATGCCGGCCGCTACCGGGATAAATTTTGTCAGGTTCATATCAACGCCCTGACGGATATCAAATTCATCCATCAGAAGCTTGGCCGCTTTGTATACGAGATTTCCGTCATTACACGGAAGGAACGGCAGATTGGTTGTAAGCCTTATTCCGGGTTCTTTGCTCTCCTTTATTTCCAGCTGATCGTACATCTGGATCGTCTGCATTACCATGCGGACTTCATGGTAACCATCCTCTCTTTTTCCGGTCACATCAAGACCAAGATTTATTTTTGCAAGCGCACGCAGTTTCATCGTAGGCACCACCTTCGGTAATGTTTTTTGTATACATAGATATTAATGGATTTTTCTTCTATTTTCAAGCTTTATCTTCTGTTTTTGTACATAATTTTATACAATTCAGTTCAACAGACTTAGAAACGCAGGCGTAAGCGGTGGCTAATGGAAACGAACAAGAGCAAAATAAGAGTTTACGAACCTGTCGAAACTTGCTATAATTTTCATCAGATATCAGGGCAAAAGATCAAAAAGCCGGTGCAAGCTCGCTTGCAAGAGGATTTTTGATCTCTTGACCCCAACATTTTTGTCAGAAGCCAGAGCATGTCTGAAAAAAACTTTTCGTAAGCTGCGAATCTCAGATTACGGAAATGATTTTTTCAGACATGCTCTAGCTTCTGCGAAAGAAAAGGAAGTAGCTTTTTATGAGTTCACAAAGATCTTATTCATTTTCCCGCCAGGCTCTGGTCAACGGAATCCGCGATGGCATTCCGATCGGGCTTGGCTATTTTGCGGTCTCGTTTTCGCTCGGCATTGCGGCGCGTAAGGCAGGTCTTAGTCCTTTTCAGGGCTTTCTCGCCAGTCTTTTTAACAATGCTTCCGCCGGAGAATACGCCGCCTTTACACTGATTGCCGCCAATGCAGGCTATCTGCAGGTCGCCATCATTACGCTCATCGCCAATGCGCGGTATCTGCTGATGAGCTGTGCGCTTGCCCAGCGTTTTTCACCGGACACGCCGTTTTTCCACCGTTTTCTCATTGGTTACGATGTAACGGATGAACTGTTTGGCATCACAATCGCGCGCCCGGGCTGGCTGAATCCGTATTATACATACGGTGCCATTCTCGTCGCTGCTCCCGCGTGGTCGATCGGCACGGCTCTTGGCATTATTGCCGGAAATCTGCTGCCGCTGCGCGCTGTCAGTGCCTTAAGCGTGGCGCTGTACGGCATGTTCCTTGCAATCATCATTCCCCCGGCGAGAAAGAGCCGTGTGGTAGCGGGTCTTGTTGCCGTCAGCTTTTTCTTAAGCTTTATCTGCAGCTATCTCCCGGGCATCTCCACTCTCTCCGACGGAACCAGAACGATTCTGCTCACCGTTCTGATTTCCTGCGCCGGAGCTATCCTGTTCCCGGTAAAGACAGAGGAGGAAAATGCTGATGTACAATAATTATATCTATATCGCCGTCATGGCTCTGGTTTCCTACACAATCCGGATTCTGCCGCTGACGCTGATTCGGAAGCCGATTAAAAATCAGTTTATTCAGTCGTTTCTGTACTACGTTCCATACGTGACGCTGTCCGTCATGACCTTCCCGGCGATTGTCCATGCAACACAGAGCCCTGTTTCCGGCGCACTCGCGCTTGTCGTCGGCATCGCAGCCGCATGGTTCGGTGCAAGCCTGTTTCAGGTTTCGGTGGCATGCTGTGCCGTGGTGTTTGTGATTGAATTATTTTTGTAATAGAAATGAGCCGCCCTGTGGGAACAATCCTTTTCCCCGGGGCGGCCCGTTTTGTATGTATTACTTTTCTGTTTCTGTTTTTCTGAAATGATAAACGCTGACCGAAGCCGCCGGCAGTGCAATCTGGAAGGAGTCTTTTTCCCGTGCAGGTGCTTTTCCTTCTTTGCAGCGGACTCGGTTCGGATGTTTCGCATCGTTGTAGTTCTGCGGATCTTGGGAGTACAGTGTTTTGGCCTCAACAAATTCCGGACACTGTTTGAATTTCAATTCGATTTTCTTTGATTCGCTGTAGCTTGTATTTACGAGATTGACGTAGATATCATCATTTTTGATCGAGGCAAAAATGCAGACCTCAGGATCTTTGTTCTTTTCCTCAAAGCCAAGCGTATACGCACCCTGATGCACCTGATACATATCGAACACATCGTAGTTTGGTGTCAGAATGCAATGCTCGCCATCCGTCAGGAACAGGGAATTCAGGACATTGACAGACTGTGCTACACATGCCATGCGCACATCCCCGGTATTGCGGTGGAAGATGTCGAGTGTCAGTGCGGTTGTAACGGCATCGCGCATCGTGCACTGCTGATACAGCGCCGGGCGTGCATTAAACGCACTGCTGTGCCAGTTTCCCCACTCACCGACAATCAGTTCACATTTTCTCGGTGCCGCCCGGAACGGCCCCTCCGGTTTCGGAAGTGCTTCAAGACCGTCATCTATCAGGCGGCGCTGCTCGTGAATGACATTTTCCAGCTCTTTGCATCCATTGATCACATCATACCACTGTTTTTCATCAAACTTTTTCTCTGTCTGAAGCTGTTTCAGATTCCAGTTGTAAAAATGGAGATCGTAGCCATAGAGAGACGGCATCCGGTATTTTCCCATTTCCTTAAAGAAATCTTTTGTCCACGCAGCACGTTCTTTCGGCTTATTTCCATCCGGGCCGCTGGCGATGCATTTCATGGAAAATGTCTGATCGCCGCCTCCAAACGACGGACAGGAGGAACTGAATTTCCGGTATTCGTTCGCATACATCTGCGGCGTCATTTTTCCGCCGCCGTCCCATACTTCATTTCCGATACCCCAGTATTCAATCTCGAACGGTTTTTCATGGCCGTTTGTTTTTCGTTCCTGCGAAAGTGCCGTCGGCTCTTTGCGGTTACAGTACTCCATCCACTCTCGCATCTCGGATGGAGAGCCGGTCATCATATTGATATTAAACCATGGCTTCGCGCCGATCATCTCGCAGAATTCCATCATCTCGTGCGTACCGAACTGATTGGGATCCGTCTCGAAAGTACCGAAGTTTTCATTGTATGTAACCGGCCGCTGCTCCCGCGGACCTATGCCGTTCCGCCAGTGATATACATCCGCAAAACATCCGCCCGGCCAGCGGATCACCGGCGGGTGCAGCTTCTGAAATGCATCCACAAGGTCTTTTCGGATTCCATGATAATTCGGAATTTCCGAATCCTCTCCAACCCAGATTCCATCATAAATACAGGAGCCAAGAAACTCGATAAAGTGTCCCTGCAGTTCCGGGTAAATATATTTTTCTCCAGCTAATTTTCGAAACGTAATCTTCTGCATAAAAATCCTCCAAATGAAAGGGTGGTGTGTATTTTTGCTACTTTTCAGTATAGGACACTTTAAAGGAAAATACAATTTATTCTGAAAAGATCTCCGTAAAACTAGGATTTTCTGGTTTTACGGAGATCACAAATTTTTATGCTCTTTTTTTGCCTGCTCCCCTCGGCGGATTTACCCGTCGAAATTTTAGCGCCCGTTCTGGAGTCGTTTCCGGACAATCTTCATCAAATACAATAGGTTTTTCTTTTGCTGCTTTTAGTTCCCTTAATTCTTCTTCTGAAAAAGCGAGTTCTTTTATCAGGCTTTCTGTCATTTCTTTAGTATTTACCATAATAAAGCCCCCTTTCAAAATTGGTTGCATATCTTGCGGAGATTAATCTTGTCACATCTATTTCTGCCCCATTTTCATTTTTCCGTATTCTTTCCGTATACACTACAAACAAAACATCATCACTTTTTATATTTCCGATCATAATCTCTGTATTACGCTCTATTTGCGCTGTCCCTGCAGATAAATCACCTATGATATCATATCGATCTTCAACATTACTATTTTCCTCATCATAATATTCTATTCGATCATAATCAAAAAATACACGGGCAGCACTTTTAAATGAAATTCCATGTTTTTCTATATTAATTTTATTCTTTTTCTCATCATATTCGAAAATCATTCCACCAAGTGAAAATGTTACAGTTTTGCTATTCTCCAATGATTACCTCCGATTTCAGTATTTTACTGTTTTTATCGTATCATCTTTTCTTTTCTGCGTCAATGCATGATGTTAATTCACAAATTGCAATTCTCTACTTGACATCTGATATTATCAGTGATATATCAATAGTATAATCAGAAAGAAATGCAAGATTTACCAGTTGATAACGCATAAAAAACTATACAGGAGAATTTTCATGGATCAGAAATTATATGACAGTTATGTAAAGATTTTAAAAAACGAGCTTGTTCCGGCGCTTGGCTGTACAGAGCCGATTGCCATTGCATATGCGGCAGCAAAAGCACGCGAAGTACTCGGACAGATGCCGGAATCGATCGAGCTTTGCTGCAGTGGAAACATCATCAAAAACGTAAAGGGTGTTAAAGTTCCAAACTCCAATGGCCTGAAGGGAATTGATGTTGCGGCAACGCTTGGCGTCGTCGGAGGCTGTGCCGAACGTGAACTTGAAGTACTTGAAGATGTGACCGAAGCAGATATTGAAAATACAAAAAAGCTGGTACAGCAGGGATTCTGTACCTGTACTTTAAAAGAAGGCGTAGAAAATCTCTACATTGTTGCAAAAGTCATTGCCGGAGAGCACAGTGCAGAAGTAACAATTGTAAACCGTCATACTCTGATTTCACGCATCGTAAAAGATGGTGAGATACTTTATCAGATTGCGGCTCATGAGGATTCCCCTGAATACGTTGATAAAAGTGTGCTGAACGTCAAGGATATTCTTGAATTTGCCGATACTGTGAAGATCGAAGACATCAAAGAAATTCTTGACCGTCAGATCACCATGAACTCTGCCATTTCCGATGAAGGTCTCCGTCATCCATACGGTGCACAGGTTGGCCGCACGCTGCTGAATGAATACGGCAATGACGTAAAAATCCGCGCCCGCGCCCGTGCAGCGGCAGGCTCCGATGCGCGTATGAGCGGCTGCTCTCTTCCGGTCGTCATCAATTCCGGCAGCGGAAACCAGGGCATGACCGTTTCCCTTCCTGTCATTGAGTTTGCAAAAGAATGGAACGTTTCCCAGGAAAAACTGTACCGCGCACTCGTTGTCAGCAACCTGATTGCGGTTCATCAGAAAAAATATATTGGAAGTCTTTCCGCTTACTGCGGCGCCGTCAGCGCAGGCTGTGGAGCCGGTGCCGCCATTACCTATCTTTCTGGCGGAACTTATGAAGATGTCAGTCTGACGATCGTCAACACCATTGGAAACGTCGGCGGTATTGTCTGCGACGGCGCAAAATCCTCCTGTGCGGCGAAAATTGCATCCGCTGTTGACGCTGCTATTCTCGCCCACTACATGGGCCAGCATCACAGAAGTTTCCAGCCGGGCGAAGGTATCGTGCGGGAAGATGTCGAGGATACGATCAAGAGTATGGGATACATCGGAAGAGTCGGCATGAAAGATACCGATACGGAGATCCTGAATATTATGATCGACCGTGTGGATATTGACGAAGTGTGTAAATAACGAAAGTATTACGATAGACAGCCATCTGGACAAACTTGCACAGATGGCTGTTTTTATATTGCTCTTTCTGTCCATACAAAAACCCGCTGCGACGCCCTCTGTCGAACAAAATTTCCGATAAATTGTGACACACATCTTGTGGAAAGCTTTTTTCAAACAGGCTCTGATTTTGATTAGCAGTCCCTGTCACATCCCATAATTCAATTTCAGTTTCGCAAAAAAGTCTCTCAACGTCAGCTCCGCATTCGGATCATGGTAAACGCGAATTTTGCGGTTCTTTCCGGTGAAGTGATAGCTCATGTCCTCATAGCTGATTTCCGGCGCTTCTACCATTTCATAGAGGTCGGTACGCTGTACCTCTGCCAGCAGCAACCCAACTGTCGGAGAATCGCCGAGACCCCAGATTTCGCCGTGCGGCCATTCCTGGAACTGATAGAAGGTGTTGTTAAAGTCTACCATCTGCTGATACAGATAATTTCCAATTTCTCCACATGGCTGAACATTAAGCTGCAGCTCGGCAAGAGAAACTGTTACTTTCTTGTATACGGTAGACGGAACCTGCCATACCTTCATGCCGGATTTCATCACAACGTTTGCAGCTGCGATATCCTGGCGGAGGTTGAACTCTTCTCCCCCTTCCGGATACGGTGCTCCGCCGATCCAGATGGCGGTCATGCGGTCTGCGATTTCCGGTTTCATCAGAAGTGCGGAGGCAACGTCGGTCAGTGCTCCCTGGCAGGCGATGAACAGCGGATGCGGATCATCTTTCATGGCTTCTTCGGCGATCAGCTTTGCGCCATCCGACACGGCCGGAGTCTGCTCGTCCTTCATCGGAAATTCCGATCCTTTGCAGACCGGGCATACGCCCTGCCGATCCATCAGATCCAGCACTTTATTGACCTCGTCCATGCTCGCCTGTGCTGTGTGGCCATCGCCGTAATCGCGGGAGAACATGTTGAAGTGACACGGAACGATGCCTTTCAGAATAAACATCGGTGTCATCAGGTGATGTGCCAGTGCGAACTGGTCGTCCGCCTCATTTTTGCAGTCTGTGCTGACAATCATACGCACGCGTTTGTTGTCCGGCACGGAAAATGTGTAATTCATTTTTTTCATAGTAAATCCTTTCTGCTGTAAAAGCCAAAAACATACAAAGCAATCCGCCCGAAGACCGCACAGCTTTACGGTTTCCGGGCGGATTTGCCTTAGATCTAATTATACCTAATGTTGATCTTTCGTTAGTTTGCTTCTTTTGCTGCTGCAATCGTATCAAGGTTAGACTGCGGAGTTTCTGTAGCTCCTCCGTTTTCATCCAGCCATTTATCCAGCTGCTCCTGTTTTGCATCCATAACAGTCTGCAGTCCGGCTGCATACAGCGCATCATTCAGTTTCTGGAGTGTTTCTTCTACACCAGCAACTCCGACAGAGCCTGTCTCAAGTGCTGGACGATACGTATTCAGTGCATTCTGCAGAGCTGTGATCTGTGTAGAGTATTCAGAAGAATCCCACATAAATCCGTATGCCGGTGAATACTGTGCCCAGTCGTTATGGTGCTGCAGTTTATCCCAGTAATTTGCATCCTTGGAACCATCATTCCATACGTATGTGTTAAACTGATTGCCCATAAACCATCCTGTATTCTGATGATATTTAAAGTTAGAAGCATCTTCACCATCTACATAATAAGCAGTACCATCATCCAAAACTTTATAGTTTACATCCTGAATACCATTCTGCCACAGATTCATAACCTCCGGATCTGTATACAGCGCGGAGATAAACTTAAAGGCCATTTCCGGATCCGCACTGTTGGTTGCGATGCCAGTATCATAAAACTTACGTTTGTAGTTGAATATCCACCTTCTACATCCTGTCCAAAATACATTGCATAGCAGTCTGTTCCTGTAGATGCCTTTGCCTCAACAAGATAGCCCGGCTTAATTGCTGACATATAAGAGAACGTATTTCCAGCCTTCATCATAACTGCAGCTCCCTGTGTATCCGTCAACGCATCCGGATAAATGTATCCTGCATCAAACCATTCCGCCAGCTGGGTTACTGCTTCTTTGTAAGTATCGGTTTCAAACTCGTTCACTACGGTTGTGGAGTCATGATCAGCCTCCCAATCCAGAACACCGAACTGATCCGCTAACTCGTCGAAAAATGCAAGACGTCTCATCGGGCTTGCACTTCCCTGCAGATACAGAGGTGTCATTTCCGGATGTGCTTCTTTTACTTTCTTGAAAATTTCAGTTGCAACAGACCAGTCATACACTTTTCCGGTGTATTCATCCTGATTCAGCTCCAGTCCGTATTCCTCTGCGATACCAAGTTCATCACAGATATCTGCTCTCATAGTCAGACCACCAAGTTCAACCGATTCCTTCTGTGCCGGAAAACCGAACAGAATACCATTCATGGAACCTACCGTTGCATTTGCTTCACCAAGCACATCTTTAATAGCCTGTCCCTCCGGAGTATCCATATACTGGTTCATATCGACAATACCATTCATTGCAATCCAACTGGAAGCATTGCTGTAATAAATTGGCATAACATCCAGCTCATCACCACCGGAAATCATCAGCTGAATCGTCTGCTGATATTCTGCATACTGCAATGGAAGAAATTCCACTTCAATATGATATTTCGGAATCATGTATTCATTCAATGCATCCTGCACTGCGGTACGTGCTGCGTCATCCTGCTCGTAGAACTCGACGAAGGCAAACACGAGATGATAAGGATTTTCTTCCGTGTACTCACCAAGCTCTGTTTTTGTTACGGAAGCATCTACCTCGCCAGATGCCGATGCTGTTGATGTTGTTCCAGAAGAGCTCTTGGATGAGCCGGAAGTGTCTCCACTGTTTCCGCAGCCGACAAGCAGGCCGCCCACCATTGTCGCTGCCAGAAAAGCAGCAAGCATTTTTCTTTTCATATGAAAATTCCTCCTTAAAATAAGTTTATCACGAAGCAGCCCTTTTCGCTGCTAATGATTCATTCCATCTGTATCAGCCTTTGACTGCGCCAAGAGCGATACCTTTTGCATAATATTTCTGGAAAGACGGGAAAATCAGCATAATCGGCAGAATTGCTACGAATGCAATTGCCATCTGGATTCCCGTTGCCGGAATGGTCGATGCAGCTGCTGTCACATTCGAGTTGGAGCTCTGTGTCAGGAACTGAATATTCTGTACCATCTGGTTCAGAAGGTTCTGTACGTTGTACAGACCTGTATTCTTAACGATATAGTACAGACCATTGGTCCAGTCATTCCAGTAAGCAAGGCCTGCAAAGGTGCCCATTGTTACCAAGATCGGTTTTCCAAGCGGAAGTACGATTTTCCAGAAGATGGTAAACTGGCTTGCACCGTCAATCTCTGCCGCCTCGTATAATCCATCCGGAATGCTTGTGGTAAAATAAGTTCGAATCATCATAACATTCCATGCAGAAAGCAGGAAGTTTGGAAGCAGCTGTGCAAAAATCGTATCTTTGATATGGAAGGTACCTGTCCACATAATGTAAGATGGAACGATACCGCCGTTGAACAGCATGGTAAAGAACACGAAGAACATCATCACATTTCTGCCCGGAAGATTTTTTACTGACAAAGGATAGGCCATCAGAGCAGACAGAAGGACATTCAACAGAGTTCCGACTACCGTGACACCAATACTTACTCCATAGGCCTTCAAAATCTGACCTCCGGATTTGATGATGTAGGAATAGGACGCGAGGGAGAACTTCTTCGGAAAGAAGGAGTATCCATTCGCTACCAGTGTGTTTTCATCTGTAATAGAAGACATAAATAACAGAATAAACGGTAAGATAATGGCAAGCGTCCAGATAATCATGACAGCGTTTGCTAAAATCTGATATTTGGAAAATGGTTTTTCTTTCATACGTGATCTCCTTAGAACATTGCGTTTTCTTTGCTGACTTTACGTACGATTCCGTTTGCGGTAAGGACAATGATAAATCCGATGATGGACTGATAGAAGCCGGCTGCTGCAGACATTCCGACATTTCCGGATTTCATCAGGCCGCGGTATACGTAGGTATCAATAACATTGGTTGCCGAGTACAGAAGTCCTGAATCACGTGGTACCTGATAGAACAGACCGAAATCGGAATAGAAGATACGGCCGACACTCATCAATGTCAGGGTGATTACGGTTGGTTTCAGGAATGGAAGCGTAATGTTTTTGATCTGCTGCCATTTGGTTGCGCCATCCAGAGAAGCTGCCTCATACAGAGACGGATCAATGCCATTGATGGTAGATATGTAGATCAGACATCCATATCCTACACCCTTCCAGGTATTTACAAAAATCAGAATGAACGGCCAGTATTTCGGTTCTGCATACCAGTTCACAGCATCTTTTCCAAGTGCACTTAAAATCGAATTGTTTACAATACCTGTACTCTGACTTAAAAATGCATATACAATGTAGCCAAGAATAACAGCCGACATCAGATATGGAAACAAGATTGCACTCTGATAAATTTTCTTTAATTTTTTATTAAACGTATCGCAGATAAAGATTGCAAAAATAATTCCGACTACCGTGTTCAGAACAATAAACGCCAGATTGTAAAGTAACGTATTTCTTGTAATAGTCCATGCATCCGATGATGCAAACAGAAATTCAAAGTTCGCCAGTCCGCAGAACGGGCTCTTCCAGATTCCCAAACGGGCATTGTACTTCTTAAATGCTACGATAATGCCTGCCATCGGAATATAATTGTTAATGAGCAGATAGATCGCGCCTGGAAGGAACATCAGATACAGCGGAAGGTATCGTTTGAATTTTGCTGCTTTGCTGTGGCTGCTCCCGGATGATGCATGGGATTTTTTTAAAGATGCCATGTTTTTCCTCCTCGTTTCCTCTTTGTTTTCTCGTTTTTTTGTCGTTGCAAGTATGTTCGAACAAAATTGCTTTGACTATCAACTGTTGTTATTATATAATTTTAATAAACTTTTTAGCAATTCACATTGCTTAGGTTTTATTGCACTTTTCTTAGAATCTATGTGCAAATTATATATAATTACGGAGGCATCCTTCTTGAATTCATCAAAACATCGTACTTTTTCACTAAACTTCAATTTTTTTTGACCACACTATGCACAAACACAAAATATATTCCCTAAAGAAAAAAGCATTTTGGTATTGGATGCGTATTTTAATAATATTCAGTATTTTATTGCTGTTTTTAATTTTTTATATTTCCAAACAGCTTCAGCATGAAACCTACCAGGGAATTCATCAGACAATGGATCTTTATGTACAGCAATTAAATAAAAGTATGGAAATCGCAGAAAACTGTCTCTGGGAATTCGCCAACAACAATACCGATGTTGTCGATACCATCACTTCCAAAAACAACCCAAACGCAGCAATTTCCCAGATTAAAGCCTCCAGGCTTTTGGATAATACTTTAAGTTACATGACAGACATTGACGGTATGTTTGTTTATGGAAAAGCAAACGACCATTTTGTCTGCCGCTATAAAAACGGGGGCTCCAATGACTGTAGTTCCTACATGAAAAAGCTTTTACGTCAGTCGGGAGAGGACGCCTCCGCTCTCAACTTCAAGAGTTGGTATTATATAGAGCTGGAACGCCATACCTATCTGATCCGAATTATCAATGATCTCCATGGCTATCTTGGTGCCTGGATCCGTCTGGATGAACTGAATACTCCATTCGATGATTCAAATACCATTTTTCTGTTTGCTGATGAAAATGGTATTCCATACGACAACGAAAGCTGGTCCGATTTTAAACTGTCTACCGACTTTTCTACCCAGAAACCTCATCGGATCCGCGGAAAGGACGGTATACAATATTTACAGGTCGCTGAAAAGCTTCCTTCTTCTACCTGCTCCTTAAATGCACTCATCCCCTCCGAAGAAGTCAACACTCCTATTTACAATATGCTCAAGCTTCTGCTCGGGGGTGCTCTGCTGATTTTCGTGGTTTCTCTTTTATGGACCGTTTCCTATGAACACCTGATTTCAAAGCCTCTTGATCTGATCCGGAAAATGGCATCACAGGTCAAAGAGGAACAACAGGTGCCGCACCCGGATCTTTCCAATGAGCGGTGTGAGGAGGTTCTGGAAATCGGTGAAACACTGAATAAGCTGATGAATCGAATTGAGAAGTTAAAAATCAATGTTTATGAGGATAAATTAAATCTGAAGGCACTGGAGATTCAGTATCTGAAATCCCAGGTAGCGCCGCACTCTCTGATCAACTGTCTCTCCGCAATCGCATCAATGCCATTCACGGAAGAAGGAAGGCGGCTCACAAATGAATTCGTCCGCACACTTTCGAATCATTTGCGGTACACCCTGCAGGATAAGACAGCCGTTCCTTTGAAAGAAGAACTGAAATACGTAGAAAATTTTCTGGAGATGACAGAACTGCGGTTTCCAGGCTGTCTGAACTGGGAAATCCATGTGGATGAGAAATGCAGGAATGCTTCTGTTTTTCCGATCATTCTGCTGATGTTTACAGAAAATACCATCAAGCACAACATGATCATGGGCGAAGAGCTCCGTGTCCGTATCACCGGCAGCCTTGTGGAGCGCAATGGTGAAAAATATGTGGTTCTCACTCATCTCGACTCCGGCAGTGGTTATTTTAAAGAGGATCTGGAATACCTGAACCGGCCAGTTTCCCAGCAGGTTCATGACTTTGATGGAAAAAAAATCGGAACCTACAATCTGCTCAAACGGCTTTATCTTGTTTATGGAGAAAAAGCCCATGCGCATTTTTCCAACGAACCCGGATGGGGTGCAAGATCAGAGGTTACGATTCCATACATTCCATACCGGGAGGATGGCAATCCGCCGGAAAACAAAATTGAAACATCGGAACCTCTTTTTTCACATGCTTCCGACACACCTCAGGTCCCCGGCAAAAGAAACGAGAGCTAAAGCTTGTTTGAAAAAGGCTTTCGGCTTGCTTTTTGTAACGATTCAAATCCATGCGAAACGGAAGAAAGGAACAGGGCTTTTACAATGAACATTTTAGTAGTGGATGATGAATATTATATTGTGAAAAACATTATCGAAACGACAGACTGGTCGGCGCTCGGGATTGAGCAGGCGTTTCCTGCCTACAGTGCCAGCCAGGCAAAACGAATTTTTGAGGGTTCCCAGGATATTGATATTCTTTTGACTGACATCGAAATGCCGCGCGAAACCGGTCTGCAGTTAGTGGAATGGCTGCATGAGAACAATTTTCATCCCATCGTACTCGTTCTGACCGGCCATCAGCGATTTGATTATGCGCAGGAAGCGCTGAATTTACATATTTTCTCCTACCTGTTAAAACCAATCGACCCGGATCAGCTTATGGAAAAGCTGGCGGCGGCTGTGCAGGAGGTAAAAAAAAATGCATGGTATGAGAAAGAGCGGCTGAATATGGAAGAGCACCTCTCCACCGATGCCTCGGACCCGATCAGCGTCATCAAGGACTATATCCGTTCGCATCTTTCCGATCCTGAACTGGGCCGCACCTCCATCGCCGAGAAAATCCACATGAACCCGGACTACCTGTCCCACATTTTCAGTACGAAAACAGGAGCGTCGCTCAGTAGCTACATCATGGACGAACGTATGACAACCGCAAAACGTCTGCTTGCCACCACCAGCTTCTCCCCCCAGCAAATCTGTGACCAGATCGGAATCGCAAACGTTTCCTACTTTTACCGGCAGTTCAAGAAAAGCAGTGGAGTGACACCGCAGCAGTATCGGGAGAAGCATTTTCATGGATAATCACGAGCCCTGGAGCGTGCCTGGAAAAGGTCTCCAGCGCACAAAAAAACAGAGTGTATTGGAATTCTTCGTTTCCATACACTCTGTCTCATTTCTTACCCACAAAAATCCGCCAGATCCTCTTTCAGATAGTTCTGCGTCTTCTCCAGATCTTTCTCCCGGATACTCTGCATAATATCGTTATGATGCGCAATGTCCAGTGCCGGGTTTACGTTGGACCAGGTCTGCCAGTAAAACTGGGCGTAAGCGCGTTTTAAGACGTTCATGGTGCGTTCAAGCTCCTGATATGCGTAAGCGTTGCCGGAGAAGGAAATCAGCTTCAGATGGAATGCTGTATTTGCCTCCCAGTGATCCCATACGCTGTCGGTGCTCTGTTTGCATCTCTCATCAATCTCGGCAAGCTCCGCCAGATTTTCTTCGGTGATATGTCCGATCGACTGACGAAGATATCCGCCCTCGAGAACAAGGCGGAAATCCAGAATATTCTGTGCCTCTTCGCGGGACACGCTGACAACCTGGTAGCCGAAGCGCGGGAAGCTGCGGAGGATTCCCTCATTGCAGAGCGTCACAAGGGCTTCACGGATCGGTGTCTTGCTGCAGCCGAATTTCTGTACCAGCTCCTGCTCGTTGATAATTTGATTGGGTTTATATTCATCGGTAAAAATGCCGTTCAAAATGGCCTGATATACCATATTTTTAAGGCTTTCCTGTTGTTTTTTCATAAGGGGAAACTCCTTATCTTTTATTTTCTTCACTTTTGCGCATCCTGATTTTTTTCTTCTCCAAATGCGCCCTGTTTTTTATCTTAACAAATTTTTTTTTGCTTGTAAATGCCGTGCTCCCAGATTTTTACCGGTAAAAAAAGGAAAATGATGTTTTCACCATTTTCCCTCTTCTGTTCCCTCATTGGACGTTATCGCTTATTCTGTCTGCCGTCAGATTACATACTCATTCGACTTCTGCATCTGCCATTCCACCAGATCTGCCAGCGTAATATTGTCCACCACACTGTTGATGGCATCGTTCAGTTTTTTCCAGAGCATCACCGTAACGCACTGATCTTCCCTGCCGCAGTCGGCGCCGTCTTCTACACAGTCCACCGGCGCAAGGCTGCCCTCGGTCAGACGCAGGATCATGCCCACGGTATATTCTTCCGGCTTTCGTTTCAGGGAATAACCGCCCGCCGGGCCGCGCACACTTTTTACGAAACCAGCTTTATTCAAAATCGAGATGATCTGTTCCAGATATTTTTCCGAAATCTCCTGCCGCTTTGCCACATCTTTCAATCGCACCGGTTCGCCGGTATTGTTGAGTGCCAGATCCAGCATCAGACGAAGCGCATACCGTCCTCTTGTCGAAACTTTCATTTTATTTCCTCCGAATATATGTCATGATAAAAATACCTTCTTTTATTTTATTCCATATTCTCTACATATTCAATAGGAAATATAACACAAACCCAAAGCATGTCCGAAAAATGCAATAACTTTTTATCCGCTTTCCATGCTTACTTATCATCTCAAATCCTGCGCAATCTCTTCTCCCATCTTCTCTACCGCATCCACAATCTCCCGGATCTGCTCTCCGGTAATTCCATCGATATGCACGCCACCGGTGCAGACGGTCACGGTACGGCAGGCACAACAGATTTTTTCCGCCAGCATCCGGCACAGTACCTCATCTTTATGTCCGGTGCGGTTCCATACCGAGGAAGTCGCACTCCAGCTCCCGTCTCCGGTCAGCGATTCCCGTGGTACGGCCTGCACCACACAGCCGATATGCGGCTTTTCTCCTCCGGCGAGACAGATCTGAAAATCTTCACCGATCTTCATTACCGTCACTTCCATCGTGCATCCTGTAGCTGTTGTCTTTTTTGTCAGCATCCTTTCCATCTCCGGTACTCCTTTACTTCCACGCCGAACGGCAAAAGCAGTTTGGCCGCAAGATGTGTCACCATATCGTCGATGGACTCCGGTTTCTGATAAAAGGTCATCATCGGCGGAACAATCCATACATTTGACAATCTCGACAGTTCGTACAGATTCCGCAGATGAATTTCACTCATCGGTGTCTCCCGTGCTGCCAGTACAAGCGGGCGTTTCTCCTTGATCGTCACATCCGCCGCACGCAGCAGCAGATTGTCGGTGTATCCGCTTACAATTCCTGCCGCTGTTTTCATGCTGCACGGCACAATCACCATGCCTTCTGTCCGGTACGACCCGCTCGCCGGGCCTGCACCGATGTTGTCCTGCTCGAGCACTTCATCTGCCAGCGCTTCCACCTGCGAAACACTCCAGTCTGTCTCCTGTTCCAGCGTCAGCTTTGCACTGCGGCTCATCACCAGAAGGGAACGGTATTCCTCACTATCCCGCAGAATTTCAAGGCACTTCATCAGCAGCGGCATTCCACTCGCCCCGGAAGCGCCAACTACAATCCGTTTTTCCACAGCCATCCGTCTCGTTCCTTCCTTTTATCCACAGATTCCATCGATCCATGCGAATAACTCGTCGAGGTCGTAGTCGCCTGCATGCGGCGTATTCCATGGGGAATGGTAATCAACCTCACAGCCCGCCTCGCGCAGTTTTGCCGTCAGCATTGCCGAGATCACCAGAGAGGTGTCGCGGTCGCACTCGCCGTGGCGGATGCGGAAATGCTGTGCTTTTTCTGCTTTTTCATCCAGAATGTATTCCATTGGATTCATCATTTTCACAACTTCTGCTTCCGCACACGCGCCCTGTGCTTTCGTGTGTGCTGTGCTGTATTCCGTGAAGTGACGGCAGTTTGTCGTCTCGTTTCCAAACAGATCATTCTCCGGGCTTTCCAGATCCAGCGCATCAAAAGCAGGTGCCGTTTTCATCCGGGTGATGTCTTTGACATAAGCGGTAAAATCCATGCCCTGCACTTTGCCGTTCTCGACGATCAGCCATGGTTTATCTGATAAATCCACACCCTGGTCAGACGCTCTCTGCGCAGATTCCATCACAACGCGTTTTACATATTCCTTCAGGGATCCTTCTCCATCTGCATCAAGTGTCAGTGGATCTCCGTTTTCATCCTTCAATCCAAGGCTGTTTACATATGCCGGAAACATTGCTTTTTCCTCTGCTGAAACAAGGATCTGTTCTTTCGTCATCTCGCCATCCACCGGTGTGAAAACCGGGCGGCCGCCCTCATCCATTTTCATGTTGGCACGGTGAAAATCATTTACTCCGCAAAATTCCCATTCATACGCCATGTCTGCGTGTTCAAGGTTTGTGATCGGGCAGTAGCAGGAAGCCGCAAACACGTTATCTCCGGCATCCGCCGCGCCAAGTGCCTGCAGATACGGCTCATAGTCCGGGTGATTTCCCGTGCTTCCCATCAGGGATGACAGCGCACCTCCGGCACTCGTTCCATTGGTGATAATTTTGCTCGCATCGCCAGGCAGCTCATCCGCGAAGAAGTGGAGATATCGCACGGCCGCTTTATAATCAACCACGCAGATGGTGCTTTTCCGTTGTACCGGCCATCTGCCCCCTTCTGCACTCTGCCGCGGATTGCCGGGGATGCCACAACATAGCCGTGCTGCAGTGCACGAAAAATCGTGTTGGGTCTGCCCTGTAAAAATGGATTCGTTCCAGGCTCATCCGCCGGACCCGGCATGTAGCCGCCGACCGTATTCGGCATGAAAACCGGCGCGCTCCCTAAATCATAGCCATGCAGGGATGCTCCCTCATAATAGCATTCCGGCACAAAAAGATTCATCTTCTGAAACTCTTCATTAACCGGTTTTTCCACATAAATCAGGTCGCGGAACGCCCGAAACCGGATCGTCTCGCCACACAGTGTTACTTCTTCTATTGTATAATCATTTTTCTCAAATTTCAGCATACCAGGCTACTCTCCTTTTTTGACAAAATATACTTTTTAGAACACAATATAACATTTTTTTTGCAAAACATGCTTTTATTCCTCGTCCAGCCAGTGTTTCGGATCAACTTCCAGAAACCTCGCCCGCACAAATCTTTTCTTCTGATCATACGGCACGGTACAGTCAAAAATTGTCTTGCATGCAATTCCGTGATCGCGGATCGATGGCGAACACGTCGGATCGTTTGACGGATCGAGCGGATGACACCGGACACCTGGGATCGTGATGATATCCGCATCGCCCTGGAATCGTGTGTTCATTGCCCAAAGGACATCGTTCATATCGAAGCAGTCCACGTCCTCATCCACGAGAAATACATGTTTCAGTTCACTGAATGCAGAAAAAGCCAGCAGCGCCGCCTGACGCTGTCTTCCCTCATCACTTGGACCAAGCTTTTTAAATTGAAGAACAGCCATATATTTTCCGCCGCCCGCAGAACCACAGTACACATTCCGGAGTCGTCCCGGCATTGCTTTTTCTACCATGCCATAGATACTCGCTTCCGTCGGAATGCCCGCCATGGAAACATGTTCCTCGCTTGGTCCGATGCAGGTCTGCATGATCGGATTTCGCCGGTGTGTTACCGCTTTTACTTTAATCAGGCGGCACTGATCGCTCGCCGGACCGGTATAACCCGGAAATTCCGGCATGGCGTAACCGGTGTGGCTGTTCTGATCTTCCTGCACACGCACGCCCGGGATAACCTCGCCCTCGATCACATACTCTGCATTCGCAATTGCCATCTCATTTACCGAAACGCAATGGCACAGTTCCACCGGCTCTTTCCGCAGCGCACCTGCAACCGAAAGCTCATCGTAACCAAGCGGTGTTGTCGGCGGCTCAAAGCAGGAACCGATCTCAATCGCAGGATCGACGCCGATGCTGATGGAAATCGGCAGTTTCTGGCCAAGCTCCTCCGCACGGTCTGCCATCGCGCCGATATGGCGTGCACCCGGCGTGAAGAAAATCGAAAGTTCGTCTTTTCCCTGAATACAGAGACGGTGAATCGTCACATCGTGCAGCCCGGTATCCGGGTGGGAAGCGTAACACATGCCAAGCGTGATGTACGGGCCTGCGTCATCCGGCGTGTTGGTCGGTGCCGGGACGAGGCGGTTCAGATCAAAATCGGGATCCGTCGCCAGATGCACAACCTCCTGACACGGCGGCGCACCCTGAAATTCCACCGGTGCAACCGGCTTTTCCACGCTGTGATACAGCATTTTCCCAAGATTCTCCGGCTCACAGTCCAGAAGTGCAGCCACACGCTTCCGGCTCGCCAGGACACCGATCGCAACACTTGCGTCCGGGTGGCCTTTGATATTGCGGAAAATCATTGCCGGTCCTTCTTTCGTCGGACGTTTTACCGTTCCGCCCGCGCCGACATAGCGGTAAACTCCGGCAAGCTCCGCCATCGGATCAACTGCAACATCCGTCTCGGCAAGCTGTCCCGGCATATTTTTCAATCGTTCCAGCGCACTGCGCAGATCTCTTACTTTTTCAGCCATAATCATTCTCCTTATTCCCCAAATCAAAACTGTCTCATAGAATGTTCTTTTTTGTACTCCATTCAGCCAGCAAATCCATCGGATCCTCTCCATCCACTTTCCCTGCTGCATGTTTTATCCTTTTTTATTTTAAAAAGAAACCTTTGTGGAATCAATTCGATCTGTGGTACAATTGTTTCCAGAATGGAATGAATGAAATAGAATGATTTTCAAAAGGAGGTTCTCTCTTATGACCATGGAACAGATCGACTTTTTTCTGATGACCGTCCGATGCGACACTTTTTTAGAAGCTGCAGAAAATCTTCATATCGCACAGTCCACGCTCTCGAAGCAGATCCAGAAGCTGGAATCCGAACTGAATCTCACCCTCTTCGACCGCACCCGCCGCCAGGCGGTTCTGACTCCGGCAGGCGAGCTGTTCTGCCAGGAAGCCTCAGAGCTCTCCCGCCAGTATCATCAGATGCTGCAGAAAATGCGCCACTTTAAAGAGTCGGAACGCCAGCCGCTCCGCGTCGGCTCTCTTCCGTTTCTGACGCAGTATCATCTCACCTCCCGCATCCGCGCTTTCGCACATACGCATCCGGAGGTTGAACTGATGCTGGAAGAGTGTGAAGAAAACGAGCTGATGGACGGTCTGCAGTCCGGTCGTTTTGATCTTGTCATTGCACGGGATTCCATGATCTCACCGCAGAAATATCACTTTGTACCTCTCGCAAAGGATCGTCTCTGTGTGATGCTCCCCATCGATCATCCGCTTGCAGAAAAATCTTCCCTGACAATCGCTGACATTGCCAGAGAACCTCTGATTCTTATGCATCCCTATACCTCGATTTATCAGCTCTGTATGCAACTATTTGAAAAGGCAGACCAAAAACCGCACATCCTGCGCACTGCCCGCCTGGAATCCATAATAAGCTCCGTGGAAGTCGGCGAAGCCTTAAGCCTGTTTGCCTGGAGTAACTTTGCATTGTTCCACCACCCAAACGTCACCGCCGTTCCTCTGCGCGACGCACCGCCTCTTGTGATCGGTGCCGCGTATCCGCTCAAAATGAAAGCATCAAAAAAGCCGGGAAATATCTCTGCACAGACGCTGAAATCATTTGTCTTTTTTATTCAAAATCCCGTATAAAAACACGCTTCTGGTGCTTTCAAACATGCCAGCGGCGTAACGCTGACGCAGCATGAGACAGACCTATGGTTAATAGCAGGCAAAAACAAAAATAGCTGGTAAAATGTCTGACGATCGCCGGAACCGATATTTACTATCCGACCCAGGATGATCTGACCGGTGCGGAAATCGCGTTTGGCGGTGATATGATTCGTTCTCTGAAAAACGACAACTATCTTGTTATGAAAACCGAGGCACAGGGATTTCCAGGATGGACGCCATACAAGGGCCAGCTCCGCCAGCAGGCTTACAGCCATCTTGCCTCCGGTGCAAACAGCGTCATGTACTGGCACTGGCATTCGATTCATAATACGCTCTGGCATCATAATTTCCCATGCGGTTTATCTAAGCCCAAAAAAGAAGCATGTTTGTTTTTTCAAACACGCTTCTTTTTTTTGTATGCTTTTTTATATTCTCTTTTACTTTGTATCCTTTTTACTGAACTGCCTCAAATGCCTCATCCAGATCCTCGATGATATCGTCGATGTTCTCGGTACCGATGGAAAGACGGATGGTGTTTGGTTTGATTCCCTGATCCAGCAGTTCTTCCTCGGTGCACTGGCTGTGTGTAGTGGTTGCCGGATGGATCACCAGAGATTTTACATCAGCAACGTTAGCCAGCAGGGAGAACAGCTCCAGATTGTCGATGAAATCTTTTGCTTTCTGTGCATCGCCTTTGATTTCGAAGGTGAAGATGGAACCGCCGCCGTTCGGGAAGTATTTTGCGTACAGTGCCTGCTGCTCCGGATCATCGGATACAGACGGATGATGTACTTTTTCTACCTGTGGCTGGCTCTCCAGATATTTTACAACCTTCAGCGCGTTCTCTACATGACGCTCTACACGGAGAGACAGTGTCTCAAGTCCCTGCAGAAGCAGGAAGGAATTGAACGGAGAAAGCGTAGCTCCGGTATCACGAAGAAGGATCGCACGTACTTTTGTAACGAATGCAGCAGGTCCAACTGCTTTTGTAAAGCTGATGCCGTGGTAGCTCGGGTTTGGCTCGGTCAGGGATGCGAATTTGCCGGATCCCTCCCAGTCGAATTTACCGCTGTCTACGATCACACCGCCAAGGGTAGTTCCGTGACCGCCGATAAATTTAGTTGCGGAATGAACAACGATGTCTGCGCCGTACTCGATCGGACGAACGAGGTATGGAGTTGCGAAGGTATTATCGACAACCAGCGGAATTTTGTTCTCATGTGCAATTTTTGCAAGTGCTTCGATATCGACAACATCAGAGTTCGGATTTCCGAGGGTCTCGATATAAATGGCTTTTGTGTTCTCCTGAACAGCTGCGCGAACCTCATCCAGATCGAATACATCAACAAATGTGGTGCTGATGCCGTACTGTGGAAGGGTGTGTGCCAGCAGGTTGTAGGAACCGCCATAGATGTTCTTTGCGGATACGATGTGGTCGCCCTTCTGAGCCAGGTTGATGATGGTGTAGTTGATAGCTGCTGCTCCGGAAGCTACTGCAAGTGCCGCAACGCCGCCCTCCAGTGCTGCCATTCTCTGCTCGAAAACATCCTCTGTCGGGTTGGTCAGACGACCGTAGATGTTTCCTGCATCCTGGAGTCCGAATCTTGCTGCCGCGTGATCGGAGTTGTTGAATACGAAAGAAGAGGTCTGATAGATCGGCACTGCTCTTGCTCCGGTTGCCGGATCCGGATTTTCCTGTCCTACGTGAAGCTGTAAGGTTTCAAATTTAAGATTTCTTTCTGCTCTTGTTTTTTTGCTCATGATTGTATTCTCCTGTTCTGTTTTTCGTTTTTCTATTTCTTTTCATGTTCGATTTTCTATTATCTATCGGAACCGGTTGTCATCCTGTTCTGTCTATGCTGCAATGCGGCTCCGTTTTCTTTCGGTCTTATCTGCTTACGCTGCAACACATGACATCATAGATCACGATTCGATTCTCTGCGAAAACTGCTCTCATTCTCTTCGCTTCCTCTCGTTTTTGTGATATTTCCTATCTGTTTACAAGGATTATTATAGCGACAGTCTTCTGCTTTGTCCAATATAGAAAATTGATGGCCAGTTATAGGTTTTTCCTATAACCATTCTTTATCTCTACTCTTTTTTCTTCTAAAATTCCTATATCCAATCACGCTGCATAAAACAAGGTAACAAACGCAATTCATCTCCCACAGGCTGGGACTCGCAGCTTGCTCATAACCGAATAGCTGCTTCGCAGCTTATCAGGAGTGGCTTGTACCACTCCTGATACAAGCAAGTCCCCACCACTGCTTATTGCTTTTCGCAATGGAAGCAGGGGACTTACTTGATTCGGTTAAAGTCTTCTTGTTTCTCCCTTTTCTTACAGCACAAGCTCCTTATATTTCCGAATTTCTTCCAAATACTGCTGTCCCAGTGCGCTGATCGACATACCCTTCCTGGAAACATAACCGATCATCATGTTTTCCTCTGCATGAAGCGGCACCGCGCGGTAATCACTGCCGTTTAATTCCTCACAGATAATGCCGGAGCAGAGCGTATAGCCATTCAGTCCGACCATCAGATTCAGCATGGTCGCACGGTCATTTGCCTTAATGATTCTCTTATATTCATACGTCGAAAGCACTTCCTCTGCCAGGAAGAACGAATTGTTGCTTCCCTGATCAAAGGACAGGCACGGATATTCCTTTAGCTCCTCCATAGTGATCTCTGCCTGATCTGCAAGCGGATGATCCTTCCAGAGATAGACGTACGTTCCACAGGAAAACAGGTCGTGGAACTCAAGGTTATTGTCCTTCAGCAGCTTGTTCAGCACCTTCGCATTAAAGTCATTCCGATACAAAATCCCAAGCTCACTCTTGAAGTTTTTTACATCCATCAGCACATCGTACGTTCTCGTCTCATAAACCGCAAACTCGTACTCATCCATACCAAACTGCTTCACCAGCTCCACAAACGCCTTTACGGCAAAACTGTAATGCTGCATCGACACGCTGAATTTTTTCTTTCCCTTGGTGCGATAAATATAGCGGTTCTCGAGAAGCTGATACTGGTCTGTGACCTGACGTGCGTAACCCAGAAACTCCTCGCCCTCCGGGGTCAGTACTGTTCCGTGGCTGCTGCGCTTGAACAGCTCAATTCCAATCTCTTTTTCCAGCTCCTTGATTGCTCCGGAGAGACTCGGCTGTGAAATATAGAGTGCCTTTGCCGCCTCATTCATGGATCTGGAATCTGCGGCCCGAATTACGTAGCGAAGCTGTTGTAATGTCATAAGTAAAGTTCCCTTTCTGGTATAAATTAATATGCGAAACTGCCATTCGCGGTGGAGAGAAAATGCCGCGGATGGCAGTGTTCGCTGATATCTATTATTTTAAAATCTGAAGCTGTTCCCTTTTATTTGGCAAACAGGGCTGTGGAATAGTATCTGTCTCCGTTATCCGGCAGGAGCACAACGATGGTTTTGCCTTTATTTTCCTCTCGTTTTGCGAGCTGGATCGCCGCATACAGAGCTGCTCCGGAGGAAATTCCTGCGAGAATCGCTTCCTCGGCTGCCAGATATCTTCCGGTCTCGAAAGCGTCCTCATTTTCTACTTTGATGATTTCATCGTAAATGCTGGTGTTCAGTGTATCCGGCACAAAGCCTGCGCCAATTCCCTGGATTTTGTGCGGTCCGGAAACGCCGTCGGACAGTACCGGGGAGGATGCCGGTTCTACTGCTACGATTTTTACTTCCGGTTTTTTCTCTTTTAAATATTCACCCGTTCCGGTGATGGTTCCGCCGGTGCCGACACCTGCAACAAAGATATCAACCTCTCCGTCGGTGTCTTCCCAGATCTCCGGTCCTGTTGTCTTTTTGTGGGTTGCCGGGTTTGCCGGGTTCACAAACTGGCCTGCGATAAAGCTGTTCGGAATCTCTTTGGCAAGCTCATCGGCTTTCTCGATTGCACCCTTCATTCCCTTCGTTCCATCGGTCAGAACAACTTCTGCGCCGTATGCTTTTACAATATTGCGGCGCTCCACACTCATTGTCTCCGGCATGGTAAGGATCATGCGATAGCCTTTTACGGTTGCTGCCGCTGCCAGTCCGATTCCGGTGTTTCCGGAAGTCGGCTCAATGATAACGGAACCTTCTTTTAAGAGACCTTTTGCTTCAGCATCCTCAATCATCGCTTTTGCAATACGGTCTTTGACGCTTCCTGCCGGATTGAAGGATTCTACTTTTGCGATCAGTTTCGCCTGCAGTCCTTCTTTTTCTTCAATTCGTTTCAGTTCTACCAGCGGAGTTTTTCCTACAAGATCCAGAATGCTGTCATATACCTTTGCCATCGTTGATTTCCTCCTTACTTTTGCGCTCTTTTCTCTATTTCCTTATTTCCTATTGAGTTTGTATGTTTTAAGTTGGTTCCATCTTATTCCAGTTGGATGGAAATGTCAACACATTTCACTGGTATGATTAGAAAAAATCCTTACACTCCCTTTGCCAGGGCAATACTGACCGCCATTCCGACCAGGGAAGAGAGCAATGCACCCGCCAGTGTATACCGCGTTTTTTTGATGTGGACCGCTCCGAAATAGACCGCCATCGTATAAAAAACCGTCTCCGTGCACGACATCATAATCGAAGCCGCCCGTCCGGCAAGGAGTCACAGCCCGCCTCTTTGTAGAGATCCAGCAGAAGACCCACCGCCGCGCTGTTGGAAAAGAGACGCACAACACCGAGCGGTACCAGCGCAGACGGGATTCCCGCCGGTTCCAGCACGGTTCCAAGCAGTTTTCCAAATTCCTCCAGAAATCCCGATGACCGCAGAACACCGACCGCTGCCATCAGCCCGATCAGAGTCGGCACAATACCGATCACTGTCCGCATGCCGTCCTTCGCCCCGTTCAGAAAATCGCCGAACACATCCTGTTTCATCAAAAGCCCCAGTCCGACCACATAAAAAATCAGCACGGGAACCATCAGATCTGAAAGCGCCGAAAGAAAACGCAAAAAATCCCCTCCCCAGAAAAATCCTATCAGATACACTCCGATACAATTTATTCCGCGGGCGGGGATTTATGTAATTTTATTTCACTTTAATCTGAAACAGACGCGCCATATACGTCTCCGGGAAGTGAATCTGCAGCGTCTTGCTGTAGTCATCGTAATGGAACACATCACCGCATGCTTTCGGGTAAATGCAGGAAACCTCCAGCTCTTTTCCCGGGAATGCACGGTCAAGCGGAACCTCAAAACCGGCCTCTCCGCCGCGTCTCCACACACCAAGATAAATTACATCTCCCGGCACACGGATTCCGGCTGCGAGGTGTTTTTCTTCATTGTCTGCCCATCCCATCGGCCAGAACGGAACGCCGTCCTTGATGCCGCTGCGGATCTCTTTGTAGCAGTCAATTCCCTCTTTTACAAGTTCAAACCGCTCCGGCGAAATTTCTGCGAGATGGCCGCTTTGGTGAATACGAAGCAGCAGCGCATTAACCATATTGAAAATAACTTCCTCTTTTGTGCCGTCCCGCAGCGGATATGACCAGATCGCCGCCTGCTCCGGCGTCACGCCGATGGCTGCATTCGCCGAGATCGTCGCATAATTGCGGTAATCCTCCTGATCGCTCGTCGACTGAATGCTGTTTCGCGCCAGCATCGCATAGTCCATCCGAAGACCGCCGCTCGAGCAGTTCTCAATGACAAGATCCGGATACTTTTTGTAGATGCCATCCAGCCATGCCAGATACGCTCTCTCATGCTCCAGAAGACCGTCTCCAAAACTGTCTGCATCCACTTCCGTACCAATACCAGGCTCAATATTGTAGTCCATCTTGATATAGCCGACACCGTAGTCCCGTACCACACGGTCGATGACTTCGGTCACATGCTCAATCACAAGCGGATGACGGAAATCCAGCTGATAACGGCTTCTGTCATACACACGCTTGCCGTGGCGCAGGAAGAAGCACTCATCCGGCAGAATGGAAGCCTTCTTACAGTTGATATCCATAACCTCCAGCTCCAGCCAGACACCAGGAATCATGCCCTTCGAACGAATATAATCCGTCACCTCACGCACTCCATTCGGAAAGCGCTTTTTACTCTCCTGCCACTCACCGACACTGTCCCACCAGTTGCCGTCCGCATACCAGCCGGCATCAATGACAAAATACTCACATCCGGCCTTCTCTGCCGCATCCACCAGTGGGAACTCTTTTTCTGTGGTCGGATCTCCAAACAGACAATTCATATAATCATTGAAAATAACCGGCAGATTTTCATTATCTTTGTTCGGACGGCGGATCTTTCTGCGGTACTTCGTCAAAGTACCAATCGCTTCCTCGAAATCATCATGACCTACGCCGACAGCCACCGGAACCGTTGTAAAGGAATCTCCCGGCTTCAGGTTCTTCGACCAGTGTGACTGAATCTCTGTCGGACCGCTCACCGCCAGATAAAAATGGCAGTTCTGATCTCCGATCTCATAATGCCAGGAACCACTGTGTCAATTTCAAAAAACAGACTCGAATCTGCCGCACTGTTTCCAATATATCCCATCGGCACATATTCCTTCGCCGACCAGTTGCCCGTATTCGTAATCTCAATCGTCTTCGAAGTTCTCTGATAATTATGCGGCTGCGTCTGCGCCATGCCAAGATCTGCAAACCGGTACTTCTTCACCGTCAGCTCCTTCTGCCATCCATTGTGAACCACAACCATCGACATCTTGTCATCCGAGCTGACAAGCTCTGGAATTCCCTCTTTCTGTTCCTTCTCAATACCCCAGTAACTAAAACTCGAAATGTACTCCAGTGTCTGGTCTTCCTTTCCTTCGTTCGTCACTGTATTGTACATTCTCGCAACCGGAATCCCATCAAAAAACTGCATCACAGACTCCACCTTCGCGCCCGTCACATCATCCGACTGCACAATCCGAAGCAGATCCCCGTTCTCATTTCTCTCCTCCGAAATCGAATCAAACTTCAGCATAAAGCCCGGAGCCGTCACAATATACTTATTTCCATGCTTCTCATACGGCCGGTTATACCCCGAAAAATTCACCTGCACCAGCTGGAAGCTCTCCTTAATCTGAGCTTCCCGCATTCCTTCCATCATCCACACTCCATCCGGCTTCCGGCAAAGATTCTCCGCGTCAAACGGTGCATGTGAAAAATGAAACAGCTTCAGCTGATTCTCTTCCGTCACCCCAAACACAATATGAATTCCATTCACATCATAACAAATCAGCTCTGCCTTGATCGGGGTCTCAATCCTGCTCGTCCATTTCTGCATCTTAAAAACCCTCCTTTGGAAATTTTTCTCATATTTCCAGCATATAACTTGTCCCCTTTAAAGTCCAGCACATTCTTGCTTTTTCCATCCTATTCTTTTCAACCATCTTGCGCCGATCCGCCCTTCAGGCGGATCCAGACTTTCCTCCCGTTCTCACTCCCAGCTCACGCGCCAGCCATTATTTCACAACCCCAAACGTCGCAATCTCAAACTCTAGGAGTGTCACATGATACACCCCGTTCTCATCCGGGCAAAGTACCTCACCCTTCTCTTCCACTACATTACTGCGGTAAACCTCTTTCATCCAGCTCTCCTTTCGGAAGGAAAGTACCTCATCCTGCGGCATATTGTTCACAAACCGCACAAACAGATCGTCCTTTGCAAGTCCCTTCTTAAACGCCGTCAGATGAATTCCTTCCCCTTCAAAGCGGAGGAAGCTCATTTCCAGCGGCATCTCGCCCGATACGAGTTCCGGTTTTACCTGACCCGGCTTTCTGAGCCATGCCTTTGAAAGACCGGCCTGTGCTGCTGTCAGATCCTGCTGGAATGCGTAACCCTCGGTAAATGCCTCGCCCGTCTTACCGGCTGCATACGGCACAACTTCAAACTCCAGGGTAAACGTTCCGATCTGCTGCGCCTTTGGCGTCGGGAAATAACCCCAGTCACCCATCTCCGCAACGGAGCGAAGCAGCGTTACCGCAATCGCATTCTCCTCATCCGCCAGAACCTCATATTCATACAATCCGCGGTTTGCCACAAGAAGACCATTTGTCTCATCTTCCATTGCAGCAAAACACTGCTGTCTTTCACATCCGCAGGGATTCGTCCAGGTATCATTATGACGGTTATTTCTCTTTACAACCTCAAAGGCAGAATCTGCCAGATGCGTAGACGTATTCAGACCCGTCGGCATTACAACGCGGACTCTGTGATCCTTTGCCTGATTGCAGATTGTCGTTGCAACGTGCAGGCCTTTTCCCGATTTTTCCAGTGTCAGAACCGTCTTTACTTCCATCGGAACCAGTTCCTTCGAACGGTTTGCCACACGCGTATATGGGTCAATACACATCTCACGCTGTCTCTGCAGTTCCTCTCCCATACCGGACGGAATCATCATTTCGTGACAGATCTCAACTACCGTGCGGAATGCATTTTTCTCCACACAGCGAATCTCAGCTTTCATGCCTTTCGTTGTGATTGTCTGTTTTCCAGAGTCCTGAATATAAATATATTCATTTCCCATATCTCCGGTATCTTCATAGAGTCCCAGATTTTCATACGTTCTTCCGGTTTCCTTATTCAGAATCTGGTAGGAACCGTCCTCATTGACCGTAACTTTCAGGTTTTCATTTTCCAGAACGCGCTCATTCGCAAAATCTGCAGAGGTTTCCTGGTTCTGATCCGGCTCTGCCTGCTCCAGATAATATGTTGCATATCCCATCGCCGGAACTTCTGCCTCAAACGTTACCAGCACCTTCTTTGCCATATATGGCTGACGGAACCGGTCATCCGGCAGATCGTACCCGAAGGAAATTCCTGCATTTTCGATTTTTGCCGGAACTGCATTTCCGTTTGCATCGCGAAGCACCAGATTTGGCATTTCTACCGCCTCGGCCGCCTCATAACCATCCCATACAAACAGATTGTAATCGCGGAACAGATGCAGTTCTTTTGCAATGACCTGTTTTTTCGCGGTGCCAGAAGTATTCCATACAACGAACGGAATCTTTTCACTGTTTCCAGGAAGTGCCGCGGTATTCACCTGATCGGTCAGGTATTCTACACTCTCATCGTAAATCGCATCCGCACCTGTCTGCTCTTCGCAAAGCGGGTTTTCATTTCTTCATTTACTTCATCGACGCTGCAGCCGCAGATGCTGTCATGCGGATGATTCTGCATCAGCTTTTTCCAGCTGTAAATCATCTGGTCTTCCGGGTATGCTTTGCCAAGCACCTCTGCCATGGCTGCCGCCGGTTCTGCTTTCCGCTCCAGCGCTGTTTCGCCGGCACGGTTGTCCACTTTCAGTCCCATCCAGGAAGAAGCGGTGTTTGCCAGAGTCCATCTTCCGTCTGTTTCCTGACTTGTCAGCTCGCCCTTTACCGTAGAGAAATTCTCGGAAATTTCTTTTTCCATTGCCTTTACATAGGTTTTGAAATCCGAATGAATAAATTCAATGTCCGGGTATAGTTTCCGTGCGACACGGATTGCCTCGGTAATGTCCTTCTGCAATGCTGATGGTCGCATCCGTTCATCATCAGAAGCTGATGTGTTGCCGCAAATTTTCTCGCATCGGCCAGTTTTTTGTCCCAGTAAACTTTTGCTTCTGCCTCATCCACCGGAATCTCCACTCCGTTGTTATACCAGTTTGCAAACAGAATACCCGGCAGTTTCGTTCCGTCCGGGGATGCCCACATCATTTCGGAATACGTGGACTCATACTGTCCTCCGGTTACCTCATTATTCGGTCCGATCGGTTTTACACCGCGTCCGAACACAACCGCATCCATGCCCGCCTGCTTCAGCACCTGCGGCATCTGTCCCGCATTTCCGAATGCATCCGGGAAATAACCGACATTTCCGATCGCTCCGTAACGCGCTGCTTCCTGCATGCCGACCTGAAGATTGCGGACACATGCCTCACCGCTGGTCAGAAACTCATCCTGCAGAATGTACCACGGGCCAGTCTGGATTTTTCCTTCACGGACGCATTTTTCCACCTGCTCGCGTTTTTCCGGGCGCACTTCCAGGTAATCGTCCAGGGCAATCGTCTGTCCATCCAGGAAAAATCCACCAAATTCCGGATCGTTCTCTGCTTTTTCCAAAATATTGTCTACCAGCTCAATCAGTTTCATTCTGTGTTTTTCAAAAGACTGATACCACTCTCTGTCCCAGTGGGAATGGGAAATAATATGAACAGTTGTTTTCATGATGTGTTTCCTCCTGTTATAAAAATGATTTTCAAACTTAAAACTCTTTCTATATTAAGTCTTGTTCCTGTATTGCCGTGTTGATTTGATATATCATATCATAAAAAACGCAATGCTTCTGTCAAGTATTTCTACGTTTTTCCATGATTTTATATCATTTTCTTTTTATTTGATATATTATTTTTAGTTTGACTTATCTTTTTCCCGAGATTATAATACAAAGCAAGTCGATATCACACTTTTACAAATACAGTTGTCACCAATCATACTATTTGAGGAATTTTATAGACATGGATAGAAATAAAAGAATAACGAAACCCAAATATGAAATCATCAAAGAAGCTCTTTTAGAGCGCATCCGCACCGGACAGTTTTCTTCCGATGCCGTGTTCTGCACGGAAAAAATGCTCTCGGAGCAATATGAGGTAAGCCGCATCACAGCAAAGCGGGCGATTGAAGATCTGGAACAGCAGGGAATCCTGTATCGAAAACGCGGCGTTGGAAGCTTTGTCTCGCAGAAAATCCCACCGGTTTCCTCCTCCGCATCAGAAACCGACAGCAAATCAAAAATGGTTTCCCTGCTACTTCCCTTTGCCACAACACAGGGAAACATTTCGGAAACGATTGGTTCCTTAAGTGCCGCACTGGCGGAAAAAGGATACTTTTTAAGCATTCATATCACCGGCTCTTCCTCTCCGAAGGAACGTGCCACACTGGAACTGCTCCGTTCTCAGAATATCGCCGGACTTGTCTACTATCCCAAGCGTGACAATATCCACCTGGAACAGTTAAACGATTTCCTGTTTGCAAACCGCCCGGTTGTCATCATCGACAAGCAGACCGACTGTCCGTATTTAAACAATGTTGTCTGCGACAATTACGATGGCGGACGGCAGCTCACCCGCCACCTTCTGGAACAAGGGCATCGCAACATCGCCTTTTTCACAACAGCTCCCCTTTCCGAAACCTCGTCGGTCCGTGATCGTTTCGGCGGATTTTTGCACGAAATAAAAGCCGCCGGAATCATGCCCGATTCCCGGCAGCTTATCACCTGGCCACATGCACTTTCTACAGAAGATGCCCTTTCAACAGAAATCACACCTTTTCAACAGCAGCTCCTTACCCTGCGGCAAAATGGAATTACTGCACTTCTCGCAGAAAATGATCAGGTTGCCGAACTCATCTTTCTCGCCTGCCGTACCATTGGCCTTAGGATTCCGGAAGATCTCTGCCTCTGTGGTTTTGATGACACGAGTCTCAGCCGGAGTCTTGAAATTACCTCTATTCATCAGGACTTTGAAAGCATCGGACGGGAAGCCAGCCGGATTCTCCTTTCCACACTGGAAAACCCTGCGGCGGAACCGGAAAAAATTGTACTGCCGGTGACACTTGTTCCCCGGGCATCCTCGCTTCGAATGATAAAAACAGAATCCTAAAACCAGATCATTTTTCATCTGAATTTTCTTCCAGAAATTTTCGGATCTTCTCTGGCGGCAGCAATGCATAAATACTTTTATGGAATGTTGCCGCCACTTCCAGTTCTCCGTAATATCCTGTACGCACATCACAATTTCCCTGGAATGCCTCCCGCAGTGTCGCATTCAGCGCTGCTCCCTCATCACTGTCCATAAAATCTTTCAGCATCCGGCAGCAGGTGTGCGTGTTTTCATAATAGCGGCGGTATGCCGGATGAAATTCCCGCATCCATCCGCTCACGGATACACAGAACAACGCCGTCGGATGGATCACCGGCTGATAAAAAAGACGCCATTTTTCCTGCTGTACCGGATCTGCCGCAAATGCAAGCAAAGAAACTTTCAGCTCTTCCACAAAACCCGGATAATCTTCCTCCGTCAGAGAGATAATTTTCTGATTGCGCAGATACTGGTTGATATTCGTCGCATCAATCTGCTCCGGAGAAATGTACTGTAAATAACGGGACATCATTTTCAAATCCGTACCTGCGTGCTCAATCGTATGCTGTGTGATTTTCTGCCACAAAAACTGCTGATATTCCGTAACCGGCGTATCCAGATATGCCATCCACAAATACTGTGCCAGCAGCCGGGCATCCCGGGATTCCATCTGATTCCGGGTAGGATCTTCCGGGCAAAAATCGGTATCTGCAAGCATCCCCGCAAGCTGGTCAAGCGACTGGCACACAGGAGCTGTCCGCTCAGACGATCCATTTCGCTGATCGTCTGCTGAATGGTAAGCATCTGCGACTGGAGTGCATTCAGCTGTTTATGCAGATAAAATGGTGTTGTGCGCGGCTTGTGAAGAATCGCGCGGATATCCGCCAGTGAAAGTCCTGCCTCGCGCAGCTTGCGGATGATAAAAAGTTTTTGAATATCTGCTTCTGAAAAATCATGGTAACCGTTATGTTCATCAACAACGGGCGAGATCATCTTCTGATCGATATAATAATAAACCGTCCTCCTGGACAATCCTGTTTTTTTGATTACTTCCTGAATTCTCATCGTTGCACCCCGTTTTTCCTTTTGTCCAGTCATTCCCCCGCATTCTGACTGTTTCTCTTTTTTTTCACTCTTTTTCTTTCTGTTTTTCCGCTTTTTTCGTTTTGATTTTATAAAAGCATACACCTGGTGTATACTTTTGTTTCCTATTATATCCTGTTTTCCCTCAAAAAGCCACGTAACAATTCTCTTTTTCCATAGAAATCTTCTGCTTTTGAGAAAAGAATGCTGTTTATTTCTGAAAAAATTTGCATTGACTGTCCACCAACGATATCCCGTATAATAATGCTCATGTGCGGTAAAGTAATAAAAAGATTTAGGTAGCCGCCTTAACTATTCCTAAATAAGATAATATGCACAGTATTTTCTCGTAAATAGAAAATAAATTATTGCATTTTACCAATTATTATGTTAAAATGACAATGTAACAAAGAGCTATGTATTTTTAAGGAAAGGGAGGAACTTATGAATTTAAGAAAATCTATTTTAGCACTTTCAGTAGTAGCTGGAATTGTAGCTGCTCCAATGACTGTATTTGCCGCTCATACTCATAGTTGGGGTTCTCCCCAGTACTATGGATATGAAGATGAAATGCCTGGTATATATGATGACTGGGATAAATGTGCGACACGTCATGTATATAATTACAAATAATGTTTAATTTGTGGAGAAGTAAGCATTTATGAAGTTGAGACGATTGAAATGTCTCACAAATGGGTGAATGGTGCATGTGTATATTGCAACAAAGGTTACGCGAAAGAGATAAATTAACATAGTATCATTACCGGCAAGTTTATGATCAAAAAATAGAAAGCATTGAGAATATTTCAAAATTTCTTGAAAGTACTCTCAGTGCTTTCTTTGATAATATGAAAGGAGAAATAAATGCAAAAAAAACAACTTTCTGTATTAGTACTAATTATTTTATGCTTTTTATTAGGATGTAACAGAGAAACACCAAAAGATGAATCTCAACAAAATTATGAAGATGAATCTAATATTTCTAAAACAAATGGAGAAGAACTTGTAAATATAACAGTGAATTGTTAGGTTCGACTCCTTTTGATATCCAAATCGATAAAACAGCATTGCAGACTAGAAAAGAAACAGAAACAGAAGTTACAATAAAGACAAATTTAACAGACTGGGGTTATACTGTTTCTTCTGAAAAAGGGAAAATATCTGATATAAATAAAAATTCATTCATATATATAGCACCTAAAGATGAGAGGGATGATACTATAAAAATACAATTATCGGACTATGAAAATGGCATATCATATGAATATACAATTCCACTTATTTTTGCGGGAAACAATGAACATTCTTTAGATAAATTCAAGGAAAATCTTTCAAGATTACCTAATAGTTAGTAAAGAGTCGATAGACTAAAGTACCACCATCCTCTTTTATTTCAACTGAATATCCATCCCGCCGCACCGCAGCGGCACATGAAGCAGTAAATCCGAAAAAGATTTGCTGCTTTTTTTGCGTCCATTTTTGGCAAATTTCCAAAAGTTCCGTATTAGACAGTGAAACCAAAAAAGGCTGCCATTTTTTTCAGACAGCGGGCAAAACGCAGCTTCCGAAACGCCTTATTGTCGGGAAAGACCGAGCCGCCGGAAAAGTTCTTGCCGGAAAGTCCGTCCATTCTGCTCTTTTGTGGTTTGTAGGGAGTAAGGGAAAAACGCCAGCCCGCAGCCTTTTATAAAAAAAGCTGGTTATAGATTTTCTGAAAAAGTGGCAGTAGCAAGTGAACGGCAGGCCGGCAGTTTCTTAGAGCAAGATTCTACCGAGGTGCCAAAATTCGCTTATCGCTCATTTTGCCCCTGCGGGAATCTTGTTGGGGAGTGCCTTCCCCAAACCCTGCTTATGCGGCTTGCGCCGCTGAAAAACCCCTCAAAATATTTTTCGGATTTTTCAAAAACAGTTCCGCTTCACACCCTGTTTTTCTCCTATTAGTGAGAGGACACCACGCACAGAAAGGAGGTCAACCACCTATGAAACGATACAACACGCCGCACCGCAGCCGGGTAGTCAAAACACGCATGACCGAGGAAGAATACGCCGAGTTTGCCCAGCGGCTTTCTGCTTACCACATGAGCCAAGCCGAGTTTATCCGGCAAGCCATAACCGGGGCAGCCATACGCCCCATCATAACCGTTTCCCCCATCAATGACGAGCTGCTTGCCGCTGTCGGGAAGCTGACCGCCGAATACGGGAGGATCGGCGGCAACTTAAACCAGATAGCCCGGACGCTGAACGAGTGGCACAGTCCCTATCCGCAGCTTGCCGGGGAGGTACGGGCGGCGGTTTCCGACCTTGCTGCCCTAAAGTTTGAAGTCTTGCAGAAAGTGGGTGACGCTGTTGGCAACATTCAAACATATCAGCTCTAAAAACGCCGACTATGGCGCAGCGGAAGCCTATCTCACATTTGAGCATGACGAGTTTACCATGAAAGCCACCCTTGATGAAAACGGGCGGCTGATACCGAGGGAGGATTACCGCATTTCTTCCCTCAACTGCGGGGGCGAGGATTTCGCTGTTGCCTGTATGCGAGCCAATCTCCGCTATGAGAAAAACCAAAAACGGGAAGATGTGAAAAGCCACCACTATATCATCAGCTTTGACCCACGGGACGGGACAGACAACGGCTTGACCGTAGACCGGGCGCAGGAGCTGGGCGAGCAGTTCTGCAAGGAGCATTTCCCCGGACACCAAGCCTAATCTGCACCCACCCGGACGGGCATAACCACAGCGGGAATATCCATGTGCATATCGTCATCAACTCCCTGCGGATTTACGAAGTCCCGCTTCTGCCCTACATGGACAGACCAGCCGACACGCTGGAGGGCTGCAAGCACCGCTGCACCAACGCCGCTATGGAATATTTCAAGAGCGAAGTCATGGAAATGTGCCACCGGGAGGGGCTTTACCAAATCGACCTCTTGAACGGCAGCAAGGAACGGATAACCGAACGGGAATACTGGGCGGCAAAGAAAGGGCAGCTTGCCCTTGACAAAGAGAACGCCGCCAGAGAAGCCGCCGGACAGCCGACCAAGCCCACCAAGTTTGAAACGGACAAGGCGAAGCTGCGCCGGACGATACGGCAGGCACTTTCCCAAGCTGGCAGCTTTGACGAGTTTTCTTCCCTTTTGCTGCGGGAGGGTGTGACCGTCAAGGAGAGCCGGGGGCGGCTTTCCTACCTCACGCCGGACAGGACAAAGCCTATCACAGCCCGAAAGCTGGGGGACGATTTTGACAAGGCTGCTGTCCTTGCCCTGCTCACGCAGAACGCCCACAGAGCTGCCGAACAGACCAAAGCCATACCCGAATACCCTGCCGCAGTTAAAAAGCCGTTACAAGGGGAAAAAGCTGCAAAAACCACCCCGGCAGACAACACCTTGCAGCGCATGGTTGACCGGGAAGCCAAGCGAGCCGAGGGCAAGGGCGTGGGCTATGACCGCTGGGCGGCAAAGCACAACCTAAAGCAAATGGCAGCTACCGTTACCGCCTATCAGCAGTACGGCTTTTCCTCCCCGGAGGAACTGGACGAAGCCTGTTCTGCCGCCTATGCCGCCATGCAGGAAAGCCTTGCGTGGTTGAAGCAGGTGGAAAAGACGCTGAACGGGAAAAAGGAGCTGCAACGGCAGGTGCTTGCCTATTCCAAGACCCGCCCTGTCCGGGACGGGCTGAAACAGCAGAAAAACGCCAAAGCAAAAGCAGCCTACCGTCAGAAGCATGAAAGTGACTTTATCATAGCAGACGCAGCCGCCCGCTATTTCAGGGAGAACGGCATTTCCAAGCTGCCGAGCTATAAATCCCTGCAAGCAGAGATTGAAAGCCTTATCAAAGAGAAAAACAGCGGCTACAACGATTACCGGGCAAAACGGGAGGAGTACCGCCGCTTGCAGACTGTCAAGGGCAATATCGACCAGATTTTACGCCGGAGCGAGCCGCAGCGCAGAAAGGAGCAGAGCCATGAACGGTAATATCCCCCGCATGGACTACCGCCAGTACCGGGCAGCCCGCCGCCTTGTGCATGAGTGCTGCAACTATGACAGCGGGAACTGCCTGCTGTTGGAGGACGGCGAGCCTTGCGTGTGTGTACAGAGTATCAGCTATTCGCTGCTCTGCCGCTGGTTTACCGCCGCTGTCCTGCCCCTTGATGAAGCACTGGAAGCCGCCCTCTTGCGCCGGGGAAGCCGGAAACGCTGCGCTGTCTGCGGGGCGTTCTTCTTCCCAAAATCCAACCGGGGGAAATACTGCCCGGACTGCGCCGGACGCATGAAGCGGATAAACGCCGCCAAACGGAAGCGGAAACAAAGGGAGAAATGTCACGCTTTAGGGCATTTCAAACCCGCATAAATCAAGGCTTTTTTGGAGGGTGTCAAAGGGTGCGTGATACATTTATCCTTTTCCCTTAAAAACGCCCCCTAAAAGCGTAACAGAACCCACAGACAGACACCACAAGGAGGTGAACCCTATCGCTGATTATATGACCGCAGGAACGGAGCTGCCCGCTTACCTGCCTTACCCCCGTTTCCTGCTGGAAACAGACCTATCCCACACCGCAAGAGAGTTATATGCGCTGCTGTTAGACCGTTCCACCCTTTCGCAGAAGAACGGCTGGCAGGACAGCGAGGGACGGACATACATTGTCTACCCCATAGCAGAGATAGCGGAAATGCTGGATAAAGGCTGCACCACCATAAAGGGCGCACTGAACGAACTGGACGCTGCCGGGCTGCTGGAACGCAGACGGACGGGCTTTTCTGCCGCCAACCGTCTGTATGTGAAAGTGCCGCCTATCCCAGTGGTACAGTTTTCCGACCAACTGACGGACGGAAAACCGCCCCTCATAAGGGCGGGAAACCGACCAACTGACAGCCGGAAAACTGACCTTATGACGGTCGGAAAACCGTCCCCTAACCAAACTAATATAAACAACCTAATAGAGAGCCAAACAAAAGGAGCGAGTGAGGGGCAGCCCCCCGCCGCTTATGGCAGATATAAAAATGTATTTCTTTCTGACACAGAACTTTTGGAGCTGGAACAGGACTTCCCCGGCAAGTGGGAGTATTACCTTGACCGCCTTTCCTGCCACATCGCTTCCACCGGGAAGCAGTACCAGAGCCATGCAGCCACCATTTACAAGTGGGCGCAGGAGGACGCTGCCAAAGAGAAGCCAAAGAAAGGCATACCGGACTATTCATTCAAGGAGGGAGAAAGCCTATGACCGATACAATCCACAACACCATACTGCCTATGACCGACACCACAGCCGAGCCGGAGGATTACACCGGGGAGGACGGGCTTTTATACTGCGGCAAATGCCGGAAACCCAAAGAAGCCTATTTCCCGGAGGGCAAGACCTTTTTCGGGCGTGACCGCCACCCGTCAGAGTGCGACTGCCAGCGGGCAGCCCGTAAGGAACGGGAAGCCGCCGAGAAGCGGCGCAGCCACCTTGAAACGGTGGAACGGCTGAAACGGCAGGGCTTTACAGACAAGACCATGCAGGACTGGACATTTGCCAACGATAACGGCAGCTGCCCGCAGATGAAGAACGCCGCCGGATATGTGGCACGCTGGGAACAGATAAAGGACGGGAACTACGGGCTGCTCTTGTGGGGCAGGGTAGGCACTGGGAAAAGCTATTTTGCCGGGTGTATTGCAAACGCCCTCATGGAGCAGGAAGTCCCGGTGTGCATGACAAACTTTGCAGCAATATTAAACGACCTTGCCGCCAGCTTTGCGGGCAGGAACGAATATATTTCCCGCCTTTGCAGCTTCCCCCTGCTCATCATTGACGATTTTGGAATGGAGCGTGGCACAGAATACGGTCTGGAACAGGTCTACAATGTGATTGACAGCCGCTACCGGAGCAGGAAGCCGCTGATTGTGACGACCAACCTCACGCTGGAGGAATTGCAGCACCCGGAGGACACCGCCCACGCCCGGATTTATGACCGCCTGCTTGAAATGTGTTCCCCTCTCTGCTTTACCGGGGAGAATTTGAGGAAAGCCGCCGCACAGGGAAAAATGGAACAGCTGAAACGGCTGCTTGCCGGAAAGGAGATTTGCCTATGACCGACACCCAGAGAAACAAACGCCCTGCCCGCCGCCCGGACTGCGTGACCGAAACGAGGATAGGCAACACAATCCTTGTGGTGTCTGGCTTTTTCAAGGAGGGGGCGACCGACACCGCCGCTGACAAGATGATGAAAGTGCTGGAAGCAGAAGCCGCCGCCGGATATTTGACCTGTGATAAGCCTGATTGAAAAACCGTCATTTTTACCGACCGTAAAGAAGCAGATTTGACGCTTTTGCCGCTATACAGACAGCCGCCCCATGTGGTACAATCAAGGTACGGAATAGTGGGGCTGGCTGTCGGAAACGGAGGAATTTATGTTAAGACAGACCACCCAGCAACTCATTACCGCCCTTTACCCAAGACTGTCCCATGAGGACGAGCTGCAAGGCGAGAGCAATTCCATTTCCAACCAAAAGAGGATTTTGGAAACCTATGCCAAACAGAATGGATTTTCTAATCTGCGCTGGTACACCGACGACGGTTATTCCGGTGCGAACTTTCAAAGACCCGGATTTCAAGCCATGCTTGCAGACATTGAAGCAGGGAAAGTCGGGACAGTTATCGTCAAGGATATGTCGAGGTTAGGGCGAAACTACTTACAGGTGGGAATGTACACAGAAATGATTTTCCCACAGAAAGGTGTCCGCTTCATCGCTATCAATGACGGAGTGGACAGCGCACAGGGGGAAAATGATTTTGCCCCGCTGCGGAACATTTTTAACGAATGGCTGGTGAGAGATACGAGCAAGAAAATCAAGGCAGTAAAACGCTCTAAGGGCATGAGCGGAAAGCCCATCACAAGCAAGCCCGTCTATGGCTACCTCATGGACGAGGACGAAAACTTTATCATTGACGAGGAAGCCGCCCCGGTGGTACGGCAGATTTACAGCCTTTGCCTTGCCGGGAACGGTCCGACCAAGATAGCCCGTATGCTGACCGAGCAGCAAATCCCCACGCCGGGGACGCTGGAATACCGCAGGACGGGCAGCACCCGCCGCTACCACCCCGGCTATGAGTGCAAGTGGGCGACCAATACCGTGGTTCATCTGCTGGAAAACCGGGAATATACGGGCTGTCTGGTAAACTTTAAGACCGAGAAGCCGTCCTACAAGCTGAAACACAGCATAGAAAATCCCCCGGAAAAGCAGGCGGTTTTTGAGAACCACCATGAGCCTATCATTGACCGGGAAACGTGGGAACGGGTGCAGGAGTTACGCAAGCAGCGCAAACGCCCCAACCGTTATGACGAAGTGGGCTTGTTCTCCGGCATACTCTTTTGTGCCGACTGCGGCAGCGTCATGTACCAGCAGCGATACCAGACGGACAAGCGCAAGCAGGACTGTTATATCTGCGGAAGCTACAAGAAACGCACCGCCGACTGCACAGCGCACTTTATCCGCACTGACCTCTTGACCGCTGGCGTACTCTCCAATCTGCGGAAAGTTACCAGCTATGCGGCAAAGCATGAAGCCCGGTTTATGAAGCTTTTAATCGAGCAGAATGAGGACGGGGACAGACGCAGGAACGCCGCCAAGAAAAAGGAGCTGGAAGCCGCCGAGAAACGCATAGCCGAGTTATCTGCTATCTTCAAGCGGCTGTATGAGGACAGCGTAACCGGGCGCATATCGGACGAGCGTTTCACAGAGCTGTCGGCAGACTATGAAGCCGAGCAGAAAGAACTGAAAGAACGTGCCGCCAGACTGCGGGAAGAACTTTCCAAAGCGCAGGAAGCCACCGCAAACGCTGAAAAGTTTATGAATGTGGTACGCAGGCACACTACCATTGAAGAACTTACCCCTACTCTGCTGCGGGAGTTTGTGGAGAAAATCGTTGTCCATGAAAGCGTTGCCCTTGACGGGAAACGCCGGGGCAAGTTACGCAGACAGGAAATCGAAATCTATTATTCTTTTGTCGGCAAGGTAGAACTGCCCGACACCTAACCGCCCGACCTATCCGACATACCTCATGTGCCGGATAGGAACGGCAAAATTTTTTACACTTCTATTACTTCTTTATCACACATAAGCAAAAGGAAAAGATTTGCAACAAAATTTAAGAGAAAGGAAATATCCCGTTTTTTGTATTCTCCAAAACGAATCGTCATTCAGAGTCAAATGATTTTTCATGCAAAATTCATTTTTCTCCGAATCGTTAAAAAAATAAAAACTACAGCCTGCATAATCAGTTTTCATTGATATAAAAAAACGGGATCGGGTGAATGGTATGATGTTAAAAGATAAAGTTGCAATTGTTACCGGCGGAACCAGAGGAATCGGCTATGCCATTGTGCACAAATTTCTGCAGAACGGCGCGAAAGTCGTCCTGTTCGGATCCCGGGAAGAGACCGTTGCAAAAGCGGTTGCATCTTTAAAAGAAGAAAACCCGGACTGGGAAGTTTCCGGTGCATGGCCAAAGCTGACCGATGCAGCTGCATGGTAGATGAGATCAACAAAGTCAAAGAAAAATACGGCAAAATCGATATTCTTGTGAACAACGCCGGTGTCTCAGACAGTACGCCAATTGACAAGTATACCGCAGAGCGCTTTGCCAGTGTCATGGATCTAAATGTCAACGCCATGATGAACGGCATCCTTCCAACCGTTGCTATTATGAAAGAACAGGGCGGCGGCTGTATTTTAAATACCAGCTCAATGGTCAGCATCTGCGGCCAGCCGGGCGGCGTTGCCTATCCATCCAGTAAATATGCGGTCAACGGTCTGACCTGGTCCCTCGCACGGGAACTTGGTCCTTTCCATATCCGTGTAAACGCGGTTGCGCCTGGCATCACCCGTACCGATATGGTTGCCGCACTTCCAAAAGAAATGATCGATCCACTCATCAACCGCATTCCTCTTCGAAGAATTGGTGAGGCAGAAGACATTGCAAACGCTTTCCTCTTCCTGGCAAGCGATATGGCTTCGTATGTAACCGGAGAAATTCTTTCTGTGGATGGGGCGATGAGATCCTGATTTATTTTTCATCCAGTTGTACACCATTTTCTGATTTTGGGATTATCTGCGTAAAATCTATAGTTTTTTGACACTTCCCACAGCTAAAGCAGGGGGATTCTTGTTTCTTCCACTACTGCATTGGCAAATACCTTACGGTACTGCAATGTCTTACACAGTGTCCACAAGCTATATTTATCCTGTTCCCGCATGCCCTGCGGTACAGTTTTTTATCTTCATGCAGACTGCACCTGCAGTCCTTTCTTTAAAATATTGATGCCTGCATTCGTATCCCGGTCATGAACTGCATGACAGATTGGACACTCCCAGATACGAATGTGCAGATTTTTCACCAGCGGATTCTGATATCCGCATGCACTGCAGGTCTGGCTGCTCGGATACATGGTTGGCACTCTGCGGATTTCATTTCCATACCAGGCAGCTTTGTATTCCAGCATTTCAAAAAACTTTGCCCACGAAACACTGGCTATGGATTTTGCCAGTTTATGATTCCGGATCATTCCCTTCACATGCAGGTCTTCGATGCAGATGGTTTGGTTTTCACGCACCAGCATCGTTGACTGCTTCTGCAGGAAATCATTCCTTTGATCCGTTACTTTCTCATGTACCCGGGCAACCCGGATCCGCTGCTTATTGCGGTTATGGGAATCTTTCTGTTTTCGGGAAAGTCTGCGCTGTTCTCTTACAAGTTTTTGCATCGCGCGTTCCAGATATTTTGGATTCGATACGGTATTTCCGTTACTGTCAGAATAGAATGTTTTGATTCCAACATCAATCCCAATCGTTCCACCCTGATTGGGGCGTGGTTCCGGTTCAAAGTCAATGGTATGAATTGCAGGACGATTATTATATCCCTTGTCTGATACTTTCCGAAGAAGAAACGCAGCCTATCGGACTGTGGGGACAACGCCACAAGCAGTACCTAAAGGAACATAAACACCTCCTTTACACTACAATGCTTATTGAGGGTACATTGAACTCTTACCTTGCCGACATTGACAAACAGGCACAGGAACGCTTGCTCCTGCTGACAAAGCAAATTGCAGAGCAGGAAAATGTTACCGAACAACTGAAAGCCGACAATGCTATGTTGTGGGTGCAGAAAATGAATGAAATTCAGTCCAGAGTTAGAGAAATCATTTACAACGAGATTATCTACGCATAGTAAGAATTAGGGCGGTAAGCCAGCTTTTGGCTTACTGCCCTTGTCTGCTCATAAGCAAAATAAAGAAATACCGTCAATGGCAGTGTTTGCACTGTTCATCAAGACCATTGACGGTATTTCTTGTTTTGCTATTTAAAAATATTTTGAAATAGCCATTGAAAAACAAATGCTAAACTGATATAATCTATTTAAAAATTATTTGAAATAGATTAGGGCGTGGAAGATTGGCTATAAATGAAGTGTTAGCTGCTTTAGCAGACGATACTCGTCGAAAAATTCTGCTAAAGTTACAGGAAGGAAAAATAAGCTCAGGCGATTTAGCTATCGCATTGGATATGACACCACAGGCATTGTCCTATCATTTATCAAAGCTAAAAAAGGCAGACTTGATTTACGAAACTCGATATAAAAATTTTATTTACTATGAATTAAATTTGTCTATCCTTGATGAAACAATTATGTGGATAAGTAAATTACGTGGAGGTCAACAATGAAAAAGAAAAAAATCATTTTTTATAGTCTTATGTTTTTGCCATTGATAGTTGTTTTGATTGCCTTACATTTCTTACCAGAGCGAATTCCAGCTCATTATGATTTTAATAATCAAGTAACACGTTGGGGCAGTAAATACGAAACATTAATTTTCCCTGTGATCACAGTTTTATTTGGCTACTTTATGCTTGGTATGGCTAAATTCTCTTCAAAACAAGAAGAAAATGGGAGTAACAACGAAAATGTATGTATTGTGGCAGGAATTGTATCTCTTACACTTTTTAACGCTATGACAGGTTATTTCTTGTATGCTGATTTCAATTCGATTGAAAATCTTTCTTCAATTGCACTTGATATTAATCAACTTTTATTTGGACTGCTTGGTGTTGCAATGATTATATTAGGCAATATTATGCCAAAACTACGAATGAACTCAATCGCAGGACTGAGAACAGTATGGAGTATGAAAAATGAAACAACGTGGAAAAAAAGCCAACGCTTTGGCGGTATTTCATTTATTGTAGGCGGGGTTATTATAATCATAGTATGCTTTTTAACGAAAGGCTTTTCTTGTTTCTGGTGGACAATGGGCATCGTAGCAATTCTTTTGATTATTGACACCTACTATACCTACACATTATCCAAAAAATATTGATATAGTAATACGTGTTTATTGAAAACTTTTATATGTATTTATCAAACACCCTGCAAAATGTAAAAATCTTGCAGGGTGTTCTACTGTCAAAATATATGTAAGACCGCAAGGCAGGTCGCCCTGCGGTGATGTTTCCTATGTCGTGATTATCTGTCCCTGTCTTGGGATTTCTTTCTCTGCTTCGGCTGAGAGTTCTGTTTCCCCTCTTCCTGAAGCTGTCTGAGCCTGTTTCGCACACTTTGTCTTTCGGGCGGTCTGTGCTGTTTCTCGGCAGGTTTCTGTCCGTTCTTAACTGCCTGCTCCCATTCTGCAAGGTCTTGGTTATACTGTGTCACAATAGCCTCTGCTTTGCGGTAAGTTTTCATAAATGCCTGTACATCAGGATAACCGTCATCGGTCAGAATATCGGGGAGTTTATCCAGTTTTTCATCAAGTTCGGCTTCGATCTGCTGTATCTGTTTTTCCAGAGCTTTTCGTTCCTTACCCTTGAAAATACCCGTTGTTTCCGCAAGCTGCTGTCGCAGATTCGGGAGTGTGACCTCCTGTATCTTCTTGATTGCTTTCGCCTGTTTCTGTACCTTTAGCATAAGGGTCTGCATTGTGCGGAACTCGTCCATATCCATATTGAGGACTGGCTTGGGTGGCATATCCTTTTCACGGATGATGGCTTGCAGAAATTCCTTTGCCTTGCCTACGATACCTCGGAACAGGTTTGGAAGCCAACCGTTTTCACGGATGGACTGACCGGCTTTGTCGTGGATTTCGGTCTGCTTGATTTCCAGTATCTTTGCTTCTTCAATGCCCGATATGAGAGCCAAATCCGCTGTTCTGTTCCATTCCTGCCTTGCGGTGTTATCTGCTTCGATTTCGGCAGCCTTGGGATTGTTCTTACCTATCTTTTTTGTGGGGAGATACACGCTGTTCTTATCAAACACTTTCTGACGTAGTTAGAAAAACAACATCACCACTCCCAGCGCACAAAGCAAAATTCCCGTCACGCGGTTCAACATTTTCACATTTGCCCCGTTGGCCCATTTCGCTCCAATCTGTGCAAAGACCAGGGTACTGATGACACAGGCAATCAGAATTGGAATGTCCGGCGCGCGCCGATATAAAAATGAGAGATTGCACCGGTCAGAGCTGTAAAGGTCATAATAAAGACGCTCGTTCCAACTGCTGTTTTCAGCTCATATCCGAGCACGCTTGTCAGCACCAGAAGCAGCATCATGCCACCGCCTGCTCCGACAAATCCACAGATAAATCCAATCACAACACCGCAGAGAATCGACTGCTGGATTTTCTGTTTTTCTGATTTGTTTGCCTGTACTTCTTTCGTCGTCATGATCGGACGGATGATAAATTTCAGTCCGACAAACAGTGTCATCACTTTCGAAAATCCGCCCATGGTTCCATTTGGCACAAGCGAAGATACGAAGCTGCCGACCAGTGTAAAAATCAGAACAGATATCAGCATAATCACGCCGTGGCGGATATCAATGTTTTTATTCTTTTTATAAGTCCAGGCACTTACTCCTGATGCCAGCACATCCGATGCCAGCGCAATGCCAATCGCCTGATAAGCCGGCATGTGTAAAAAGGTAATCAGCATCGGTGAAACAACGGCCGCTGCGGAGAGTCCCGCAAGTCCCGTGCCAAGGCCGGCGCCAAGACCAGCCACAATACATACGATAAGTTGTGTTATTGTCATAGTTTTTCTGTCATCCGCTTAGATCCGTTGCACTTTTCCTGTACTTTGCCATTTAGGGGCAGATGACTGTTTTCCTCCTCTTTCTGTTTTTGTTTTGTCTTATTTTTCTATTATGTTCTTCTCTCTGGCTTTCAGCGTTTTTATTTTTCCGTCACGTTCCTCCGAATCAGCTCGCATAATCTGAGAAATTCTTCCCTGTCTTCTCTGGAAATTCCGGAAAACAACGATTCTCCAAACGCTCTCTGGCAATCCTGTCCAAAGCGGATAATTTCTGATGCACTTTCTTCTAGCTTCAAATGCACTTTCTTGCGATCCGCCGCATCTGTTTCTTTTTGAATGTATCCTTTTTCACACAGCTTGTTCACTGCCAGTGAAACATGCGATTTCTGCATTTTCCGCACACGCACAATATCCACTGCAAGATCAAACTGGCTGTTATTCGCAAGAAACAGCAGAACATCCACTTCCGCAGCTGACAGATCATAACGCACCATGACCTTTTTTCGGTACTGGTTGTATTTTCGTTCTACCTCCACTGCAAATTGCCATTGTTCATCAAACATACTTTTTCACCTTCTTTTTTAACTTGATATTCTTATTTGTTCTATTTTGAACTTTTTTGTATAATAGTTCTTTTTTGAACATTTGTCAAGGAGTGTACACGGAAAACGTTCGAACTTATAAATCTAAAGTATTTTTATAAAGTGCAGAAAATTATATTCTTGACTCTATAATTATTGTAGGGTTTACTATAATCGTAACATTCTACAACAGGAGGTTTCCCTATCATGGAACGAAACTTAACAACCGGCAGTATCTGGAAAAATATTTTCTATTTTTCGCTGCCTTATCTCTTATCGTATTTTCTGCAGACGCTCTACGGCATGGCAGATCTTTTCATCATCGGTCAGTTTGACGGTGCGGCCGGTACAACAGCCGTTTCCATCGGCAGTCAGGTTATGCATATGATTACCGTTATCATCGTGGGACTTGCCATGGGAACGACTGTCAGCATCGCGCAGGCCGTCGGCGCAAAAGATAAAAAGCAGGCATCACGCTGCACAGGAAATACCATCACTTTATTTCTCGGTGTTTCCGTCGTGCTGATGGTAATCCTGCTTCTTCTGGTAAAGCCGATCGTACTTGTGATGTCCACACCATCCGAAGCCGTTTCCGGCACCGTCGCTTATCTGACGATCTGTTTCATTGGTATTCCATTCATCACCGCGTATAATATCATCAGTTCCATCTTCCGTGGACTTGGTGATTCGAAAAGCCCGATGTACTTCATCGCAGTCGCATGTGCGGCCAATATCGCACTCGACTATCTCTTTATGGGCGCCCTGCATCTTGGTCCATCCGGTGCCGCGCTTGGAACCACGCTTTCCCAGACACTCAGCGTCATTCTGGCACTGATTGCGATCCGCAAACGTGATACTGGCATCCGTCTTACCCGGTCGGATCTCTCCCCTCAGACAGCTGTGATGGGACAGATTCTTAAAATCGGTGTTCCGATCGCCCTGCAGGATGGTTTTATTCAGATCGCCTTTATCATCATTACCATCATCGCTAACCGGCGCGGTCTGGAAGCAGCGGCTGCAGTCGGTATTGTAGAGAAAATCATCAGCTTCCTGTTCCTGATTCCATCTTCCATGCTTTCCACTGTTTCGGCGCTCGGCGCGCAGAACATCGGTGCTGGAAAGCAGAAGCGTGCCGAACAGACCATGTGGTGTGCTGCACTGATTGCTGTCGTTTTCGGACTGATCGTCGCTATTACGATTCAGTTTATTTCCGTTCCTGTGGTCGGTCTTTTCACAACAGATGCGGAGGTTGCACGCCTCGGCGGTCAGTATATCCGCGGTTATATCTGGGACTGCATTTTTGCTGGAGTCCACTTCACCTTCAGCGGCTATTTCTGTGCCTGCGGACGGTCGGAATTTTCCTTCCTGCACAATATCATTGCCATTCTGCTTGTTAGAATCCCCGGTGTGTATCTGACTTCCATCTGGTTCCCGGACACGCTGTTCCCGATGGGCATTACAACGGCATGTGGATCTCTGACCTCTATTATCCTCTGCCTGCTGGTGTTTCGGTACTTAAAGAAGAAACCGATTCGTACTGCTGTATAAATTTTCTTTGGAGATATCTTTATGACAGACGATCGCAGGAAATCACCTTAATTGACAACGGAATGACAAGCGATCCAGAAAAATTTGTAACAGAAATCCGAATCCCGATTCGACCTTCGGATTCTTTTTAAAAACAACAACCGGGAATATCTGATTTTTTGATTTCAGATATCCCCGGGTGTTGTTTTCTTTTGTTTTTTTCGGCCTTTTCTACCACACCGGCTTCTGCAGGCAGAACGGCAGTTCCAGTCCGTTTGCCTCAAGAAGCTCTTTGTTTGTCAATATTTCTTTCGTATCCCCGTCGCAGACAATCCGTCCACCGGCCATCAGAATCACGCGATTGCAGGTTTCCAGAATCATATCAAGATCATGCGATGCGATGATTTTCAGATGTTCAAAATCGTTCAGTATATGAATTAACGTTCTACGGTTTTTTGGATCGAGTGCAATCGATGGTTCATCCATCAGAATGATATCCGGTGTCATTGCGAGGATCGTGGCGATCGATGCCATCTTTTTCTCACCGCCCGACAGCTTATAAATCTGCTTATCCCGTAAATGCCCGATATGAATCTGTTCCAATGCATGGCTGACACGCTGTTCCACTTCTGTTTCCAGCAGTCCGTAATTGCGTGGTGCAAATGCCACGTCCTCGAATACCGTCGACATAAACAGCTGACTGTCCGAATCCTGAAAGACGTAGCCTATTTTCTCGCGCACCTTCGGAAGCATCTCCTTTACAACCGGCATCTCCTCTACACGGATACTGCCTTCGTAATCCGGATTCAGCCCGACCAGCAATTTCAGCAGCGTGGATTTCCCGACACCATTCGCTCCAATCAGCCCGATGCTGTCATTCTCGTGTGCAGTAAATGTGATATCCTGCAGAATCGGGACTGTTTTTTCGTAAGAATAATTAACATGTTCAAAATTGATGTGAATATGGCTCATTTTTGATATCTCCCGACAATTCTTTCCTCTTCCGCATGCAGGCCACTGCACCGGGTTGCTTTTCTACATCTTCCGACTCGTTGCAAATAGATGTCTCCCCACATAGCATTTCATCCCGTTACCTTCAGCACGGCAAAAAGTGCAAGCCACACACCCAGATACAGCCAGTCCTTCGCTTTGCACGGCTCCTTCGCTGTATAGTAAAATTCTCCCCGATAGCCGCGCAAAGTCATGCTTTCATACACCTCATTTGCGCGGTCCATGCTGCGCAGAAGCAGCTGGCCGGCCAGTGTTCCCCATACCTTGAACTGAACACCCTTCTGATTCGGCGCGCGCAGACTGTACGCCTGGGTCATGCGGTTTGCCTCCTCGAGAAGCACTGTAACATAGCGGTACGTCAGCAGCACCTGTGTCACCAGAATGGCAGGGATGTGAAGCAGACGCAGTGCATAACAGATTTTTTCGATGGATGTTGTCGCAATCAGAAGATACGCCGCCAGTACGCTGTAAATGCCTTTGATCATCAGCGTCACCATGGAAAGCATCCCTGCTGTCAGCGGAACGGTACCAATATACCCGATTACCTGACGGTCAAAAATCGGATTAAACAGCCCCACAAAGCAGACAAGCGGCAGAACAATCCGAAGCCGCCGGATGCTGTCGCTTAACGAAATTTCGCCGACAATAAAGAGCACAATCGGATAAATTCCCATGCGCAGCAGGCCGGTCAGATCGTACTTTGGAAAGGACATCGTTACGGTCAGAAAAACAATCGTCAAAACGAGTTTAACCAGTGGATGAATTTTGTTCACCCACTGGTCTTTCGCCGCAAGCATGTCCATATGATGAATTTCATATAATGCATTGCCAAGTTTATTCATTTTTCTCCTGTTCCGTGCAGCTTATGACTTTTTCTTTTTAAAGAAGCGGAATGCATAGCATGCACCGACACAGACAACAAGAACGACTGCGGATCCCGCAATTCCGGAAAAGCTGGTTCCAAATGTGGAATCGGAATTTTTAAATCCATAGTCCGGCAGAAGTGCCGTTTTTTCCTGAATTTCTTCCGCCGTTGCATGTGCGCCGGTTCCGTCGTTTTCCAGTTCCGTCGAGCCAGTCAGACGCTCCATGGACCACTCAAGTCCATCCGGATTGGAGGATGCCGCAAGAGAAACAGCTCCGCCGATCACCAGTGCTGCGATGCCTAAAATCGCAATTGTCTTCTTGAAAGAAAAGCGGCTCTTTGCCCTTTCTTCGCTGCACGAAAGCATCTCCGGACGCGCTTCATAGACGAACAGCAGAACGGCCGCTGTAATCAGGCCTTCTACAAGACCAATCGCGAGATGAATCGGCTGCATTGTTGCCACAAATACAGAAAACGGCAGATCCGTAATACCGGATGCAAGTGTTTCCAGCGCCACACTGAAAGCACCAAGCTGCAGCGTCACCACGCACCCAAGGATGGAAGCACCTACAATCTTTCCGCGCGACATTCCCTTTTTCATCATCGGACACCAGAACAGGAAATAGCCGAGAAAGCACCCATAAAACGCCATATTCCAGATGTTGCACCCAAGCGCCAGAAGACCGCCGTCCGCAAACAGCAGACACTGGATCAGCAGCACACCGATCATTGTTAAAAATGCGGCGTACGGTCCGAGTAATGCAGTCAGCATCATCCCTCCGCAGAGATGACCACTCGATCCTGTGCCCGGAATTGTAAAGTTAATCATCTGCGCCGCAAAGACAAACGCACCCATCACTCCCATCACTGGGATCTTTTTCGGGTCGCTCTCCAGGCGTACTTTTTTTACAGAAAAACCAGCTGCTCCGCCGGAACAGACATACATTGTTGCAGCCACTGCAGGCGCAACCAGCGCATCAGCCATATGCATAATGTTCTCCTCCTTTTCGTTTTCTGTTTTTTTCTTTTTTTACTTTACTACGCTAAAATTCGTCCTGCAAGCCCCCGTGGGGGTTATTTTTTCAGATTTTTCCACGATCCTTTTTGTTCACTTTTACCGATTTTTTATGAACATTTTGTTTAAAATTAAAGGGTGACTTTTTAACATTTATATGGTATTCTATAGACAACACAGACGGATACCCCGGTGTCGGGAGTCCGTACACACACTATCTCGAGGACAGGATTCCTGTCCGATCCGCGGCCGCCTGCACGTCATCGGGTCGCCGCGGTTTTTTCTATAGAAAAAAGCCCTCCGGGCAGGATCGCACTGCGGAAGCGAGGAATTATGTCGCTTTTTCAACCCGCTGCAGCCAAAGAATCCCATAAAGCAGGATTCTTTCTTAATTGTAGTGCCAAAACCGGTTCTTTACGGGTTCTGGCTGTATTTTCGAGTATTGGTGTGAATTTTATCTTGATGAGAAGGAGACTCTCTTATGAGCACAGAGAACTTAGAACACGAAGATCAAAACAGAACACCAGAACCGACCATTGATATCCGGAGCAATGAAGCACCCGCTGATCCGGAACAGGAAATTGTTTCCCAGGGTGTTCACAACTACAGCGCCGCTGAAACGTATGTGCGTCCGACCGATCCGGCCATTCTGCAGCAGCTTGAGTGGTTCCAGGACCAAAAACTGGCACTGATGATGCATTTCGGTCTGTACTGCCAGCCGGGTATGGTTGCTTCCTGGGCATTAAGTGACAAGGATTCTGACTGGTCCCGCCACCAGGTAAACTGGGCAGACGGAGAAACGTTCAAAAAACAGTATTTTAATCTGAACCGTTCGTTCAACCCAGTCCGCTTCCAGCCGGAGGAGTGGGCACAGATGGCAGAGGACTGCGGGTTCCGCTATCTGATTCTGACCACAAAGCATCACGACGGATTCTGCCTCTGGGATACGAAATATACCGATTATAAGACAACCGCAGAGGACTGCCCGTTCCATGAGCACAAGAATGCGGATATCGTGAAATCCATGTTTGATGCATTCCGTGAGAAAGGCATCGGCATCGGCGCTTACTTTTCCAAAGCAGACTGGCACTGCCCGGACTACTGGAATGAGGAGCTTAGAAAAGACGGCATGACATCCCGCGGACCATCCTACGATCCGAAGGAGTACCCGGAAGTGTGGAACCGTTTTAAAGAATATACAAAGAATCAGGTGCTGGAGCTCTGCGAGAATTACGGCAAGCTGGATATTCTCTGGTTCGATGCCGGCTGGGTGTGCGAGCATAACGGACAGGATATTGATCTTGGCGACATCGTTGACGAAGCGCGTAAGATTCAGCCATGGGTTCTCTCCGTTGACCGTACGATCGGCGGCGCTTATGAGAACTACGTTACCCCGGAGCTCTGCATTCCGGAAGAGCCGCTCGGTGTTCCGTGGGAGAGCTGCCTGACACTCGGCGTAGACTTTACGTACGAATACGGCGATCACTACAAATCTCCACGTGAACTTGTCGGCCTGCTTGTCAACATCGTTGCCAAAGGCGGAAACATGGCACTGAACGTCAGCCCGCAGCCAGACGGCCGTATCCCGGTCGACGCCTGGGACAGCCTGAACGGCTTTGGACAGTGGATGAAAACATACGGCGACGCCATCTACGGAACCCGCATCTGCGCACCGTACCAGAGCGGAAACCTTTCGTTCACACAGAAGGGTGACTCCGTGTATGTATTCCGGCTGTATCCGACGGTGCAGGAATCGGTAGAGGCTGAGATTTTCGTGCCGTATACAGAAGAGAAGATTTCGGAGATCTGCATGGTGGAGAATGGGGAAACGGTTGCTTTCAGAGAAGTGGAAAGCGGACTTTGCATCACCGTTCCGGCAGGATACCGAAGAGGCTCAGCACCGATTGCGCTGGTGTTTGAGATGAAGAAAGCGAAATAAACGACAGAAGCCCCATAGACACTTATTTTTGTGTACTCTGGGGCTTCAATAATTTCCCAATATTCTACTTTTGATATCTTTCTATCCTGCATTCATGCTCTTTCGTAGCCTTATCATAATTAACCGCCACGAGCAGCAAATTTCCCTGGTATTCTTCCAGGCTTCGGCAGTATTCTTTTTTCTTGATCTGCTGAATCGCACCTTCTGCTGATTTATCCCATTTCAGTTCTACAACCAATGCTGGTTTATCTGCGAATTTTTTTCTCGGGACAAAGACCAGATCGGCGAATCCTTTTCCGCCCGGCAGTTCCCGGTATACCTGATAGAAATTTCTTGCGGCATAAAGTGCAAGGGAAACGGTATAACTTAATGCATTTTCATCATTATACTGAAGCATTGACGTCTCAAAATGTGCCTCTTTGATTCCTTCTGCTACCTGCTCCGGGCGTATTTGCCAGATTGCCTGCAGGGTGTCTGCTGAGTTTTTAAGTGCTTTTGAAATCTCACCCCAATCTGAAACTGAGACTGCGTTGATATATTCCGCCCGCACTTCCGCATTCGGAATGAAAACACATTTATTTTTCTCGTCATATCCCAGATAACCAAGATGAATCAGCAGTGTAAACACATCATCTTCTGTCCGAAACGTCGTCATATCGTTTGTGAAGCTGCCGGTATTGACTGGTACGGTTTCGCCGGCGATCATGCTCAGTACGTCGTCTTTCAGGCCATCGAAGTTGAGATCAATATAGACCTGCAGTGCTTCAAATGTTTCCGTCTGATTCCAGTAATTTTCGATTTTGCGGAAGCGCATGCAGTTTACGACAGATCGCGGGCTGTAAACAGACGGCACTTGTTCGAAAGAATATCCGTCGTACCAATTTTTGACTTCTTCCAGATCCATCTGATACTTTTCGCAGAGCTGTTTCACTTCCGCTTCCGTAAACCCTACATATTCCGCCAGCGGTCCCGGGCTGATCATGGAGAATTCATCAAACATGTTTAAAGCAGAATGCGTTCCATATTTTTTAATCGGCAGGATTCCTGTCATATATGCCAGATGAATATAGCTCTTGTCCTTCATCAGATTCCGCAGAAAATCCAGATATTTTTCCTGCGCTTCCCGGTCTGTTTTAAATTCCCGGAACACGCAGTCCCATTCATCGATAATGATTACATACGGTATTTTCGTCTGCTGATACACATCCTGCATTGTCCGTGCCAGGTTGGTCTCGTCAAAATATCGAAAATCCGGATACTCGCCCAGCAGCTCCCACAGAACGCTTTTCTGCAGCAATGCAATCATCTCCGTGACATTCCCGCTCTGGCTCAGGAAATCCTGCATATTCAGAAATATCGTGTTATATTGATTGGCGTACTTCTGAAAATCTGGACTTTCGGAAATTTTAAACCCCGAAAACAGTTCCTCCGCCCTGCTCTCACGACTGTAATAGGCAGCCAGCATATTGGCAGCCATTGATTTTCCAAAACGACGCGGTCTGCTGATGCATAAGTATCCCTGCATCGTATTCAGAACGCTGTTCGTGTAATTCAGCAGCCCTGTTTTATCAACATAAATTTCGGACTGAATCATCTTTCGAAACGCTTCCCCATCCGGATTAAAATAGGTTCCCAATCTGCTGCTCCTCCTTCTCCTGTTTAATAGTTATAGTATATTCTTCCACACGAACTTTATCAAGAAAATACCAAAACAATATCATTTTCTTTTGACATTGTTCCGGTATTTTATGTTTATGATTCCTGCTTATCTTCTTTCTTTTTCCTGTATGCCGCCGCGATTCCAATGCCTGATGCGATTACACCGAAGATCCATTTTCCCGGGGAGGTCTGGTCGCCGGTGGATGGATTGTCTTTTCCGGTCTGGCTGTCTGGGGTCTTGGTTGGAGACAGGGTTGGTGAGACAGATGCTTTCTTTCCACCAAACACGAAGGCTTTGGAACGGGAACCTCATCGGTGCAGAGCACAGCCGAACGATACCACGGAACAGCGCAGTTCCGGTGCGTGAACGGGGTGTTTTATGCCTCGGTATTATTATATGGAGACGAAAAGAACCCTCAGTAGTTCTCAGCTGCTGAGGATTCTTCCCATGTTCGAATCGTTTTTATAATTTGATGACTTTCGTTCCTTCGGTAATTCCATTCTCATTAAATGCATCCACTCTCACATACACCGTCTCCCCTTCTACCAGTGCACCGATGTTCTGCTCTGCCGTAAAGGTCATGCAGCTGTGATACAGTTTATCCGGCGCAAATCCCCAGAGGACGTTGTATCCGACGGCATCTGCCTGCGGCTCGATGGTGATGCGCATATCCATTGTTCCAACGCGCTCTGCCTGGTACTGCGGCTCGGTTGGTTTTTCGCCGTTTCCAAGGCCGAAGACGCGGAGACCGGAAACGCATGGATTCTGGCTGTACGGTACTTCAAAGACGGTGAGTTTCAGATAGCGGATCTGTACGCCTTCTTCTTTTACAACGAAATCATGCGGCAGGTTTGTCTCTGCGTTGGATTTGTCTTCTAATACAAAATAGTTCGTGCCATCGGCGGATGCCTCAAGGAGCCATCTGGTCTTATGCTGGCTCGGGTCGATATATCGTTCCCCCTGACGCTCGCCCGGCAGAGGTGCATCGATTTTGTCATCTGCAAAATTGATCTGTACGGCGCGGACATCTTTTACCTCACCAAGATCCATCGAAATCCACTCACCCGGCTGATTTCCGGCTGCGCGCCACCAGGTCTGGATATTTTCATCTGTCGCAAACGACGGTTCTCTGCCTTCTTCCGAGGACGATGCCGTCATTGCTTTCTGATAGCTTAAGAGATACCACTCCGGTTCTGCCCACGGGTCTTCTTTTGCCTGCTCCACCGCCATCGGCCAGTCGCCGAACTGCTGATTGCAGAACAGGACACCATCTTTGTCGAAGCCAGCCCGCCAAATGCCGACGCGGCGCTCCATATCGTGGTTTTTGCTGATCTGCATCGTCGCGGTGTGCCACCAGTTTCCATAGCGGTCTTCCATCGTCGAACCGTGGCCTGCACCGCGCAGGAATCCGCCCGGTTTATAGGAATATGGATTGTTCTTTGCCAGACGGAACGGGCCAAGCGGGGAATCACTCTCGTAAACACCGTCACCGTAAACGTTGTATTCCGTTCCCGGGCCGGCATACTGGAGGTAATAGGTTCCGTCATGCTTCGTCATCCATGCGCCCTCGATGAATGGTCTCTGGCTGAACATGATTTTGGCAAATCCAATCTGCTCCTCCGTCAGTTCATCGACCGGTTTTCCCTGTGCTTTCAGAAATTCTTTAAATTTTTCTACAGCTTCCTCTTCGCTGAGCGGCATTTTGGAATGGTTTTCTCCCACACGCTCATATCCGATTCTTTCCGGATTTCCGTAAATCAGCTCGATCCGCTCGGTCTTCGGCACCATTGTCTCTTTGTCGAGCTCGCGCCCCAGATCGGCGTCACGTTGTTGCAGCCCCAGTAAAAATAGAGTTTTCCATCATCATCGAGAAACAGGTTCGGATCCCAGAAATCGAAAGTTCCCGGGATGCGCTCGAACGGACCGTTCAGGATATCTTTTGTGCGGTAAAAATCACAGATCGTGCCGCGGCGGGATGCGCTGAAATAGACGTAATCGCCGACCACGCGCACATCCGGCGCATAGTCATACAGCGGCAGGCTGTCCGGCAGACGGTGGCTCTCCCAGTGAACCATATCCTCCGAAACCCAGACGCTCAACGTCATGGATGCAAAAATATAATATTTTCCCTGAAATAAAATCATCGACGGATCGGCGGCCTCGCGGGAAATCTTGTCCTCGCCGCTTCTCATATCCTCGATAAACTGGTAACGGTAATCCATGTTTAATGGATTGCAGAAATACTGTTTTTTCATGAAGTTTCCTCTTTCCGGACCGTACGTAAAAACCCCTGTTCGTACATCCTTTTTTCTCATTATAAAAAAAGTTTAGCATATCCTGCGCGGAAAGGAAATGTTCTGATTTGACTTTTTTGTTGCACTTTTTGGACTGTTTTTTGTCTCATGTATTGGACAAATTCCTGTCAAAAATAATACTCTTTGATATGCATCTTTATATATGTTGCTTAGCATTTAAACAGCGCAGATCATTAACTGATCTCTAAAGCAAGGGTGAAAAGCCTATTTTTTGAGCTCTCACCCTTGAATATCATAGAACAACGATTTCATTTACAGACTGTTCCACAGTATTCCGGAAAATCTGTTTCTTGCAACTCTCACTCCACAGAACTGATTTTTTATGTCATTTTTGTATCTTTTCCTTCCATTTCTGTATTGTTTCTGTAAAGACATGCTCTTTTTGCTTTTCATCTTCCTGCGCCTCATACTTAGATAGTAAGGAATTAAGTTCCCTGTCCCATATCGAATAAAATCGAACGGTTTTTACTTCTTCCTGTATCGTTTTGATTTGTTTTTGATCTTGTCTTGAAAGACTCCGCATTCGTTTTTCCAGTTCCTTTTTGTAAATAGAAACCCCTTGCGGAAATCTTATATTGCTTGCCTCTCTTCTATCTTCTAACTCTATTCCTTTTCCTGATAAAACTTCTTCACTGTATAGCATTTGTAAAAAGGAGACTGCTTTTAAAGGTTGCTTTGTGTTCTTATTAATTCCTGCATAAAGTGTAACATTTGCAGTGAATCCGCCTTCCTGATTCGGCATTGCAAATACCGTATGAACTGTTTTTTCACCTCCAAGTTCTTCCAAATCATTTAGACTTACTACTCCTGTATCTTTTATTTTCCAGTTTAAAGCTAATGATCTTGTTTTTAATGCTACTGTTTCATCCAAAACTTTTTTTTATCTGCTCTTCCGAATATAGAAGTGTTTTTTTCTTATAATCAACTACCTCACTAAATGTATCAAAAAATTGAACCCCACTTCTTTGCCCTACAATCTGTTGAATTGCTTTTTCTTTTTGTCTGGCTAATTCCAGCCAGTTTCTTGATATTTCTGTGTTTTCCGGTAAATCCTGTGTTGTAAATGCATATAGAAAATAATCGTATGTCATAGGAAGCAGTATTTGTTCCTCATTAGCCATACCTGCAGACAAAATCCTCTCTTCTAAAATATCTATATCAAAATATTTCATGTATGGTTTCAACGAAAGAAAGGTTCCCTGATACATTTCTTTTTTGGGGTCCTCAAAAACAACTGCTCTTTGCTCACTCCAGGTCGGATTCGGCCCCTCTGCCAAAAATACATCCGGCCCTTCTCCTGTCGTAATTTCATTCTGGATCTCCTGTACTTTTTCTTCCGAAGCCTTTTGCCCTGATGGGATTACCATTAATTCCACTCCATTATTTTTATATATTTTCTTCCAGGCTGCCACTATTTGAAGTACCGTTTTTTTATTTTCTTCATCAACACAAATTTTTAATGGCATTTCCGTTTTCTCAATTTCAATCTTGGCTTGCGTATCTGCATATACCGTTTCTGCATTTAAGCTCCCACTGACTAATGTGATGTTAATCAGAATCAAACCAAAAATTTCTTTCAACCTTTTTCCCATCATTATGCTACCCCCTATGTTTCTATATAGCACAAGGCTATTGCATGACTTCTGTTTTTTTACATATCATACAACAGCCTTGTGTTTTAACCATTAATTATCATATCCGTGACAAATTGTTCTTGTTTCTTTCACATTAGCAGTATTTCCTGCATTACAATTTAAACATTTTGTAGTTTTTATTCCTGTTCTATACTGCTTCAAATCAGTCCCCCATGCGTGACCATGGGTACATGTAACTGTACCACTGCTTATCCAGCTTCCCCATACGGTTGACGATGTTATTCTTCCTCCACATCTCGGGCAAACTGCAGCATACAGCATAATTTCTTCATACGCAAAAATATTCTTACTTTCGATAACATCCGCTTTTGTTACATTGGCAGAAAATGTACTGGCCAACATTAAGGTCATTAGAAAAATGGAAATTTTTTCTTTACCGCTTTCATACTTTTCTCCTTAAAAATTTATTATACCTGTCAACATACGTTCTACATTTGTATAACAAAAATACCATACTTCCTACTTTTTGTCAATCTTTTTCTACATTTGTCTAATTAATCATTATACCCATGGCAGACTATTTTTTCTTGCCTGATCTTTATCTCAAAAAAATTTTCACATTCATTACACCTGATTTTTTCTACTCCATATCTGGCTTTCTGTAAGTCATCTCCCCATGCATATTGATGTGTACATACTACATTTTTTTCATTTTCCCATGCATTCCAAACCACTTCTCCTTGTACCGCAGCTTTGCATTTGGGACAATTTTCTATATGCGATGATGACCATATTTGTCGCGCTATTTGCATTTCCGAAAAACTCAAAATAATTATTCCAAAAAGAAAAACAGTGACGTATATTCGAAGTTTTTTTCTTGCTAAAAACACATTGTAAAATCGTTCTTTCAGTATCTCTGTTTCTGATACCATTGAAACAACTCCAGACAATTCTTTTTTCGTTTGTTTTGAAGCCACTTTTAAAATAACATTGCAATAATCTTTCCGTTGCGTCAGATTCATATGTTTTGTAACAGTCTCATCACAGACACATTCGATATCTATATTTGCCATTTTTTGCACCCACAGCATTGGGATACAAAACCAATAAACATCCCTTATAATTTGAAGAAACCTTTTATACCATAAATCGTGTTTTTTCTGATGTGTCAATTCATGTAAAAAAATCAAATACCATTCTTCATAGGAGTAATTTTCCGTTTCCAGCATTTCTTGTGGAATCAATACTTTTGTATTTCGTACACCAAACAACATAGGAGAATAAAAATCTTGATTTTCACAGACCCATATTTCTGTTTTTTTTATTTTACAAACTTCGCTTGCTTTTTTTAGAGCTTCTAATACGGAATTTTTTTGCATCTTTTTACATTCTGCAAATATTCTTTTTTTCCATATTCTATATTGTATTGCGTGAAACAAAAGACATAAAATCATCCCTGCAATCCATATATACAGCAAAAATTTTTCGCCTGACATCCACCTTCGAATTGAAACGTTTCCCATTTTCGTCATGATCGCGGTCTTTTGATTTTGTTCCCCGATATAATATGCCGGCATAGAAATCATAAAAGGATGTTGCCGAAATTTCTCTGTCACACTCCAAAATGGAAAGCACATTTTAAGTGTCAGAAGTATCCAGACTACCTTTCTCCAGTAATGACCGAGTCTTTTCCCCATTATTTTTTGTACAACATATGCCATAAATGCGACTATGCCTATGAAAAGATTCCACTTTATGATAAATGCCATCTGTAACTATGTCCTCTACACCACTTTTTCTATTTTTGTCTGTCAATAAATTCCTGCAATTGCTTAACCTCTTTTGAGCTAAGTTTTTCTCCATCATACAATGACGATGCGAATTTTGCTAATGACCCTTGAAACATTTTATCTAACATGTTTTTTCCAACTGTGCCTATATAGTTTTCTTTTTCTACTAATGGTACATAAAGATTTGATTTCCCATTCCTCACTTTTTGAATAAATCCTTTTTTTTCCAAACGAGTAAGCAATGTTAAAATGGTACTCGGTGCAATGTTTTTCTCTACATTCAATTTCTCTTCAATTTGAAATCGGCTGACAGGTTCCGCATATTCCCATACAATCATCATAATTTCCTGTTCTGATTCTGGTAATTTTTTCATTTCTACTCTCCGCTTTTCTCTACTTTGATCAGATTATAGCATATTTTCCAGAAAATTGTTGCACTTTTTGGGACTGTTTTCCGCCTTCCGAAGCTAGTACATCGTTTTCGAAATAACTATACCACTCACTTGTCTGCAAATCTGATTGCACAGGCATAAAAGCCTCGGCGTAGCCCACTACGCCTACATTTTTATACCTGCACACTCGAATCTGCATCCTGCGTGATTGGTATAGTTATTTACAAAACGATGTACTAGATTCTAGCATGATTCTTGATTTTTTCTTCCGTTTCGCATAGCTTTGAATGCACTTCAAAAGCACCGGCCAAATGGTCGGTGCTTAAATAATGGTTTCATCAAAAATGGTTCATCCTATACCACACATAAATATGCAAAATATCCTGCATAGCATAAAAGCATAACGACACCACACGTTTTCCGTAATTCCCTATTCTTGTACGTCCCAATCCATAAAACCAGACCTGCCAGAATTGCGATTCCTGTGTCTACAATAAATTTAGTTTCAAATGGCACAGGACAGATCAGTGCGGCTGTTCCAATTACAAATAAAATGTTAAAAATATTGCTTCCGACAATATTTCCGATTGCAATCCCTGCATTTCCTCTTTTTGCCGCTGTCACAGATGTTACCAGCTCTGGAAGAGATGTTCCGAGAGCAACAATCGTCAGTCCGATAAAACGCTCACTCATTCCAAAGTATCGGGCAATCTCGGTTGCCCCGCTGACGGCAAAATCACTTCCTTTTACAACCAGGACGCCGCCTGCCACCATCAAAAGAAGACATTTCCAGACAGGATAATTTTTCGCTTCCTCCTCTTCCGGATTTTCCCCTTTTTTCGACATTACAAACAAATAGCCAAGATATACAAGAAACAGTGCCCATAAGACTATGCCCTCGGCAAACGTTACTTTTCCTCCTGTCATTCCGCATATCATTAAAACTACCGTAACAAACATCATAAACGGTATTTCATAAAACAAGGTAGACCTTTGTATTGCCACATTTGTTATTAATGCCGTAAGTCCGAGAATAATAAAAATATTCAAAATATTGCTTCCAACCACATTTCCTATCGTAATTCCTGCGTTCTGCTGCATCGCTGCGGTAATACTTACAGCAGCCTCCGGCATACTCGTTCCCATTGCAACAATGGTAAGTCCGATAATCAGCTGGGGAATTCCAAACTTTCTTGCTATGCTTGCAGACCCTTCCACAAACCAGTCTGCTCCTTTTACCAGAAAAAGGAAACCCACTATCAAAATCCCTGCCTGTAACATCATACGTATCTTCCTCTCTTTCTTTTGCATTCTTTGCAGCAGGTGTTATAGGCATAAAAAAGAGACTCCTACTGCATCTACAGTAAAAGTCTCGCTATTTAATCACTTTCCGAGTTATTGAATGTCAATAGCTGTACTGACGAAGAAGTGAACACGGTTGGCTAGCTACTCCCTTTTATTTTTCCAGTTTATCAAATTTCTTTTTTTACGTCAACGTTTTTTTATTTCTCAGCTCCTGGAAATGTTTTACAGCCACTTTTGATTCTCACAACTCCTTTGTCCGGTTCTGGTTTTATTCCAGATTCATGCACAGACCCCAATCCTGGTCATTGGCATACGGATCGGCAAAATCGGTTTTCTGGCCGTTGACGGAATACGGATACAGGTACGCACAGGTCGCTGTTCCATCCTCAAAGAACATGGACAGCACGCCGCGCAGGGAATGCTCACCGCGAATATTATATTCTTCGTTTCCGGTCAGGCGGGCGTAGCGCTTGAAGGTTCGACCGTTTTCTGCACTCCAGTAGTGCGGGAAAGTGTCTCCGAAGACTCTGCGTTTTCCGAACCAGTAGCCGTCCCAATGACGGATTGCAATTTCATGCAGATGGTAGTCCGGCTGCTGGCCGTCGAAGAGTTCGAGGACGGCGATCTGCTGCTCGGCTCCGCGCAGGTATTTTTCTTCCCCGGTCACTTCATAAACCTGAAGAATGACTTCAGCCGCCGGCTGTACGATCGATTGCTCGTAATTTACTTCCGAAGCCGGATAAGCCGTTCCAATCTCAATCAGTTGATCAGCATGACGTCGGAACAGATCTCTTACTGTTTTCAGATCCTCCTGTTCTCCTGCTTTTTCCAGCTCTTGACAGAGCATCACAATCGGCATTTCAATCGGATAAAAACGGAATCCATCCTGTTCATAAAATTTCTCTGTGATATGAACTGCTGTCTTCAAATCTTCTTTTTCTCCCCACAGCTTCCAGCATTCAAGAAAGAATGTCACTGCCCATGGGTAGTTGTAAAGCCGGAAATAGCTGTTGTCTTTTCCTGAGCAGTTGCAAACAAGACCTGTTGCTGCATTTACCAGCTCGCGAAGATAGAATGCATGGTACTCACGAAGGCTTTGCTCCGCTTTTTCCCGGTCTTTTAAAAGATTCTGCTGCAGTGCCCGTGCAATCAGCACACCCATACCGGTACGCTCCCGTCCGGCATTGAAATCGTTTTCCGGCGTGCAGACGAGAATTTTTTCTTCGTTATCATACGGCAGATAGGCACCCTGCAGTTCTTTGATCTTTCCATGATACTGCTGGTGATCGACAATAAACGCACACCGTTTTGCAGCCAGTGTTTCCGGCCGCTCCTGTACGAGAAGACGGCAAATAGTTTTCACCTCATCGGCACAAATTGAAAGTACATACTCCCCTGTTTTTTCATTTTCAAACAGATATTCATAAACACCTTTTTCCGTCTTTTCCAGCGATACTCCGTTTACCGTCACTTTTTCCGCCGGAAATACCGGTTCAATGGTTACCTTACTCGTCTCTCCCGGATAAATCACATACTGCTCCGCATCCACCAGAATCACCTGGGAAAATGCTCTTAATTTCTCCCGGAAATCTTCGCGTCCCTGATGCGGAAATACTTTCCACTCCAGCGTCATCGTGTCTCCCGGCGCAAATTCCTGTGCGGACGGGTGCAGCCAGAAGCAGCCTCTGTCATTGCTCTGCAGTTTCAGATCGCGCTCAATACTGTAAGCAGAAAGACTGCCTTTTGTGAGCACCATTCCCAGATGCGGAGCCGCACCGCCCATGCGGAGCGCCATAATATAACTGGTATTCTCCCCACAGAAAACATGTGCATGACACCGATAGTCACGGCAGGTCACACTGTCCGTGTAGCGGTCCTGCAACGGAAATGAAACCCCAATACTTCCGGCATTTGTAAAATACGGATGCGCACCGTTGTAAGAAACCACAATCTTCGTTGTCAGCACATCTCCGTCTTTCTCATTCTGCACCTCAGCCGAAAACTCCGGCGGGCATTTCACCTCGGCGTATGGGAAATCCTCCCGCAGCCAGTTCATCTGTTTTGGATCTTTGGAAAATACAATTTCTTTCACGTTCCCAACTCTCATTTTTTATTTCCCCTTTCGTTTTTTCTTTGATCCCGCTTTTTGAACTCCATGTAAAATTTATTTGCTGCTTTGATCATACTATATCTACATGCTCTTTTCTATATCTCTTTTTCCGTTTTACTTTATTTTTTCTTTCTTGCCGATAGTATTTTTTCTCAATTTTTGTTATACTGAAAATGTATGCGTATCAAACTCCGGCATTGCTCTTTCAAGCTGCCGACACATACATAAACTTCATAAAAGGGGGTATCTTTTTCATGGATACGTATGTCATTTTAAAAGACCTGGCAATCATTATCGTATTCGCAAAATTGTTTGGTATTCTTGCCAGAAAATGCAAGGCTCCGCAGGTTGTGGGCGAGCTGATTGCCGGTATTGTCCTTGGACCCAGTGTGCTGGGACTCGTTCAGCAATCTGACTTTCTCGCACAGATGGCGGAGATCGGTGTCATTTTGCTGATGTTCTCCGCAGGTCTTGGCACCAGCCTGAAGGATCTGCTCCGCACCGGAGTGAAATCCCTGCTGATCGCCTGTGCCGGTGTTTTTGTTCCTCTCGTTCTTGGAGCCATCTTATACATGAGCTTTTATGGCTTCTCTGCTGTCGGAACGGAAGAATTTTACCACGCTGTTTTTATCGGTGTTATTCTGACTGCGACATCGGTCAGCATCACCGTACAGGCCTTGAAAGAACTCGGCAAGCTGAAAACAGAGGTTGGAACAACCATCTTAAATGCAGCCATCATCGACGATGTCATTGGTATCATTGTGCTGACTGTTGTCATCGGTTTTAAAGATCCGACATCCAATCCGCTGAAAGTAGCAGCCTCCACCATTCTGTTTTTTGCCCTTGCGATTGTGCTCGGTTTTCTCTGCTTTAAGCTGTTCAACCGCATGAACTCCATATTTCCGCACACCCGCCGTCTCCCGATTCTGGGTCTTGCACTCTGCTTCGGACTGTCCTACATTTCCGAAAAATATTTCGGCATCGCCGATATTACCGGTGCATACGTTGCGGGCGTTATCCTGTGTTCCCTCGATTCTTCCGATTACATCGAAGAAAAAATGGATATCAGCTCCTATATGATTTTCGGACCGATTTTCTTTGCAAGTATCGGACTCAAAACAACGCTCAGCGGCATGAACGAGAAATTCGTACTCTTTGCCATCTGTTTCGTCATCGTCGGCCTTGCCGCAAAAATTATCGGCTGTGGCCTGATGTCAAAGGGATGCGGCTTTACCTGGGGCGACAGCCTGAAAATCGGTGTCGGTATGATGACCCGTGGTGAAGTCTGTCTGATCGTTGCGCAAAAGGGTCTGAATGCAGGCTTTTTATCCGGCGATTTCTTCAGTGCCGTGATTCTGCTGATTCTTTTCTCGAGTATTGCAACACCGATTATGCTGAAAATCTTATACGAGAAAATGCCGACGGCAAAAGATTCTGCAAAGGCATCCTGACTTTCCTTTTACCAAAACAGGGCGCTGTGCCATTTCCTGCACAGCGCCCTGTTTTTTTCATATCAACCGGTAAGTTCTGATTTTTTCTACCACAGAATCTTCTCTGCCTCAGCTCCATCCGCAAACGGTCCCGGCATTGCTGCCACGCCGCGGTGCTCGCCAAGATAGTCCTGATCGAAGATAATCGTGCTTCCGTCCGGATCTTCGAATCTCTGCTCCGGCTCGAAGGCGTATCCTAAAATATCACTGTTGATAATTCCCGTCCGGAAATCCTTCAGGAACTCATACACGTTCGTCTTGATGGAATAGTGGCCGTCTTTTTCCACAAGTTCCACCTTAACCTGGTTCTCGTTATCCATAAGATTCTCTTTTTCATTCACACACGCCTTTGCTCCGTTAAAGTAAGCGTTTCCGTTTACCCAAACCGGCAGATGGCACTTGTTGTGATACGGCTCCAGCTTGCTCATGTCGGCCGGTTTATCCAGCTCAAAGTGGCTGATCCACTCGTCATAGGTCGGATACTCGTCGAACACATGCGTTCCGACCTCCTGGTTATCCTCCATCTTGAAGCCCATGTCCTCAACCGTTTCTGTTTCCTCAACCGGGTAATTCTGGATAAAGATGTTGTTGTAGAACCGGTCATCGCCATGCAGGAATGTCATGAATCCGGCAACCTCGGTACGGTGACGGATGTGATACGGCGTGTAACGGTCTCCTGTTCCGCCGCCAACTGCAGTTAATGAGCCAAGCATCAGATTGTGTACGCAGGCAATACCATCGGTCGCCATACGAACGCTGACCGGTGAGAGCATAATGTTGTTATCGATCAGTGTCGGACCATGGCCAACCTCGATGAAAATATCCTGACTCATCATTGCGCCCTCTGCCTTTGGTGTTCCCTCCGGCGGGCAGTTGTCGTGCAGCAGGTTCTGGGTCAGGCGTGTTCCCTGTGCCTCCCAGTCGCACCAGATGCCCATCGTGCAATGATGAATATGATTTCTTCTCATCACAACATCGATCGCTGCATGCATCTTGATACCGGAAATCTCGGCTCCGCCAAGCTGCTGCATATTGTTGATGTTGTGAATGTGGTTGTCCTCGATAATACTGAACACACCGCCCATCCGTCCGACAATACCGGTCTGCTCACAGTGATGGATGTGGCAGCGGCGGATGATATGGCTTCCGATGTTCTCCTTCGTCCAGCCGTGATACTGGCCGCGGCACACAGCATCACGCTCCATCTGGGTCGGGCTTTTTACGTGTTTTCTGGTAAAGTAATGGTCGTTCTCCGGATCGTAATATTTTCCGAGCGAAATACCGCAGCACTTGCTGTTGCTGACCTCACAGTCCTCAATAATCCATCCCTTCGACCAGTGCGGACCGATCATACCATCCTGATAAGCAGCCGGCGGCGCCCATGTCGTTGCTGCCTTGCTGACATCAAATCCACTGAACGTAATGTAATTTACGCCTGTTTTCGACGGCATAAAGCAGTTCCGGCGCACGTTGATTTCTACTTTTTCCTCCGTCGGGTTTTTACCCTGGAAGTTTGCGTAGATGACCGTCTGATTTTTCTCTTTGTCCTGCTCGGTATACCATTTGTAAACCGACCACTCCGGCTCCCAGGACGGCGCATAAACCTCGCCCTTGATACACTCCTCGAGCGTCTCTGTCTCGTATAACTGGCGGTCATTCAGATAAACCGCGCCGGTATGGCGTACCACCGGTGCAAAATACCAGTCACCGCCGACCATTGTCGTGTATGGGTTATAATTGCCAAAAACTCCGTTGTCTACACGGCATACCCACACATTATCTTTGTAATGCTCCCAGTCATTCATCGTTTCCGCACCGGTGATCTTTGCGCCGAGCGGCTTCTCACTCTTATAGACGATTCTCGCATCCTCGGTTCCGCCGTTGACCGGATCAACATATTCATGGTAAATACCAGGTGCAACCAGAACTTCATCTCCTGCCTTTGCAATTTTTGCCGCATCGTTGATGAACTTGAACGGCATCTCTTTTGTTCCGTTTCCATTCTTCGGAGCGGAATTATTGACATAGTAAATCATTTCTCTATACTCCTTTTTGTTATAGTAAAACCCGAAAACACTGCAAAAAAGGCTGTGACGCAATCATTCACTCTCTGCGGCGCTGAATTTTTTACGCTATTTTTTTGCGGGTCTATAGAATTTCTTTATGATAATGCTTCTTCCGCAGCCTCTTTTGATGCAAACGGGCCCGGCAGCGGATGAATGCCCTGACGGTTTCCGAAGTAGTCATATCGGAACACGATCGGCGTTCCATCCGGATTCTCATATTTCTGTTCCGGCTCAAATGCCATGCCAAGCGTCTCCGTTGAGATCACTGCACAGGCATTCTGCGGCAGATAATCGTAAACATTGGTCTCCAGTTTCCATTTTCCGTTCTCTTCTTTTACACCGATGGTGATTTCATGCTCGGTATCCACTACAGCGTCCTGTTCCTGCTCTGCCGGCTTCGCCCCATTGAAGTAAACGTTGCCGCCAAGCCATACCGGCAGCTTCTCGTAATACAGATCCGGTGACTTTCCGGAGCCCATTCCGCAGTAGCCCTCAAATCTTGCCACGTACTCCTCCAATGTCGGATATCCGCTGTACGGTGCGGTTCCTGCTGTCAGATTTCCGTCATCCCACTCATTATCTCCGGTCAGTTTACGGATTTCTTCCATTCCCGCACGAACCGGCTTCTGGATGAAGATATTATTGTAGAACCGGCAGTCACCGTGAAGAACCGTCATAAATCCGTTGATCTCCGTGCGATGCGGCACATGGTACGGTGTGTAGCGTGGCGACGGCAGCTTTTCGGAGCCATTGTTGACACCGCGGCCGACAGCAGTAAACGATCCCGCGATCAGGTTATGTACTACCGCAACACCCTGCGTTGCCAGCTTCATCGCGCGGTCCGAAAGCAGTACGTTATTGTCCACCAGTGTCGGTCCGTGGGAAATTTCAATAAAGATATCCTCGCCGATACCGTCCATACCTTCTGGATTTGCATTTTCCTCGTTCGGCAGCGTATTGTCATGGAACAGGTTCTGCGTAACACGTGTGCCCTGTGCCTGCCAGTCGAGCCAGAGGCCTCTCGTACAGTGATGGAAATGGTTTCTTCGAATGATCACATCGATTGCTGCATGCATCTTGATGCCGCCGATCTCCGCACCCGCAAGGTTCTGTTTATTATTGATATGGTGAATGTGGTTATCCTCAATGATCGAGAACACACCACCTAAGTGGCCTACAATACCCGTCTGTCCACAGTCATGGATGTTGCACCGGCGGATGATGTGGCTTCCGATGTTTTCCTTTGTCCATCCCTCCCGCTGCGCCTGGCAGATACAGTCACGCTCCGTCTGTGTGCCATCTTTGAATTTCCATTTGAGCCATTTATTGTCATTGTTCGGCTGTCTGTATTTTCCAAGTGAAATGCCCGAGCACTTCGAATCTGAAATCTCACAATCCTCGATGATCCATCCCTTTGACCAGTGCGGGCCGACCATTCCTTCCTGATATGCCGTCGGCGGAGCCCACTGGGTTGCCGCCTGTTTTACAACAAAGCCGGACAGCGTGATATAACCAATGCCCTCCTTCGATGGATAAAAGCAATTCTCGCGCACATTAATTTCCACCGTTTCCTCATTCGGGTTTTTCCCCTGGAAATTCACATAGAAAACGGTCTCATTCTTCTCTTCGTCCTGCTCCACATACCAGGTGTAAACCGTGAATGCCTGATCCCAGGATTTTTTATAGATCTCCGGCTTTTTCACCTGATCCAGACTTGTCACCTCATACATAGATTTTCCATTCAGATACACTTCTCCGGTGTGTGCCGTGTAGGATGCGATAAACCAGTCACCGCTGACCAGTGTCGTATATGGATTGTAATCCCCAAACAATCCGTTCGAAACGCGCGCTGTCCACACATCACCTTCCAAATGCTCCCAGTTATCCACAATTTCCGCACCGGTAATCACAGCTTTTCCCGGTTCCACAGAACGGTACACAATTCTTGCATCCTCACATCCCGCATTCGCCGGATCTACATATTCCCGATATACGCCAGGCGCTACAAGCACCTCGTCGCCGGGCATTGCAATTTTTGCCGCCTCGGAAATCGTCTGAAATGGATATTCCTTCTGCCCATTTCCGCTTCGCACAGCATTTCCATCTACATAAATCTGCATTTTTTGCTTACCTCCCACTTCTTCACTTTTCATAAATTTTTATTGTTTTTTTGTGAATTTTCGCCAAAACCGCATCACTCTTTTTTCAATTTCTGCCGTTCTTCACAATTTTCATATCTTAACCATAATACAGATCCTCGTAAAACACTACTTATATATTGCCGATCATTGCCCAGATGTTTCGATTTTTTCTATATTTTTTCTCTCTTCTGTTGTATAATACCGTTTATCAGATACGGAGGATTCTTTTGCCATGAAAAACGATTCGACTTCTTTTTTCGAAAACAATCATTTTGCTAACAGCTATGTTTACGATATCTCTATTTCGCATGTCCCCGCCTATTTCGGTCTGCACTGGCATCACTATATCGAAATTGTGCTTGCACAGGATAACGGCATTATCTATGAAGTAAATGGAGAAACCTTTCCGCTAAAGCCCGGTGATCTTCTTTTTATCTGGCCCGGCGAGCTGCACGCTGTTTCCACAACCAACAAAGAACATCGCCTGATCATGCTTCAGCTCGATGCAGATTTTCTGGAAAAACGCGTGGATTTCCAGTCTGTTGCTTATCTTTTTTATCAGATCCGTCTTCTGAATCAGAACAACTTCCCGGAAATCGAAAAGCTCCGCGGATTTCTGACAGAACTGCGCAGGCTCTCCCTCTCCGGTATCAGTTTTTCCGAGCTGCGCGGATGCGTTCTGCTGTATCAGTTTTTTATTCTGCTCGGCGAAAATCTCTCCGTGCCGACCGAAACTGCCACACCGCAAAAAACAGGCCATTCCGCACAGGTACACCGCCAGATGATTGCTGCATGTACCTGGATCTCGAGTCACTGCACCGAACCGGTTTCCCTGGAAGAAGCATCAAAGGTCGCCGGATTCTCCCGCTGCCATTTTTCCAAGCTGTTCCGCGCATACACCGGTCTCTCCTTCACGGATTTTGTCACCAGGGAACGGCTCCATATCGCCGAAAACCTGTTAAAAAAACCGGATCTCACGATCACCGAAGTGTCGCTCGAATCCGGTTTTAACAGTATTTCTACGTTTAACAGAGTCTTTTTGAAATCAAAAAATGTAAGCCCTACCGACTTCCGTCAGATGTACCTGCAATCCTATCAGAAATAGGCTATGAATTCGGCATGGCCTCTGGTCTTTCGCAGGTGGATGGAACCTTCTCAAATGCACCCGTTTCCGCACTCTTCATAATCTGATCGATCGTATCGAGTACGTGATATGCCATTTTGGCACTCGCACGGTTTGGTCTGCCCTCGGCAATTGCTTCTGCCATCTCAGACGGGCCAAGACCACGGCTGTTTTCGCTGTAATCAAAGCCATAATGTAAAACTTCCGGAACAGTCTGCTGTGTCCAGTCTTTTACACCCGGAATATAGACAACATCGCCGCCGAAATTGTTCGGATCAACAAGCTTTAAGATACCTTTTTTACCGTAAATGGTGAATACCGCCTGATCATTGATGACGCTGTCACCATTGACGCAGAATGTACCGGTCACACCGTTTTTCATTTCCAGAATGGTAAAGACCTGACTTTCGTTTGTATAGTCAAATTCCTGTCCGTATTCCGGGCTGCCCGGAATGATGTTCACACGCTTCGCCGCAAGGTTTCGCACGGACGATACAACGCGATCCACCGGACCAAAAAGACTCACAATTGCCGTCAGATAATAAACACCGAAATCGTAGCAGATACCGCCGCCCGGCATCCGCAGAAAACGGAAGATGCTCGCCAGCAAATCAAGATCGCGGTTTGCGCATGCTTCGAAAGATGTCACCTCGCCGATCAGCCCGTCGTCGATCGCTTTTCTTGCGGTCTGCAGTGCCGATCCAAGGAAGGTGTCCGGTGCGGAACCGAGATAGAGATGTTTCTCCTCTGCCAGCTCGATCAGTTTCGCTGCCGTTTCCGGTGCGAGGGTCATTGTTTTTTCAGTGTAAACGTGTTTTCCGGCTTCCAGTGCCTGACGGATCAGCCCCTCGTGGGTCGGTGCCGGTGTCAGAATGACTACCATTTCAATCGACGGATCTGCCAGAATTTCCTCGTAGGTACAGCCCTTGATGCCATACTGCTCTGCTTTCTTTTTCGCATGTTCAAGATGGCCTGCGCAGCATGCTGCTACCTCAAGATTCTCAAAGTTATGAATCATGTTCGTCAGATAAATATCACTGATCGCTCCGCAGCCGACAACGCCGACTCTCATTTTTTTCGTTTCTGTTGTTCCCATTTGTAAAAATCCCCTTTACTCTTTGTTTTTTGATTCTGTTCTAATAAAAACCCTTATTTTTTTTATACAACGAAATGTCTGAAAAAACAAGCATTCCGGCTCATATTTCACTTTCAAAATGAAAAAACCACCCACGGTTTCTGCAGATTCTCTGCATCACCGCGGACGGCCTTTTTCTGTTGTTTACTCCACGCTTTTCAGCGATTCAATCATATCAATTTTTCTTAACCGGTAGAACATCATAAAATTGACGAACAGAGCAAACGCCAGGGTAATCAGGCGCTCCAGCCGTAGCTCCGCGGGAACACGTTTCGTCCGAACATCATCATATCGACCTCGACGGTCTGAATTACGCAATGATGTAAAAACGTTCCAATTCCCATGCCCGCGATAACGCCGAACAGTGTCAGCACCATGTTTTCCCGGTACACGTACGATGCCACCTCGCCGTCGAAGAAGCCGAGCACTTTCAGCGTTGCCAGCTCTCTCTGTCGTTCGGTGATGTTGATGTTGTTCAGGTTGTACAGCACCACAAACGCCAACAGGCCCGCCGATACGATCAGCACCACGATGACGATGTCGAGGGAACGAAGCATGTTGTCAATCTGATCAATCAGGTCGGATGTGAACGAGATTGCCGCTACACCGTCGTACGTCATGATTTTTTCTCCGAGTGCTGTCTCATAATTGCCCGACATGTCCTGATATTTCATCAGAAGCTGGTTGTAGTCCGGCGCTCCGCCGAACAGCTCCTCGTAGAGATCCGGGGCCAAATACAGGTAATGGCGCACGTAGTTTTCGACGATGATCGAAATCTTTACGTCCACAATATCATCGCCTTTTTTCAGCTGAACCGTGTCGCCTGCTTTTACGCCGAGCATCGTTGCTGTCTTTTCGCTGATGGCTGCGCCGCCGTCGGTCGGGAATTCGTAAACTTCTCCGCTTTTCCGGTCTCGGAAGGCATAGAAGTCATTGAAATTCGTCAGTTCTTTCGGCACTTCAAGCACTGCATCCACGGTCTTTTTGTCGGTCTGCAGTTCGATGTTCTGGCAGTACATTTCCAGCAGCTCATCGATGCCGCTGTAGTTTTCCAGATCGGTCTGCAATGCTTCTTTTTCGGATTCATCCACATCTGAATTCAGCACAGCATTCGCCTGATAGGTGAAGAGGCTGACGAACTGGTTTTTCGCAATCGCGGTGATGGAATCCTGAAGGCCGAAACCGACGAGGATCAGACCCATGCATCCGCCGATTCCGATAACGGTCATGAAGAATCGTTTTTTATACCGCACCAGATTCCGCACGGTTGATTTCTGCGTAAAGTTCAGATGTTTCCAGAGTACGCCGATGCGTTCCAGGAAAATCCGTTTGCCGTTTTTCGGTGCTTCCGGCCGCATCAGCTCTGCCGGACCTGCGGCGAGTTCTTTGTAGCATGCCGCGATCGTCGCCACGCCGGTGCAGGCTGCACTCGCCAGAATCGCAAGGCCTCCCTGCTCCCAGTTCAGCGGGGTCATGTAATACGGGAGTCCGGTATACAGCATGCCGTAGGCATTCATAATAACCCAGGGCAGGATTTTTTCTCCAACCACCACGCCCGCGAGAGCGCCGGATACGGTGGAGAGCATCGCGTATGCGAAATATTTAAAGGCGATCACGCCGTCGGAATAGCCGAGGGCTTTTAACGTTCCGATCTGCTGACGCTGTTCCTCGATCATTCGTGTCATCGTCGTCAGGCTGACGAGAGCAGCCACGAGGAAGAAGATAACCGGGAAGAATTTTCCGATATTCGAGATACGGCCGGCATCCTGACCGAAGCTCTCAGTTGACGTTACCTTATTCCGTCCCCAGACGTACCACGTTGGTTTTTTCAGGTCTGCGAGTGTTTTCTCACCGTCCGCAATTTCCTGCTTCGCATCCGCGATTTCTGGTTCGGCGTCGGCTTTTGCTTTTTCATATTCGGCTTTGCCGTCCTCAAGTTCCTTTTCTTTATCGGCAATTTCCTGTTTCGCATCCGCAAGGGAGATTTTTCCGTTGGCGATTTCCTGTTTCGCGTCGGCAAGCTGGGTTTCTCCGTCGGCAATCGTCTGCTTGGCTTCGGCGAGCTGACTTTCTCCATCGGCGATCGTCTGCTTTGCTTCTGCTAACTGGGTTTCGCCATCGGCGATCGTCTGTTTCGCGTCGGCGAGCTGACTTTCTCCACTGGAAATTGTCTGCTTTGCAGCGGCAAGCTGGGCCTCACCCGACTGAATCGTCTGTCGGTACGATGCAATCTGCTGTTCCCCATCAGCAAGCTGGGCTCTGGCAGCCGCAAGCTGAGTTTCTCCGTCTTTTAATTTACTGCGGTTCGTCTCAATCTGAGCTTCTCCGTCGGCAATCGCTGCTTTGGCGGATGCAAGCTGGGCTTCGCCATCCTCAATCTGTTTCTGATAAGCTTCTGCCTGTGCTTCTCCATCCTGAAGCTGGGCAAGAGCCTCTGTAATCTGAGCTTCGCCGCTTTCCAGTTCTTCTTTTGCAGAAGCAATCTGTGCCTCGCCTGCGGCGCATTCCTGCTCTTTTTCTGTTAATTGTGCATCTGCAGCGGCAAGCTGACTTTCTGCGTCGGTAATCTGAGCTCTGCAGCCGCAAGCCGGGCTTCCGCATCAGCGCTTGCTGCTTCAAACGCTGCGATGTTTTGTTCCAGAAATGTTTTCTGCTCCTGCATCGTGAAAAGCTGCTGTGCTAACTCTGTCTGTTTTGCTTCCAGCGCAGTTTTCTGTTCCAACAGGGATACATATGCTTCATCTTCCTCTGTCAGTCCGTCAAGCTGAGCCTCAATCACCTCGATCTGACCAGTCACTTCTGTCTGCGCAGCCTCCACCATCGGAAGCTGCCTGGAAATCTGGGCTAACTGATCCCTGGCTGTCTCATACTGACTCTTCTGTTCTTCATACGCTGCCTTCTGCGCTTCATACTGTGTGCGTCCTGCAGCGGTTTCTGCTTTCTTGTTGTCCAGTTCCTCGCGTGCAGCGGAAAGCTGTTCCTTTGCAATATTCAATTCCGTTTCTTTTTTGGAAAGCTGCTCTTTTGCAGTATTCAGCTCCGTCTGCTTCCGAGTCAGTTCGGTTTTTGCCACCGAAAGCTGCGTCATTTTTTCCTCTAACTCTTTTTTGCCGGATGCCAGTTCTGTTTCTTTCTCTGCAAGCTGTGCTTTTCCGTCGGAAAGTTCTTTCGCTTTTGCCTCAAGTGTGGTTTTTCCACTTGCAAGTTCATCGGCTTTCTGATTCAGCTCCGCTTTTCCGCTTTCCAGCTCTGCCGCCTTTGCTTCCAGCGTCGCTTTTCCGCTCGCAAGTTCCGCCTCTTTATCTTTCAGCGTTGCCTTGCCGGATGCCAGTTCCTGCTCTTTATCGGCGATGGTTGCTTTCGCACTGAGAAGTTCCTGCTCTTTGTCTGCAATGGTCTGTTTTCCGTCAAGGAGTTCCTGTTCTTTCTCAGCAATCGTCTGCTTTCCGTCAAGAAGCTCCTGTTCTTTGTCCTTTAACGTCTGTTCGCCGTCGAGAAGTTCCTGCTCTTTGTCCGCAATCGTCACTTTCGCGTCGGCAAGCTGCTGTGCACCGTCATCCAGCTCTGTTTTTGCGTCCGCTAATTTCTGCTCTGCATCAGCGACCTGCTGTTTTGCATCATCAATCTTTTCCTGTCCTTCGGTTTTGACTGCCGTATACCGCCGGTCGCACGCCGCATCCTCGAGCGCTTCAATCTTCGTCTGTACAGCCTTCACCGTCTCATCATACGCATCGCTGTAGCTCGCCTCTTCCTGTGCGCCGTCCGCCTGGACGTAAATCTCTGTATAGAGATCCGAGGTAAATGTCTCCGGAAGCAGCAGTGCAAAACTGTTGATGCTTCCGTTTCCAATCGAGCCCGTTCCCCGGTTCAGATCCATATAATAAGGGAGTGTCGCCGAACCAACAATCGTAAACGTGTCCCCGGTCAGCGAATCTGAGAGCGGATCCTCCGTTCCGGAAGTGAACGTTACCTGATCTCCGATCTCACAGCCGGAACTTTTCAGAAACTGCGTATCAACAAGAATTTCATCCTCTTTCTCCGGCATCCGTCCCTCGACCACGCGCGGCTCATTCACACCGTCCGTCAGCGCAATCAGCTTCACAACCTGCTCGCTCTCGCCGATGTCATGCAGCACTTCCACCGTTTTTCCGCCGTAGACCGCTTTCACGCCATCCGTCTTCGCGATATCCGCCAGATCATCGTCTGTCAGCCCCAGCGTTCCAAGGACTTTCAAATCCATATAATTTACTTCATCATAATACCGGTCCGCCGAAACCTTCATATCTCCTTCCGCCGACCGAATGCCCGAGAAAAACGCCGCGCCAAGAAGCACGATGAAAAAGACTGACAGAAACCGCCCCTTGTTCTTTGTGATTTCCCGGATAAAGTCTTTTCGAAATGCTCTCATCGTCCACCTACCATTCTATCTCTTCCACCGGCGTCGGGTTCTCATTTGTTTTCATTCCCGCCACTTTTCCGTTTCGGATTTTAATCACGCGGTCCGCCATCGGTGTCAGCGCCGAGTTGTGAGTGATGACAATGACCGTCATCCCCTTTTCCCGGCAGGTATCCTGCAGCAGTTTTAAGATCGCTTTTCCCGTCACGTAATCGAGCGCTCCGGTCGGTTCATCGCAGAGCAGCAGTTTCGGATTCTTTGCCAGCGCACGCGCAATCGCCACACGCTGCTGTTCTCCGCCGGAAAGCTGCGCCGGGAAGTTATTCTTTCGCTCTTCCAGCCCAACCTCCGCAAGCACCTCCGACGCATCCAGCGGATGCCGGCAGATCTGCATCGCCAGCTCCACGTTTTCAAGTGCCGTCAGATTCTGCATCAGATTATAAAACTGAAAGACAAATCCAATATCCTCCCGCCGGTACTGGATCAGTTTCTTACCGCGGTATTTGCTGATTTCCGCGCCGTCCACCAGCACCTTTCCGGAAGTCGCCGTGTCCATGCCTCCTAAGATATTCAGAACGGTCGTCTTGCCCGCACCGCTCGGACCGACAACGATCACAAACTCACCTTTTTCCACATCAAAACTGATTCCATCCGCGGCCTTGATGGTGACTTCACCCATTTTGTATGTCTTGGTTACATCCTGAAGACTCACATATCCTGCCATGCTCTTGTGTTCCTCCTATGTAAAATTCAATATCCCTCATTTCTTTTATTGTACCAAGCCGTTGCCGCGGCGGCTAGTCCTAAGAAGGCGAATTTACTGTTTTTTTATAAATATTCCTGGGCAGACCGCATTCTCAGCTTTTGCATTTTTCCATACATTTGCAGAATAAAACAGCCGCTACCGTGCTTGCTGCCGTCGCTGCCAGTGCCGGTCCGACAATGGCCGTTGGATGCACGCTGCCATACTGGCTGCGGTATGCAATCACGTTGACCGGTATCAGCTGCAGGGAAGAAATATTTAAAATCAGAAAGGTGCACATTTCCCGGTTTGCAGTGCCTTTCGGAACAGCAGCCGGGTTTTTGTTTTTCCGCCGTTCCTCTTCCAGCTCTTCGAACTGTTCCATGGCAAGAAGGCCCGGCGGCGTTGCCGCTGCGCCAAGACCGAATACATTACAGATCATATTTGTGGCAGCCGATTGGATGGCCGGGTGATCCGATGGTACCTTTGGAAACAAAAAGCGCATGACCGGTCCCATCTTTTTTACCAGGCTGTCGATCATTCCCGCTTTCCTTGCAATCTCCATCAGCCCGCTCCAAAGGCCCGTCACACCCAGAAGAGAAATTGCCAGCACAACTGCCTCTTTTGAAGCGCGCAGCGCACCGTCTGTCACCTCCGGCAGTTTTCCGCAAAAAGCACCGTAGGCAATGCCAAGAAGAAGCATACCGCTCCAGAGTCTGTTCATGGATTCACCTGCGTTCATCCGTTATCTTTATACGATATGCTTCTTTTCTGTTTTTCATGATATTTTGTTTCAACCCACAGATAAGACGCCGTTGTCACGCCCGCCAGCTTTGTGAACAGCTTTGCCACCGCGGTATCTGTTTTCTGTCATTTCTTTCTTTTGTTCTGTCGTTCACAGCCTCCTGCGCTTCTCTCCATTCCAAAATAAGTTTTGTTTTCCCATAAAATCAATTTTCTTTTAAAAAAATCGGATCATAGGAATCATTAAAAGTTTAATTTATGTTTTCATCTGATTTTTTGTCTAATTTTTATGCCTATTTCATATAGTTTTTCAAATAATAGTATAATAAACACAAATTTTAGCCGGAATCGGATCATTCTATTCCATACCAAAACAACAATCCGATACCCAAAATACAAAAGCGCATCACTTGAAACGCTTGACTTCAGGAGGGAAAATATGAGTGCAAGATTAGTATTAACAGTAAAAGATTCCAATCGAATGGCAAAAGATCTTTCCATGAGCGTCATGGACAAAATGTTTCATCCACTCAAGTACAATAAAATGATGAATTCCAAAGCAAAAATAGGCATCTTTATTGATGACGAAAAAGAAGGAACTTTATATGAGGCATCTAAGACTCCATATGAAATCAGCTTAACTCCTGGCGTTCATCGTATTTCTATGATAGATCCGGCAAAAGACAGCAAAAAAGGGAATGTCAATCTGATGGGGTCCATCATTGGATTTTCTGCAGGCAGCGGCCTCGCAGAACAAATATCCGTCGGCGAAATAGGAAAATCCTTAGCCGGTGCCATGTTTAAAACTGGTGATGGTTACCTGGATCTGGATTTAAAAGACGGAGATATCTTAAAAGTTCAGTGTCAGGCCGGAATTGGCGGAAAAGTATCTATCAAAGTATTAAAATAAGAATTGCCAAAGCATATCATGCAAAGCAATCGGATGACAAGGGAGGCAAAATATTTTTTGCCTCCAACATCATTTTATCAGCAGACACCTGGAGGAAATAAAATATGGACTTTCCTGTTTCGATTCCATGGGAAACTCTTGATCCCGAAATATTACAAAAAGCGATAAATTCAGGTAGTAATTACAGAACCTATTGTGATGAAAAATCATGGGATATTTCTTTTGAAATAGAATTTCTGGAAAAAGAAGAAATCATCTTTCTTCTCCTGGTTGAGCACGGACGCCGCAAAGGCGGAACTTCTGTGCAAAAGACAAATGAACGAACGGAAATTTCCAAATATACAAAAGAAGAACAGGCAAAAATGGTAAATGCTTTTAATCAAAAACTTGATACTTACGAAGCGTGGAACTCTCTGTTTGTCGGACCAACGACAAGTATGTTTGGAAATCATGTGTATGAATCCTATATGGACTATATGTATTCCTGGGATCACTTGGGCGACAGAATTTTTCTGTCCAATTATTATGAACGTCAATTATATTCTGTGCAATCCGATACCCATGTTACAGTAAAAAGCAATCAGGAAGGATATGATTCTATCTATGAGCTGGCGCAGGCAAAGGTAACAGACCATACCTTAGAAGGTATCTGCTGGAATTTTTTCCCGAAGCTCCTGTTTTCCAAGGGAGATCTCGCGGGTGCGCCGTACCATGATGTCTATCATCGTCTGGAAATTCTGACAGATACAGAATATCTGCTTGTTCCGGCGCTGCTTTCACTCAAAGAAAAATATGAAATTACAGCAGTCGCCGGAAATCTGGATTGCCCGCAGATGCATTCTCATGCAATGACACTGAAAGCAGCAGTACAACAAGCTATTTTTAAAAATATCTTTGGAAATCTCTTTCCGGAAAATGGATTTTTGCTACAGAAAGCCCCAAAGAAAATGCTGCTTTCTGCTCAAAAACAGGCAGAGGAATTTTCTGTTGCGTCTATGAATGCCCGAAAATATCCCGAGCTCCTGATGCAGGCAGCTGCAAAAGAAAATTTTCATTGTACAGCCTTTCAGATTCTGCAATTTTCCAACAATCCATATCTGTCGGCCTTTGATAAAACAGATCTTTTCAGAAGATGCATGGCCATCAGTAATCAATCAGAAGAACCGGGAATCTGGAAAGAAACCTATCAGAATCTGCTCCGGGTAATGATCTGCAAAATAACTTTGGAGGAATCTCAGTTCAGCGATCCGGAGAGCATCAAAGAATTACAGGATTTTACAGAACACCAGCAAGAAAAGCTGGAACAGGAAATGCAGTTAAAAATCCCAAAAGAAAAAACTGCTGAAATTTTATTGATGAATGAACTGAAATGTATGCTGGCATGCATTTCCGTCGTAACAGCAGAAAAAATACAGGGACACAAATGCACCGAATTGGCCGAGAAGAGCTGGCGTCTGGCAGAAAGTATCGAATATATATGGAATGCAGAAATTCTAAATCCACAAATCAGAGAAACTGTGTCCAAAGCATTCATCCGCATTTGTATCGGATGTGGATCTATGTATCTTCAGAATGTACAGGAAGAACATATAAATCCCGAGCAGATCCAGGAAGCAGCGGAAGAAATCTCATTACTTCTGTATCATTACAGCGATCTTTTGCTTCCGGAAGAAATGCCGGTCTATCAAATCCCTATCTATCAAACGCTCCAAATTGCAAATATGAGACTGGAGCGAAAGGAAAATGCATTGTACTATGCCCAAAAAGGAGTTGTATTGTGTGATCTGTTTTCTGCTGGTCAGAATGCGCAATTAAATGGTCTCATTCAGGATTCAAAAAACATGTTTCAGCAATATATCAATCAAAATGTACCTGCTGCATCCCGCCCGGCAAAAAAGAAGGGGCTTTTCTCCCGGCTCTTCCAGAGATAGCAGGAGAAAAGCTGTCCCGAAAGAATCCTTTATTTTCCTGGAAGCGCGGTTTATAAGGTGCCTCCATATTCCACAATCATGTTTCGAATAATATCCAGCGTCTCCTCCTGTGACCATGCCATGTTTCCATTCTCCAGAAACTGGCAAAATTCATATAGTTTTTGTGAGAAGCCGGATTCTTTTAAAATGTAATATTGCAATCCATGACTTGTATTGTTCCAAAATGCAATTCCATTATGAACATTAGAGCTACATACAATGGAGATATGTTTCGGCAGCTGGACGAAATTTTCTTTTACACAAATGCAGGAATGAGGTGTGTGCAGCATATATTGATAATAACTTTTCAACAGCCACAGGCGCATCGCAGGATCAAGAGGCTTATAAAGCATATCCGGATAGCCTGCAATGCGTCCCTGCTCCATTAATTGTCGTAAGCCAGATATGCAGAAAATATGTACCATACTTTCCGTTTCCATGTGCCGGATCCGCTGAAAGAGAGAAGATAAGAGCTGTTCTTTTTCCACTCCATCCAGGATGATCTGCTGTTTCAGTACATTTAACGGAATCAGATGCAGAAGACATGGTGAATATTCAATATAATAGTTATGCGTTACATAACCTTCATTCATCATAACATTGACATCTTTTACATAAGCATTTAAATCAGAGCAAAACAACATTTCCTTTGCTATTTTTCTTTCCTGAATAAAGGAATTCTTCAGTAATTGTATTTGTTGCGCATCTCTGAGAATAATTCCTTTCGCCGTATGAAAATTGATTCCAATTGCAATATGGTCTGTGATCAGCCAGTTGGGAAGTAAGCCTGCTTTTTTCGCCTCGGACTCAGCAGAAGAAACGTAATAATAAAATGGTTTGTAGTTTTCATAGTTCATCGCCGGTTTCAGACTGCATATTTTCCGAAGGTTATCCAGTGTATTTTCCGTTGTCTGATTCTGCAGCAAAGGAAAAAGATGCTCTAATCTGCGATAGGGCACTTCATGAATAATCTGAACAAGATATCGTAAATGTTCCAGTGAAATTTCCGGAGTACATAAGCAAATCGTGGAATCGGAAGCATTTATCATTGCTTTTCGAATACACGCATAAATTGCAAAGATATTGTCCAGCGTCATATCCGTATCCGGAATTTCTGAAACACTTGGAGAAACAGAGACTTGAGGAAATTCAACCACATCCTGCTGGATAATACGGATCAGTTCTTCCATACATTGCCACTGGCTCTTTCCCATTTTTTCCTGGCGATAAAGGAACAGGAGATCTGCTCTTGTATTTCCGGTGCATTCCATCGCATCAAGAAGACAGGTCAGGCGCTCTTCTTCTTTTGGAATACGTTTTCCTTTACTCATTTTAGAAATGTAATCCAGCTGCATACCACTGGCCTCAGACAGATAATATAAAGTTTTTCCTGTATTTTTTATTTCCTTTTCAAGCCTTTGTGAAAAATCGCTCATGTAGTATCAAAGTTCCTTTCCGGACAACAGCAAATATCCGATGGCTTGGGCAGAATGCTGTTTTCCTGTCGACATTGATCTAATTATACAGGAAAAAGCCAAAATACGCAAAAATTTTTTCACACAAATTCATCTGCTTTTTCTGCAAAAAAGCTTTATATCATTTATAACATTACGAAGGAGAAAACTAATATGCTTTTCATCGCTATCCTAATCTTAATCTTTTTGATGTATCGATTTTTTACCTTTCGTGCCGAAATGGTTTTTACTATGTCCTTAATTGCCCCGATCATGATCGTAATCGGTGCCTGCTATTTACCTGGAAAATATCATGAAGCCGGAATTTTTCTTCTGGTTATCGGTGCATTTATGCTGGCCGTTGTTCTGCTTATCTGCCGCCTCACTGCACGGGGTGTTGAAAAAGGACTGCGGCTGGAGTATTACAAAAATCTGATTATTTATGGCGCCCTCAAATTTTTACAGAACCTTTCTAAAGCGACGATTGTTTTTAGCTTTCTGGCCGCTTCACTGGGTGCCTTCTCTATGGACTACAAAGAAAGACTGGATACCAAAGGAAGAAAAATTTATGTAGATGATAACCTGCGTGACCCGGAAGGCAACCAGTATGAAGAAGTAGAAAAGTAAAAAAAGCAGGCACGAATCACCTTTTTCGGGAATCGTGCCTGTTTTTTTACGTATGCATCAATTTCAAAAATTCATTCTCCGGCATTTCAACACCAAATAGTGTCTTCATCATCTGAAGAAATACATCATGGGTTTCTTTTTGAGCGTTCAGACAGGCCATGATGACCGACAGTTTATCATCCTCTTTCCTCTTGCTGCATTACTTTTTGTTTCCCCTTACGCTGTTTTTACTATAGCATATTTTTCTCCTGTTTGCACCTACCTACAGGACTGCTACTAGCTACTCTCTCAAGATGCAGCGTATCAAAAAGGGAGCTTCCGCTTCACGAATTTTTATTCGTTAAAAGTGTATCATTGTGAAACGCTCGTTGCGTCCGCCAGAGGAAGCCTGCGGATCTGCCCGGAAGAAGTCTCCTGTGACTATTTTGACTGGTGCGGGGGAAAACTTTCCGCGATCAACCAGTACCATGGCGAATACATGGCGCAGTACAACTGGGCTGAGTTTACCAACGGGGAGCTGAACTGGGGGAGAGGCCGATAAGAAATTCACACAAATCTGACTATTTATGATATACTGAATGAAATGCTCTTAGTTCTGAATTCTTTTATGCTCCGGCACAGATCTTTCGGGACGAAATTTTACTTTTCTATGTCGAAATCCACCATTTTTTCGACATACGAAGAAAGGAACGTTATGAAAATTATTTTTATCCGCCACGGCGAACCAAATTATGAAATTGATTCTCTGACCGAAAAAGGCTGGCGCGAGGCCGAGCTGCTTTCGAAACGCACAGCAAAATGGAATGTCACCGATTTTTACTGTTCTCCGCTTGGCCGTGCGAAAGATACGGCTTCTTTTACGCTGAAAAATGCGGGCCGTGAAGCTGAAATTCTCCCATGGCTGCGGGAATTTGATGCACCCGTCCTGGACCCGGAGACTGGAAAACGCCGGATTCCATGGGATTTTCTGCCGGATGTGCTCGATGCAAACCGGGATCTCTATGACCAGGATCTCTGGACGAAAAATCCGATTATGCAGACCGGAAACATGGACGAGAATTACCATTTTGTGACCGACGGACTCGATGCACTGCTTGCGCGCTACGGCTATGTACGCGACGGTTACCGCTATCACGCTTCGGATGAAACAAACCGCGAAGCCGTCATCGTCTGCTTCTGCCATCTCGGCGTCACCTGTGTGGCACTGTCGCATCTGCTGAATATGACGCCGGTACAGCTCTGGCAGGGCATGTTCCTGGCACCGACTTCCGTCACAATCGTCGGAAGCGAGGAACGCAAGCCGGGTGAAGTATACTTCCGCTGCCAGACCGTCGGCGATGTCCATCATCTGCTTTCCGCGGGCGAACCGGTTTCGTACTATGGAGCCTTTAATGATCCATTTCAGTTTTAAAAATCACAAAAAGGAGTCTTTTATCATGAATGAAGCAAAATTTCAGGCAAAATTAAGAGAATATGCAAAGCTGATCGTAAAAATCGGCGCAAATGTACAGAAAGGACAGCGTGTCCGCCTCCAGGCCGGCGTCGATCAGGTTCTGCTTACCCAGATGGTGACAGAGGAGTGCTATCAGGCGGGCGCAAGCTATGTGGAAGTGATCTGGGAATGCGGTGAGATCAACAAAATGCATTATCAGTATGCCACCGCAGAAACGCTTGGCGCGGTTCCGCACTGGGAAGAAGAGCGTTTCAAACAGATGACGGTTGATCTGCCGGTTCGCATTTTCATCGACTCCTCCGATCCGGACGAGCTCGCCGGCATTCCTGCGGACCTGCTCTCCACCGTTCGTCAGATGCGTGGAAAGGTCATTAAAAAATACCGTGACCAGCTCGATGGAAAGCATCAGTGGCTGATCGTTGCCGCCGCTTCTCCAAAATGGGCAGAAAAAGTATTCCCGGGCGAGCCGGAGGATATTGCTGTTGAAAAACTGTGGGATGCTATTTTCGACTGTGTTTACTTAAAAGACGGCGAAGATGCAGAAAGGATCTGGCAGGCACACTGCGACCTCATGACCCAGAAAGCCAGCTGGCTGAATGAGCAGGCATTCCACAAGCTGCATTACACCAGCAAAAACGGTACGGATTTCACCGTTGAGCTGATTCCGGGCGCAAAATGGAGCGGCGCCGGTGATATCAACCATATGAACAACACCTTCTACGTTCCAAACATGCCGACCGAAGAAGTCTTCACCAGCCCGATGAGAGGAAAATGTGAAGGCCGTCTCGTTTCCACAAAACCTTTAAGCTGGTCGGGACAGATCATCAACAACTTTACCGTCGATTTCAAGGATGGAAAAGTCGTTGACTGCCACGCAGAGCAGGGCGAAGAGGTTTTGAAAAAAATGTTCGCCATGGACGACGGTGCTTCAATGCTCGGCGAGGTTGCACTCGTTCCGAAAGAATCTCCGATTAACCAGTCCGGGCTGATGTTCTTTAATACCCTTTTCGATGAAAACGCATGCTGCCACGTTGCCGCTGGCGCCGGTTTCCCTGAGGTGCTCGATGGATTTCTGGAGATGAGCAACGAGGAAATTCTGGAAAAAGGTGTGAATGATTCTCTAATCCACGTTGACTTTATGGTTGGATCGGATGACCTGCACATCGTAGGTATCCACGAAGATGGAAGCGAAACCGATATTTTTGTAAATGGTACCTGGGCAGAGTAAATCTGCTGTTTTTCGCAATAGAAGCAGGGGACTTCCTTTATTTAGTCAAAAAAACAGACCCGGGGCAATCTACCGTTTTTTGTAGACTGCCCCGGGTTCTGTTTTTGAAAAAAATCAGTTTCCAGACTTCCCTTTTCTCATATAAGGATTTCGATACAGCGAAATCACAAGTTCTGCTGCCATGAAGCACCAGATGATCGGTTCGCACCAGATCACGGCACTGTAGTGGTAGCGCGGGATAAACACCATCGCAAAAATAATTTTTCCGAAAAGCTCAATAAAACTCGACAGCAGCGGAAGAATCTTTTCTCCGAGTGCCTGCAGTGCAAGGCGGCTGCAGTTGACGAGGCCGAGCGCAAAGAAGAACGGAATGGCTACACGAAGGTAGCGGGCTCCGTTTCCGAGGACGGTCGGGTCGGAAGATCCGGAAATCAGATGAACCATCGTCGGTGCAAGCGGAGTGACAAGGAGAATCAGGCATGCGGTCACGCTGAAGCAGAAAATATAAGCATAGCGAATGCCTTTCCGCACGCGCTCCCTGTTGTCCGCGCCGCGGTTCTGTGCCACATACGTGTTGACTGCCTGTGCCATCGAGGAAAGCGGCATCATCGAGAAGGAAAACAGCTTTCTCGCAGCTGTATGTCCCGCAATTGTTTCATAGCCAAGGCTGTTGATGCCCGGCTGCAGGACAATCGAACCGACATAGATAATACTGCTCATAAATCCCATCGAAAATCCCTGTGCCAGAAGCTCCATGTACAGTCCGCGATCCGGTTCAAAATGACGTTTTTCCGGAAGCAGAATTTTTGCTTTGGTAACAATATAAATCAGGCAGAGCACGACGGAAATTCCCTGCGCAATCACGGTTGCAATTGCAGCACCGCGAACACCCATGCCGAAAGAACGGATAAACAGCAAATCCAGTACAATGTTTACCAACGATGAAATAATCAGGAAAACAAGCGGCATAAAGCTGTTTCCGATTGCTCCCAACAGGCCGGAGCACAGGTTGTAGGCAAACATGACAAACAGAAAAACGGATAGAATTGAAATGTAGCTGTAGGATTCTTCGAGGATTTCTGCCGGTGTTTTCAGCAGCCGCAACAGCGGATGCATGAAAATCGTTGCAAGAACGGTGACCACCAGTGTAACGGTAATACCAATAACGATACAGGATGCAACGGATTTTTTCATCCGTTCCGTCTCCTGTCTTCCAAAGCATCGCGCCGTGACGATCGCGAGCCCGTTTCCGACGCCGAACGTAAATCCGGTCATCATTTCATAGATCGACGAGCAGGCACCCATAGCTGCAATCGACGAATCGCCGAGTGTATGGCCGACAATCAGTGTGTCCATCGTGTTGTAAATCTGCTGAAATACACGGGATGCCATGATCGGAAGTGCAAAAAGAAGCAGAGATTTCAGAATCGAGCCGTGAAGCAGATCAACCCGGGAACTCCGCTGGGTTTGTGACTGTGACATAAAAAATTTCCTCCCTCAAAAATACTTCATTATTCCTATTATAACAGACGGGAGTAGCTACCGGACAAGGAATATCTCCAAATCTGTAAAACAAATACAATAACACAAAATTTTACAGATTTTCATACTTCTTCCTCTCTTTCCTTCTCTTAGAGCGTGTCGTTATTCTTTTCCCAGTAAATACTGATAAATATCTCTCTTCGTCACCCCGCGGTCTTTTGCGACGAGTTTCATGGCTTCTTTCCGCGCAATTCCCTGGTCTTCATACCGTTTCATATGTTCCTCAATCGAAATTTCCTCAAACGCAGCCTTCGCCTCGTCCTCGATTTCTTTCTGGCTTCTGCCTTCGATCACAAGAACGCATTCGCCCTTCGGATCTTCCTGCTCGTAGCGGGTAATGGCATCTTCTATTGTGGTCTGCCATGCTGTCTCATGCTTTTTCGTCAGTTCCCGACACAGTGTCAGGCGGCGGTTGCCAAGGATTTCCAGCAGTTCCCGCAGCGTTTTCAGCAGATGATGCGGCGCCTCGTACACGATCATGGTTCGTGTCTCGTTTTTCAGCCGCTCCAGCGCCAGTTTATGTTCTTTTTTATCCGGCGGAAGAAACGCTTCAAACACAAATCTTCTCGTCGAAAGTCCCGACAGCGTCAGTGCCGTTACACACGCACACGCCCCCGGCAGACTCGTCACTTCGATTCCGGCTTCGTATGCCATTTTCACCAGCTCCTCCCCCGGGTCTGAGATTCCCGGTGTTCCGGCATCGGTGATAAGGGCAATGTTCGTTCCCGCCAGCAGCTTCTGCACCAGCTCGCGGCCCTTGTCGTATTTGTTGTATTCATGGTAACTCGTCATCGGCGTATGAATCTCAAAATGGTTCAGCAGCTTAATGCTGTTTCTCGTATCCTCCGCCGCGATCAGATCGACCTCCTGCAGAATGCGGATTGCACGGAAGGTCATGTCCTCCAGATTTCCAATTGGTGTTGCACACAAATATAATTTTCCTGCCATGTTCTTATCTCCCGTCTCCATATAATTCCCGGATGTCCTTTGTATACACGCCCGGCGTCTCATACACAATCAGCGGTTTCTCCACGGTAATTCTCGGATTCCCGCCTTTCATCGCCTCGATCAGCACCATGTTCGGCTCCTTGTCCACAAACGGATAAACGAGCTGCATCCTTTTTGGTTCCAGATGATATTTTTTCAGCGTCGAAAAAATCTCCGCCAGCCGGAACGGCCGGTGCACCAGATAGAACCGTCCTTTCGTCTTTAAAACCGCCGATGCCTCTTTCGCAATATCATCAAACGAGCACAGCACCTCATGCCGCGCAATCGTCTTCGCCTCAAGCGCATTCGTCAGCCCGTGCTGCCCCGTCATGTACGGCGGATTGCACGTTACCACATCAAACACTTCTTTTCCAAACTGCTGCGATGCCGTCTTCACATCTCCCTGGAAAATCTCAACATCATTTTCCAGATGATTGTACCGCACACTCCGCTGTGCCATCTCGGCACTGTACTCCTGAATTTCCAGCCCGGAAAAATGCTCTCCGTTTGTCTTCGCCTTCAGCAGAATCGGCACAATTCCCGATCCCGTGCAGAAATCCATCGCCCGCTCCCCGCGCTTCACCTTCGCGTAGGACGCCAGCAGCACCGCGTCAATGCCATAGCAGAAAAGGGATGGATTTTGTATCATCCAGTAACCGTTCTGCAGATCATCGAGCCGCTCACCCGGCTTCAAAAATTCTTCTTTTCTATCCAATGAAAATCCCTCCTCCTGCTGACCGCCCAGCGCCGCATCACACAAAAAGAAGCGTCAGTTTTACCCGGCGCTTACTTTTTTCAAAATGCATTCCAAATCAATCTTATTCCGGCTGTTTTGCCTCTTCCGAAGAAGCCTGCTCCCCGGAGCTGTTTCTGTCTTTTTTCTTCTCTTTGCCTTTTTCCTTCTTATGCTTCGGCTTGAACTTGAGCTCTTCCACCGGGCACTCCCGCATTTCCTTCTCATCGTTCACATCCACCAGCACTTTTACGAGCTGACGAAGCACATTCACACCGGAAACCTCACCTTTCATGCCGTCCGGCAGCGTTACGATATCGCCGACACCCGGCAGCTTGCGGTTCAGGTATTCATAGGTTTCCTGCTCGTTTTTCAGGCAACACATCAGTCGTCCGCAGACACCCGAAATCTTCGTCGGGTTCAGGGACAGGTTCTGCTCTTTTGCCATCTTGATCGAAACCGGTGCAAACTCGGACAGATACGTATGGCAGCAAAGCGGTCTGCCGCAGATGCCGATTCCGCCGAGGATCTTTGTCTCATCGCGGACACCGATCTGGCGAAGCTCGATTCTCGTCTTAAAGACAGCCGCCAGATCCTTTACCAGCTCACGGAAATCAATTCTTCCGTCGGCGGTAAAGTAAAACAGCATCTTGTTATTGTCAAACGTATACTCTGCATCGATCAGCTTCATCTCCAGGTTGTGCGCCCGGATCTTCTTCTGGCAGATTTCAAACGCTTCTTTTTCTTTCTTGCGGTTGCTCTCCTCCCGCGCATCATCCTTCGGCGTTGCAATGCGGATGACTTCTTTCAACGGCTGGATCACCTTGGAATCGTCAACTTCTTTTGGCCCCAGCACAACGAAACCATACTCTACGCCGCGCGCCGTCTCAACGATAACGTGGTCGCCCACGCAGATGTCCAGCTCTCTCGGCGAGAAATAATATACTTTTCCTACGTTTCGAAAACGTACTCCTATAATTGTTATCATGTTATCAGTTTTCCTTCATTGTCAGGAACATAAGCTCCATGGTTAAATCAAAATTAACATTCGCGTTCAGGCGGGCTCTCGCCTTCTGAATCGCCTCTATAATCTTCTCCAGGCCTTCGTATGAGCTCTTATTTGCTCTCTCACGGATTCCATTCAGCTCCTGCTTGAACACAAGGGAATCGACCTCTTTTGTCGCCTTAAAGAGCAGAACATCGCGGAACCATAAAGAAAAGATATCGAAATAATCATCAATATTGTCTTTTTCGGCCGTCAGTTTTTTGATCGTCTCCACGATTTCATACAGCGGCATACTGTCGGCGTACTTTGCCATGCGGAGTGCATTTTCCAGCGTCTCCTCGTATTCCGGAGAACGGGCAATCCGCTCTGCTTTTCCGATATTTCCCTGCGCCAGGGACGCATCAACCTCTGCCTGGTAATCCGGCACATGCATTTCGTTCATCAGATAATCTTTCACAAGCTGGTCTCCCACTGGTTTTAAATTTAACTGCACGCAGCGTGACGAAATCGTCGGAAGCAGCGCATCCGGGTTGTCTGCCAGAAGCATGACAACTGCGTAGGCCGGCGGCTCCTCGATCGTCTTCAGCAGCGCGTTCTGCGCCTGAAGTGTCAGCTTCTGCGCCTCGTCGATGATATAAATCTTGTACGGACTGCTGTACGGCTTGATCATCACATCGTTAATGAGCTGCCCGCGGATTTCATCGATGCTGATGGTGTTCGGCTTTTCATGCTTCACATAAATGATATCCGGATGATTCTGGCTCTGTGCCTTTTTACAGGACGGGCATTCCATACAGGGCTCGACCCCGTGCTTCTCGCACTGAAGCGTCATCGCAAACAGTGAAGCCATCATTTTCTTTCCCGATCCACTCTCTCCGCCAAAAAGATAAGCATGAGATACTTTATTCATCGAAATGGCATTCTGTAAATGCGTTATGATTTCCTGATGTCCTACAACCTTCTGAAAACCCTGCATAAAATCACCCCCTGGAGTTCTTTTGTATTTCTTACTAATACTGCATTAAGTATATCACAACTTTTTCTGTTGTTCCACAAAATTCTGAATTTCGAAAAAACAGTCTTCCGGCGTAGAATTATTGGAAAATCTGCGGACAATTCCAGCTTCCGCAATTTTCTCCTCCGTAAAATCCTCACAGTCCGCCAGGAATCTCCGGCACATCTCCGCGTATTTCGGCTCTGTCTGTTTTCTTTCCCGTTCCAGTGCCCGCGAAAGCCGCAGCCCGTCGTCCACCTCGACATACAGCGGAACCATCGCCTGCTCCCCGAAGTATGCCTTTAATTTCAGATACGATTCCAGTGTCCCGATTCCGAGATAATCATGCTTCGCAAGATCAATCTGCCCGTCATCCGCCGTAAAATAATACCACGGCCCCTGCACCGTCGAATACATGCGCTCCTCGATAATCTTTCCGGCCTCCCGCAGTTCCGAAAGCCGTTTTTCATCCACAAAGAAATACTCTCTTCCGTCCTGCTCCCCGCTCCGGATCGGCCGTGTTGTATACAGGACAAACGGTTTTAAATCCAGCGCCGTCTCCTGGATCAGATTCTCATAAATATGATCTTTCCCTGACGCACTTTTTCCCATCAGATAGTAAATTTTTCCCATTTTATCTCTCCCCGAAACACAGATTCTTTATGCCTTAAACCGATATCCAACGCCCCAGATCGTCTCGATATACTGCGGCTTTGCCGTATTAAACTCTATTTTTTCACGAATCTTCTTGATATGCACCGTAACCGTCGCAATATCTCCGATGGACTCCATATCCCAGATCTCACGGAACAGCTCTTCTTTCGTGAAAACGCGGTTCGGATTCTCCGCAAGGAAGGTCAGCAGATCGAACTCTTTCGTTGTAAACTGCTTCTCCTCTCCGTTCACCCACACACGGCGTGCCGTCTTGTCAATCTTGATGCCGCGGATCTCCACAACATCATTCTCTTTCTTGCCGTTTCCGACCAGACGGTCGTACCGTGCCAGATGCGCTTTCACGCGCGCAACCAGCTCACTCGGAGAAAATGGCTTCGTCATATAATCATCCGCACCAAGGCCGAGTCCGCGGATTTTGTCGATATCATCCTTCTTTGCCGAAACCATGATAATCGGAATATCTTTCTTCTCACGCACCTCACGGCAGATCTCAAAGCCATCCACCTCCGGCAGCATCAGATCCAGGATCAGCAGATCGAAATCCTCCTTGACCGCCCGTACAAGACCGGTGTCTCCCTGGTTTTCAATCTCCACCTCAAAGCCCGAAAGCTCGAGATAATCTTTCTCCAGATCTGCAATGGATTCCTCATCCTCAACAATCAGTATTTTACTCATGAAACAGGTACCTCCTGATATTTTCTTAATACAAAGTACATCGTGGTTCCCACGCCTTCTTTGCTGGTGGCCCACACTTTTCCGCCGTGGTCTTCAAGAATCTTCTTCACGATGGAAAGACCAATTCCGCTGCCGCCTCTCGTGCTGTTGCGGGACGCGTCGGTACGATAAAAGCGATCGAAAATCTTCGTCAGATCCTTCGTCGCAATTCCCTTTCCGTTGTCCTCAATCTCCACCTGCACAAAATCTCCGACATCACGCAGACGGATGTTGATGACCTTATGGCTCTTGTCCATATATTTGATGGAATTGCTTACAATGTTATTGATGACACGCTTGATCTGCTCCGCATCCGCGATGACGATCGGGTCGTCCTCGAGATAATTAAAGTATGTCAGATCCACATGCTGCGCGTCAAGCTCCAGATTCAGTTCCTCCACGCAGTCATCAAAATAATCCGCAATGTGAATCTTCGAAAACGTATACGGAATGCGGTTCGTGTCAATCTTGGAATAAAACGTCAGCTCATTGATCAGACGGTCCATCTCATTCGCTTTGTTGTAAATGGTGCGGATGTAGCGGTCCATCTTCTCCGGCGTATTTGCCACACCGTCCATGATTCCCTCGACATAACCCTTGACCGCGGTAATCGGTGTTTTCAGATCATGCGAAATGTTGCTGATCAGCTCTTTATTCTCTTTGTCAAACTCGACTTTTTCCTCCGCCGTCTCTTTCAGCCGGATACGCATCTCCTCAAAGTCCTCGCAGAGGTCATTAATCTCCGCCACGCCGCACGGTTCAACAGTGAAATCCAGATTTCCGTCTTTGATATTCTGTGTCGCCTTTTTCAGCTGCTCGAGTGGTCCGATCACACCGCGGTAAATCCAGAAGCTCAGGCCCAGACTGGTGAGCACCAGAATCAGCACAATCACGATGCCTAGCTCTTTTACCATGCCCGTAATCTGCGGCGCAATCTGGTCTGTCTTGGTGACGATAAACGCACTGCATTCTTTTCCGTCCGAGTTCTCATAGTCCACCTGTTTGACCATCCACTGTTTTTCATTGCGGAAATAAACGCCGCCCTTCAAATTGGCCCCCGGGTCACCGTATTTCGGCAGCTCATTTTCCAGCTCCTCCGACGACAGCTCCTCCGAGCCATTGTAAATGATAACACCATCCTCGCGCACCGCGATAAACGACTGTTTTTTCTGCAGTCTTGCATTCAGAACAGAGAGATAATTCGTTTCTTCCAGCTTTGCCGTATCCGATTTCGCGGTATCCTCTACTTCGTCGTACTCTTCTGATGTCATCGCATTCAGCAGCAGGGTGTTGTTCGAAATCGTCCGGTATGTTGCGTTCGCAAGACCGTATTTTTCACCGATAATCTTTGCTTTATACCCTACAAAAAAGTAAAACGTCAAGGCACACATCACGATCGGAACCAGTATGATGATGAAAAAAGAAATGATTACTCTCGTCCTTAATTTCATGCTTTTCTTCTTTTTTTCCATATAAGATCCACCTGTTTTCCAACACATATTTCGTACTTTTGCGCACAAAAAATCCCCAGTACGCAGTCTAAATTTATTATAGCACAACGCCTGAGGATTTTTCATTAACTTAGATGAATCTTTCTAAACTTTCTATAAACAGAAAAGCCTGAAATTAGAGGTATTTCTTCAGGTCTTCTACTTTGTCCAGTTTCTCCCACGGCAGATCCAGATCGTTTCTTCCGAAGTGGCCGTAAGCGGAAGTCTGTTTGTAGATCGGACGGCGCAGATCCAGCATTTTGATGATTCCGGCCGGGCGAAGATCAAAGTTCTCGCGAACGATATCGGTCAGTTTGTTGTCGGAGAGTTTTCCTGTGCCGTAGCTGTCGATCATGATAGAGGTCGGATGAGCGACACCGATTGCGTAGGAAAGCTGGACCTCGCATTTGTCGGCAAGACCTGCTGCTACGATATTCTTTGCTACGTAACGTGCTGCATAAGCTGCAGAACGGTCTACCTTTGTACAGTCTTTTCCGGAGAAAGCTCCGCCGCCGTGACGAGCGTATCCGCCGTAGGTGTCTACGATGATCTTACGTCCGGTGAGGCCGGAATCTCCATGAGGTCCGCCGATTACAAAACGGCCGGTCGGGTTGATGAAGAACTTGGTGTGCTCATCTACCATGTCTGCCGGAATGATTTCGTCGAATACGTATTTTTTGATATCCTCATGAATCTGCTCCTGGGATACTTCCGGATCATGCTGAGTGGAAAGAACAACCGCATCAAGACGGAACGGTTTGCCGTTCTCATCGTACTCTACGGTTACCTGTGTTTTTCCGTCCGGACGCAGGTAACTTAAAGTACCGTCTTTGCGGACTTTGGTCAGCTGGCGAGCCAGTTTGTGTGCCATGTAGATCGGGTATGGCATGTACTCTTCGGTCTCGTTGGTTGCGAATCCGAACATCATTCCCTGATCTCCTGCTCCAATGGCATCGATCTCCTCATCGCTCATATTGTTCTCTTTTGCTTCGAGCGCTTTGTCTACACCCATAGCGATATCGGTGGACTGTTTGTCAATTGCAGTTACAACAGCGCAGGTATCTGCGTCAAATCCGTATTTTGCACGGTCGTAGCCGATTTCGCGAACGGTATCACGTACAACCTGCTGGAAATCAATGTGTGCGTTGGATGTAATCTCACCCATTACCATAACGTATCCTGTTGTAGTACAGGTTTCGCAAGCTACACGGCTCATCGGATCCTGCTCAAGCAGCGCATCCAGAATCGCGTCAGAAATGGCATCACAGATTTTGTCCGGATGTCCTTCGGTTACAGACTCAGAAGTAAACAGTCTTTTTTCCATTCTCGTTCTCCTTTTTTTCTTCTCTTCTCTTTTGATCTTCTATAAGATCTCTGAACAATAAAAAAGATCCGCAAGCGAAGCGGACCTGAATAGTAATGTTCAAATCCCCTTATTGTTCGAAAATTTCGCTCAGGCTGGCACCTTCCCGTACAGACCATTCTGTCTGGGGGTTGCCGTGGTTTCACAGATCCTATGTATCTCCACCACTCTGAATAAGAGAAAAGCAACTGAATTTTTGATTTTGTTTTTTGTTCCTCTGATACACTATCGCAAAATACGTCATTCGTCAAGAGGAAATGAAAGGAATTGAGACATTTTCTTAGAAGTGTCGGACTCAAACCGCCAAAATCCCGGAAAATACACTGCCCCGGAGCTTCTGGCGGATTTCCGAAGCCCCGGGGCAGCAAAAAATCATGTTTCTTTTTCGTGTTCTTTAATGTAAAGGAATCCCGTCCTGTTTTCCGGCGTGTATTCATCCGTCGGCACAATTTCAATCGTCACCGTCCGCGCTTTTCCATCCTGCTCGCAGTGATATGTGATTGTCTGCGCAGCCTTGGTTTCATCAAACCGCCGGCGGATCGCATCGAGATCTGTTTTTGCAAGATACTCGTCTTTGTCCTCCGGTACAATCCGGTCAGCCGCAGACAGATGCTCCAGCCAGGATGACAGACTCGTCGGTGCTCCGTCCTCCGTCTTCGGCGGTTCCCAGCTCAGGATCCGGTAGCTGTCCTTGTTCAGATTGATTTTCAGCACCTTCGGATACAGCTTGCAGAGCGCAATATACGCGGCCGGCTGTCCTCTCCGGTCCACGCCGTTCCGGCTGTAATACATCGCCTTTTTCTCATACATGCGGATATCCGCTGCATGCGCTATCTCGTGTACGGACTCCCACTCTTTCTCACGGCTTGAGACAATACCGTACGAAATCGTCATGGAATCGATCCGCTCACCCTTCCAGGACTCCACCGTTTCCACAAACTCGTGACGGATTTCCTGCATCCACTGTGAATTTATAAAGAGAATCGCGACAAACTCATCGCCGCCGATCCGGTAAACCTTTCCATAGTCATCAAACGACTTCCGGATGCAGTACGATGCCCCGCGCAGCAGTTCATCTCCCGCCGCATGGCCAAGACTGTCGTTCACAATTTTCAGTCCGTTGACATCCATGGAAACATAGACAAACTCCGTCGATGGCCGCAGCCCGCGGATATCCTTCTCATATGCTCTGCGGTTCAGACATCCCGTCAGTTCATCCGTATTCGATGTCTCGATAAGCATCTCTTCTTTCTTCTTCTCATTTTCAATGCTCTGAATCGTGAAAATTGCCTTCACCGGCTTCTCATTGATGTCTGCCCGGATCGTAACAAACGATGCACGGAACCAGCCAAAATCCTTTCCTACAAACTCTCCGGAGATAATTTTCTTTCCCTTCATGCGCTCCGCAACCGTGTGCAGATCTACGAACTGATCCGCCTGCTCCTGGTACGCCTCAATGACGGTCTCCGCCATAATCTCATGCATTCTCTGATCCGCATTCCGGTAAATCTTTCCGGTCTCCTGTTCCTCCGTCTGGTCGGAATAGGCAATGACGGAATCCTGTTCCAGATTTACCAGATACATCCGATAATAAATCTCTGCCATCGACGCCAGAATACCGTACTGCTCTTTTTTCTCCCGGTTTGCTTTCAGAACCCGCGAAACCAGATACAGCAGGATTGCACACGCAATGCACAGATACAGCGCAACCATCAGAATCGCAATCAGGTTGCTCTCATTATCCGCAGATACCGCAAAGGTAACACCAACCAGGTATTCTCCCAACGGTTCAAAAACGCAGTTGTATTTCTCTCCGTGGATTTTTACAATTCCGCTCACCATCTTTGTTCCGCCGAGGTACGCCCGCGGCATACCGATGGCTTCCAGCTTCTTTCCGATCGTATTCTCATCCGTTGCACCCAGGATTTCATGGGTATCGAGATCTGCCACGTAAAGATTCATGCCCTGATACATCGGCATATTGCTCACTACGGTCGATACATCATTCTGTTTGATCTCCGCCAGAAGCCGCACTGGTTCGATTCCGACCTGAATCATCTTATCTCCTGTGCTGTTCCAGGTGATCGCATACATCATGCTCCTTCCCTCCGAGGTGTTCGGCGTGATATCCTGGCACATCGTAAGACCCTTATTCTCCAGCATCGGCTTAAAGTACTCCATCTGCTCGCCGGAGTCAAAGCTGTATCCATAGTACTCCGGTTTTGTTCCGCTGTAAATTTTTCCCGTCGCATCAAACAGATAAATTTCGTCAATCGACATCAGCGACGCGATTTTCTGCAGCTCCTCCGTATCATTTTCCGCTTCCAGCCTCGACTCCAGAATGTACGACACTGCCCGCGCACGGATAACATAATCTTCCTTCATCGACCTGATCAGATCTATCTCATTCTTCTGATTTTTCTCAATAATGCTGATCGACTGATCCAGCAGCATCTGTGACGTCTTGTCCAAATTTTTACTGTTGACGTACATCAGAATCCCTGCCTGCAGAAACAGTGCCACAACGACCATTCCAACCATCAGAACGATGATGATCTTCCATTTTGTCCGGTCTGTAAATCTGCTTTTCTTCATCTCATAGCCCTTTTCTCTTCCATTTTTTCAAATCTCTTTTTCCTTCCCTTCTTCCGTCCCGGGAATGCGCAAAAATTTTCATTAGTACTCATACTATACCATACTTTCTTAAAATTTTCCTTATTTCATTACAATTATTTGTATAAATTTTATTTTTTATTAAAATAAAACATTATAAATTTGAGCATTTCTGACAAAAAGTGCAAAAAAGAAGGCGTCCCCGCTCTCCTTTCGGATTGCAGAAACGCCTCCTTATTTTTGTTATGAAAGATTTCAAGGTCATGGAAAGATCAGCAGATCTTATTTATGCCACCCCCAGTTGCGGATCTCTTCGAGGTCTTGACCGTACTCAGCGATGTACTGTTTGTGCTCGATGAGTTTGTCGTTCATCTTCTGGATCAGGTGAGCACCCTTGAAACGGTCAATCTTGTTCTGTACACGCATATCGAATGGAGTTGTAATGGTACCCTCCTCCTGATAGCCGTGAACGGACATGTTGTGGTTGTGACGCTCATAGGTCAGCTCGTGGATCAGAGTCGGATATCCGTGGAATGCGAAGATGATCGGTTTATCTTTTGTACTATAAGTGAGCAAGTTCGTGATTTTGTATAAAAAGAAAGACACCTTAAATCGTTCGTGTTGTATAATGAAAGTGCCTAAACAAACATTGCAACATTTACGAAAGAAGGTGCCTCTCGCAAATACTATACATCATTCTACATTCGTATACAACTCTTTTAAGAAATTAAATTTATGCTTTTTTTCACAGGCTCCTAGGGAGGGAAACTTACACTATGATCCAATGGAATATTCAAATGATGCTACACTCAAAATAACAGTAGCCTTTTCATCATTTTTTGAAAAAACCACCATTTGTAGAACGGTATTCTGTTCCCCACTCCACTGGTAAGTCTGGTTATCTAATCCAGTTGTCTCTACGTCTCCATATAAAGAATTCAGTTCATCGACTTCTTTTTGAATCCATTCTTTCGCATCTTTCTCAAGATAGAAAGTAAATGACACTTGATTTAATTGATCATTGGAAAATTCCAGATTCATGTTCGCTTTTGCATTGTCAAGAGAAAGTTCCTCTTCACTTGTATATGTTTTTGCGCTATCTTGGGTCTGTCCCAAATCTTTCTCATCAAATTTTAAAGAACTTTGATTAAAAGTTTCTTCTGTATCCATTCCCCAACTAAAATCTTCATACTGAAAAATCTGTTCTTTTGTACAAAGTCCTTTCAAATCTAGTTTTCTGATTTGATTTTCTCCATTTAATGCGCAACCAACCAAAAGAATCAATGGTAATAAAGCTGTGGCATGTCTTATTTTCATAATAGTGCCTCCTTATTATCTATCCTAAATCTTTGCTTCAACTTATCATTTCTAAATTAGTTCATGGGAAACACCTCTATTATTTTAAATTTTTGTTATTTTCTTGAAACTATTGTAACATGCCTGTTATTTTTTTACAATATATAGCGTTTCACAATAAAGTTCCGAAAATTTTATTTAACTTGCTGAAAATTAAATTTTTTAAAATGTGTAATTTTTCATATACTCACTCGTATAGGTAAGGTAATCAAGGAAATAATGGTGTTTCCAGTCAACTACCCACGACCTAAAGGTCATGGGTAGTTGACTTCCATCCATGCTGTTCCTACATACTGCGTATATCAAAATCCATGCTGTTCTTTAGCTGTACCGAAAATCCGCTCTATGGTTTCTTTTCTTATCTGCTGTATCTTTTCTTCTACTCTTCTGCTTTCATCTCGCGGACAATCTTCCGCAGCTTCAAAATCATGGACGGAGCAACAGAAAGCTCATCCACTCCCATTCGTACAAACTGCTCCGTCAATGTCAGATCTGCACCGAGCTCCCCGCAGATTCCTGCCCATTTTCCGCATTTGTGTGCATTTTCCACCACCATGCGAATCATCCGAAGAACGGCTTCATGGTGTGGATTGTAGAAATCATCCAGCTGTTCATTCTGACGATCAATCGCCAGGGTATACTGCGTCAGGTCATTCGTTCCGATGCTGAAGAAATCCACCATTTCCGCCAGACGGTCGCTGATCATCACGGCTGCCGGTGTCTCGATCATAATGCCCTGCTCCGGAATTTTATACTGCACTTCCTGTGCTTTCAGCTCTTCCTCTACCTCTGCAACAATTGCGTAGATTTTTTCTACCTCTTCTGTTGATGTGATCATCGGATACATGACAGAAAGGTTTCCGTAAACGGCTGCGCGGAACAATGCGCGAAGCTGCGCTTTAAAAATTTCCGGCTGTTTCAGACAAATCCGGATTGCACGGTACCCAAGCGCCGGATTTTCTTCTTTTCCAAGATTAAAGTATTCTACCTGCTTATCTGCCCCGATATCCAGCGTACGGATAATCACTTTTTTGCCTGCCATGGTCTGCACGGCCTGTTTATATGCCTGAAACTGTTCTTCCTCCGTTGGGAAATCATTTCTTCCAAGATAGAGGAATTCGCTTCGGAAAAGTCCAATTCCACCGGCATCATTTTCCATCACATAGCCAAGGTCACCAACACTGCCGATATTTGCATAGATGTTGATCTTACGGCCATCCGGCGTAATATTTTCTTTTCCTTTTAACTCCTCAAGAAGCTTCTGTTTTTCTGCTTCTTCCTGCATTCTTTTTTCGGTTTCCTTCCGCACATCCTCCTCCGGCTCAAAGATAACCTGACCTGAAAAACCGTCTACAACGGCCGTCATGCCTGTTTTCAGACCGTTTAAATCCATCGGGACGCCGATTAATGCCGGAATATTCATCATTCGCGCAAGAATCGCAGTATGAGAATTGGTAGATCCATGCACAGTCACAAACGCAAGTATTTTTTCTTTGTCCATCTGTACAGTTTCACTCGGACTTAAATCGTCTGCCACTATAACAGATGGTTCCATAGAACTCAGGTCGTTATCTCCCTCGCCGCTTAAATTGCGGACCAGACGTTCGGAAATATCTTTTACATCTGCGGAACGAGCTTTCATATATTCATCATCCATAGCTGCAAACATCTCTGCAAAATTATCGCCGGTTGCTGCCGCTGCATATTCTGCATTTACCAGTTCTGTCCGGATCATGTTCTCCATTGATTCCAGATAGTCCTCATCCTCCAGCATCATCTGATGGACTTCAAAGATCGCCGCACTTGCCTCTCCAACTTCCCGGACTGCCTTGTCATACAGTCTGCCAAGCTGTTTTTTCGAAACCTCCACGGCTTCTTTCACACGTTTTACTTCTGCTTCCGAATCTTCAATCCGGGCTCTTTTAACCTGGTAATCATTTTTCTTCAGAACCGCAACCGGTCCCATAACAATTCCTTTATATACGGATTTCCCCTGAAAATACTGCATTTTTTATCCTCCGAGCGTACTTTTTACAGATTTGCTTCGAAAAACGCTTTCAGCGTCTCAATCGCTGCATCTTCGTCCTCTCCGTTTGCTGCAACGGTTACGGTATCTCCCTGCTTTACACCAAGTGACATCAGCATCATCAGCTGAGTCAGTTTTTTCGTTTTTCCATCTTTTGTGATGGTGCATTCCGATGCAAAATTTTTTGCCTCCTTTACCAGCATTCCTGCCGGTCTTGCGTGGATTCCCAGTTCATCTTTAATGGTATATTCAAATGATTTCATGCTTTTATTCTCCTTCTTCTCTGTCCATAATCCGTTCTATGTGCATAGCGAGATATCCAATTTCGATCTCCTCCATCGGAAGTTTCAGCCTCTTTTCCATCTCCTCACAGATTCGTTTCGCCGCCTGAAAGGCTTTCGGAAACTTTACGGACATGTAGTCATTCATATTTACTTTCAGTTTTTCCCCACTGACCGCTCTTGCAACCATATAGCGGATATGGTTCATCATACGGTTATACGACAACGACATCACATCGATGGTATGCCCGGTGATATGCTCCACCAAAGAAATGCTCTCCCGGACTGCTCTTGCTACTTCCATGGCCTGTGAAACATTTTCCTCCACAATTGCCGAATGAACATGAAGTGCAAGATAGCCGATTTCATGTTCATCAATTTCGATCTGAAGCCGTTCTTTTAAAAGCTCCCTGATACAGGAAGCAACTTTATACTCTTTGTAAAACATCACACGGATATCGTCGGTGAGCGGATTGCTGATCTGCTCACCGTTCTGAATCCGCCGGACAGCAAAATCCAGATGATCTGCCATTGGAAAGACGATGGAACGGTCAATTTTTCCAAATTCCTTTTCTGCCTCGTCAAGCACGGCACTCGCCAGCTCCAGGCTGAGCGGAGAAACGCCCTGTACAATGGTTCTGGCATTTCCTCGCTCCGTCATCTCTGTCAAGGAATAAATGCGGGCATCGTCTCCCGGCTGTACACGCTGTCCCGTTTTTTTCCCAAATGCAATTCCTTTCCCCATGACCAGATATTCCCGGTTATTTTCTTCTTCCACACCAATAAATGAATTGTGGTTCAGTGTTTTTGCTATCCTGTACATTCTTCTCACCCGTTTTTAAGGCACAGCTTACGCGAGAATCTCAATCGCAAATAAAGGATCTCCTGCTTTTACCGGTCCGTCTGCCAAAAGACGGATTCTCTGGTTCTCCTCCAGCTCTGTGCAAAGAACCGGTGACGTAACCGACGGCGCATGTGTTTTCAGATATTCCAGATCCAGTTTCAGCATCGGATCACCTTTTTTCACGGTCTGACCGCTTTCTACCAGTGCCTCAAATCCCTCTCCGTTCAGTTTTACTGTATCAATTCCGACATGAATCAGAAGGCTGACCCCGGAATCGGTTACAAATCCAATCGCATGTTTTGTGTCAAAAACAAACGCGACTTCTCCGTCCTCCGGAGCACGCACATAAGGATCTTCCGGTGTCACAACAGCGCCGTCTCCCATCATCTTTTCTGCAAACGCTTCATCCGGCGCAGTAGAAAGGTCGGCTGCCAGTCCGCTTATCGGGCTGCAGACAGTAATCGTATCCACAACCTTCTGTTCTTTTGTTTCCTGCGTCGGTTCCGCCTCTTTTGGGGTTGGTGTATTTTCTGCTTCCGCATACGTATTCGGAGCTTTTTCCAGATAATCCTCTAAATTTGATTTTATCACAGTTACATTCGGTCCGTAAATAACCTGTACACCATTTCCTTTATGCACAACGCCAGATGCCCCTGTCGCCTTTAAAATACCATCGCTGACTCTCGCTGCATCATGAACAGTACAGCGCAGTCTTGTTGCACAGCAGTCCACATCCGAAATATTTTTCTTTCCGCCAAGACCTTTTGTGATTGCTTCACTCATGGCATCTTCCGATGCCACCCCATCGTTCTGCGCCTCTTTTCTTGCTTTTACATCTGCTTTCGTATAAAGCTTGGTTTCCACATCATCATCCTCACGACCCGGTGTCTTAAAATCAAACTTTTTAATCATGAATTTGAAGATAAAATAATACAGGAAGAAATAAAGAATGCCGACCGGAATCACCCTCATCCAGCTTGTCTTTTCATTTCCCTGCAGAATACCGAACAGGAAGAAGTCCAGAAGTCCGCCGGAAAAGGTAAGACCTACTGCGATATTCAGGATGTGTGCGATCATATAAGCTGTTCCCGCAAGAATAACCTGCACGACAAACAACGCCGGTGCAACAAACAGGAACGAGAATTCCAGCGGTTCTGTGATACCGGTTGCCATACACGCAAGTGCTGCGGAAAGAAGCAGACCGCCTGCTGCTTTTTTCTTCTCCGGTTTCGCACAATGGTACATGGCAAGTGCCGCTCCCGGAAGTCCGAAAATCATAAAAATAAATTCTCCGGAGAAATATCTCGTTGCATCTGCACTGAAATGTGCGATATTCGCAGAATCCGCAAGCTGTGCGAAGAAAATATTCTGTCCGCCCTGCACCATCTGTCCTGCCACTTCCATGGTACCTCCGACTGCCGTCTGCCAGAACGGCATATAAAATACGTGATGCAGACCAAATGGAATCAGTGCCCGTTTAATCAGACCGAAAATCAGCGTTCCGACATAACCGGAGCCGGTTACCAGGCCACCCAGCGCATAAATGCCGTTCTGTACAACCGGCCATACAAAATACATTAAAATTCCCACAAACATATAGACGATCGTAGAAATAATCGGTACAAAACGAGTACCGCCAAAGAAAGAAAGTGCATTCGGAAGCTGGATCCGGTAAAATCGATTATGAAGTGCTGCGACTCCAAGACCGACAATAATACCGCCAAACACACCCATCTGCAGCGACTGAATACCGCAGACAGAAGTGATGGTTCCTTCCAGAACGGATTCTGCAATTTCTCCGTTTTCCAGAATCTGACCCGTAATAGTCAGCATTGCGTTAATCGCTGTATTCATAACGAAATATGCAATAACGGCTGACAGGGCAGAAACCTCTTTTTCCTTCTTTGCCATACCAATTGCAACACCTACCGCAAAAATCAGAGGCAGGTTATCAAACACCGCACTTCCTACTTTGTTCATGATCACCAACAGCGCATGAAGAATTGTGCCGTTGCCGAGCAAGCTTGTCAGCCCATACGTTTCAATCGTGGTTGCATTGGTAAATGAGCTTCCGATTCCCAGCAAAAGTCCGGCTACCGGAAGAATTGCGATCGGGAGCATAAAGCTTCTTCCCACTCGCTGCAGAACACTAAAAATTTTGTCCTTCATTTTTTTACTCCTTGTGTAGTTTATACTTTTTACAAGAAGAGTTTCTGCGGTTTTGCATCTTTTTAGCCGGTCTGTACTCTTTTTCTGAAACAGAGTACAAAAAAGAGACACTAACCCACATAAACAATTCCTGTTATGTATAGTTAATGCCTCCAAAAATCGAGTTACACACTACAACTGTAGTTGAATATAGCACAGATAAATCTCTTTTGTCAAGTCAGTTCTTATGATTTCAGCTTTTTTCTTTTTATCCATTTTTCACATTCTTATGCATCTATTTTGTGCACAATAGCTAATCAACATCTTTTTTTTGAAATGTCATAAATTCAAGATCTTCCTGTTTCCATAGTTGTGCAGGCACATGCAATACTTCTTTTTGAGCAAACAACGGTATACTTGTTCCTTCCTTCTGGAAAACCCGAAGAGATGTACCACCATCAGCAAAAGCTTTGTTTTCTATATGAACAAATGTCATTCCCTCATATACTTCTTTACTTTCAATATCCTGCCACCGGCCTTCCGGAAGATACAGTTCATATTCATCTCTGTCAAATCCGGGTGAAATAAGCAATGCATCACCAAGCATATAAGACAGATTCTGTGTCTTTGCGATTGGATCTTTCGGATATTCCATCACAAGCGGACGAATCATTGGAATACCAGACTGATGACTCTGGCAGGCGGTGTGATAAAAATATGGCACAAGTCGATGTCTGAAGTTAATCCATTTTTTTACTTCTTTTAATGCCATATCTCCATACTGCCATGGTTCCCGCGGTGTTTTACCGTGCGCTCTGGATAATGGCATCCACAATCCCATCTGCACAGAGGAAAGGTAATCTTCTATATTCGGACGTTCCTCATTTCCGATATAACCTGTGTTATAAAATCCGCCAAGATCATAACCCCAGAAAGATACACCAGACATAGCCATCCCAAGTCCGGCCTGAAGGATTGCACTGTGACTTGCTTTATCACTGGAAGAATCTCCTGCCCATGCTGCCGGGATCGTATGAGAACCCACATACCACTGCGTCCCCAAAGCATTGGCAATTCCCCACGTTCGTCGCAAATTTCTTTCATCCATGTGTAAATATTTTTTGCATACAGATACGTCAGAAGATTATGTCCTTCTCGCCCGCTCATGCCATTGTAAAATACAACATCTTCAGGTACTGCTTCAGAGAAATCTGTTTTTATCACTGATACACCCATTCTGACGATTTTTTTCACACGTTCCTCATACCATGCCAGAAATTCCGGATTTGTGAAATCAAAGCAAGCACACAAAAGCTCTGAATCTGCAGTCGCTTTAAACATTGCAGGATGCCCTTCTTTATTTTTATAAAAAATCCACGTTCTGCCAGTTCCTTAAATGCCGGCGAATCTTCCTGCAAGTACGGATAATTCCAAAGACTTAAATGTATGTTCTTTTTATTTAATTCTTTAATCATTTCTTCCGGTTCAGGGAAACGTTCTGTATCCCATTCCCATACACCAGACATATCCTGCCTCTGCCAGCCATCGATATGAATTACATCGATACCTATTCCAAATTTTTCAGCATCAGCAACAACATCCTCGACTTCTTTACGGCTCATATAAGAGCATTTTGACATCCAGAAACCAAAAGCCCACTGTGGAATCATAGGTATCTGCCCTGTAATCTGCAAATACTGCTGCAACAGCTTCTTATAGTCTTTGCTTTCTTCTGCCAGGAAAATATAATCCAGAATAGGATCGTCACTGCCCATCTGATAACTGATCCATGATGAAGCACCCATATCAAATGATGAACGCGTAAATGTATTTAACAATACGGAATATCCCCGGCTGCTTGTAAAATACGGATGACTTTTATATGAATCCTCCGTATTAGTAGACAATGCATCTTTTTGCCAACACTCTATTCTTTGTCCACGTTTATTAAAATGTGTAAACTTCTCTCCAAATCCCCAAAATTGCTCATCGGAGAATAATACAAACTGCTCAAATGAGGCTATACTTTTTCCAGATGCATCTACTCTAAATCCTGTTGGAAGCTGTTTCCACCGGTTATCGACATTAGTGTCAAAAGCCTGTTCTTTCGTCAATAATTTTCCATTCTGATAGATGGACATTTCCCAGTAGTTTTTTGAAAAATGAAGACTTAACTGATTTGTTTCATATATATACAGATCTTCATTTTCTGTAAATTCTGCATTTTTTGTTTCAAACTCCGATTCAGGTACATCTTCGACTACCGTCTGTCTGTGGCTTTTTGCAGTCATCTCCGGCACCATCACAAATCTGAATACCGATGGTGTCAAAAATGTAATACGAACTGTGGCTATACGGTCTTTCCATGTACGTACCAAAAAATGTATTCCATCTTCTTTGGCACACACTGATTCAATTTTTGTGAGAAAATCATACTCATCTGAAAAAATTGTTCTTCGCTCCCCACATTGTGGATTATATTGTGTTTCTGCTTTATTAGACATATATTGTCCCTCTCTGGTTTTTATTATTTTTAGTCAAAATGTATAATCGGTAACGTTTTCGTATTCAACATATCATAAATTTGTATATTTTTAAATATCTTTTTTTACCAATACTGACCGCCTCAGCTTTGAAAATAATAGTAGTAAAATTTAAGCCAATTTTTTCGCAATAAAGTAAAATAAAAGAACGGTACCTTTTATTGGACCGTCCTTTTTGTCAACATTTGTTTTATACTGTTTTTACGCTCTTAACCGGAATTTCTGGATGTCCTTTGCATTATTCACACGCTCAATTTCAGCGCCGAGTCCACGGAGCTTTCCGTCGAAGTCCTCGTATCCGCGCAGAATGTATACAATATCATCCACCACGGTAACACCCTCTGCTGCAAGACCTGCAATAACAAGTGCTGCTCCGGCGCGAAGATCCGGTGCGGAAACCTCTGCTCCGGTAAATTTTTCTACGCCGTCAATGATCGCCGTGTTGCCTTCTACTTTAATACAGGCGCCCATACGTGCCAGCTCATCCGCATATTTAAAACGATTTTCAAAAATACTCTCTGTTACAATACTCGTACCGTTTGCCAGTGCCAGTGTAACCGCAATCTGCGGCTGCATATCGGTCGGGTAACCCGGATACGGCTGTGTCTTTACGTGTGTTCTGCCCAGACGTTTGCTTGCGCTCACACGGATGGAATCGTCAAACTCTTCTACGTCGCAGCCAATCTCCTCGAGCTTTGCGGTTGTTGCTTCCAGATGCTTTGGAATCACGTTTTTAATCAGCACATCGCCCTTTGTAGCTGCTGCTGCAAACATATACGTACCTGCCTCGATCATATCCGGTACGACCGCATAGCTGGTTCCGTGCAGGGTATCGACACCCTTGATCCGGATCACATCGGTTCCTGCTCCTTTGATGTTTGCTCCCATGCTGTTCAGGAAGTTCGCCACATCGACAACGTGCGGCTCTTTCGCTGCATTCTCAATCGTTGTATTTCCTCTTGCCATCGAAGCTGCCATCATGATGTTGATGGTGGCTCCAACGGAAACCATATCCAGGAAAATGTGGCTTCCATGCAGATCTGCCGCACTTGCCACGATTGCGCCATGACGGATGCTTACCTCAGCACCGAGTGCGCGGAATCCCTTTAAATGCTGGTCGATCGGACGGCTTCCAATGTTACATCCGCCCGGAAGCGGAACTTCCGCTCTTTTGTATTTTCCAAGCAGCGCGCCTAAAAGATAATAAGACGCACGGATTTTTTTGATATATTCATAATCAACGCTCAGATCTCCGATGGTTGCTGCATTGATCCGCACGGTATGGCGGTCGATGCGGTCCACGGTGGCTCCGATCTCTGCGATTGCTTCCAGAAGTACATTAATATCACTGACATCCGGCAGGTTTTCGATCAGGACCGTCTCATCGGTCATCGTTGCTGCCGTAAGAATTGCAAGCGCCGCGTTTTTTGCTCCCCCGATTTCCACTTCGCCCACAAGAGGATTTCCACCTCTGATGACATACTGTTCCATATATTCACCTCAAATTTTCTTTCTCATACTTAACGAGTGTGTTTTATCCAATATCTAACGAATCAAAGTCTTTTTCCTGTTTTTTTACACACTCCAGATACGCTGAAACGCACTGCTCCCCGCAGTTATTTTTCAGTCTCCCCTTATCTTAACTCAAATCTAATACTTTGTAAATCAATTTTAATACATTCTGTGCTATTTCCGTCTTTTTCCATCGTTTCCGGTCAGGAATATTCAGAGAAACGTTATATGTAATTTCTAACTATCAGAACATTTCCCTTATTATGATATAATCGTATGTTTTCAAAATTTCCCTGAATATTCCACCAATTCTGTTTTACATGCCGATCTGCTCGCGGAGCGCCAGGATCGTGCCCTGGATATCCCTTCCGCTCTCGTCAACTGTAATCTCGGCATACTGCTCATATAATTTACTTCTCTCATCGTAGAGATCCTTCAGCGTCTGGCCCTCTTTCAGCACGACGCCGCGTCCCTTCAGGTTTCCGAGACGTTTCGCCAGATCCTCATACGACAGCTTCAGGTAAACGATGGTTCCAATTTCTTTAAAATGCTCCATCGCCTCTTTTCCGTAAATGGCGCTGCCGCCCGGTGCAATGACGCTTTCATCGGCTTCCAGAGTCGCATTGACCTCATTCTCAATCGCAAGAAAGCCTTCATTTCCCTCATCGGCAATAATCTCGCGCAGAAGACGTTTCTCCCGATGCTGAATCACAAGATCCGTATCAATAAACTCATACCCCAAAGCCTTTGCAAGTATAACGCCAACGCTGCTTTTGCCGGCTCCCGGCATTCCTATTAATATAATATTCCGTTTCTTCAAGTTTTATTCCTCCTGCTGTCCTGTATGTACTCTCGGAATCTTTTTGTTTCCTCTATCTCTGCAGATTTGTTCCGCCCTGCTTCATGATCTGCTCAATCTCTTTTTCGCTGACCACGTTGGCATCGTGCTGAATCATCAGCTTTAAGACGCTTGCGGAAATCGCAAAATCGATGGTTCTCTGCGGCGCAAAATCATGCGCCATCGCGTGAATCAGTCCTGCACCAAACGCATCACCGGCTCCGACTGCCTCAAAGCTGTGTACTTTGTGAACCGGGCTCTCATAGAATTTTCCGTCTTTCAGGTAAATTCCCATCCAGTCGCCGTCCTCCACGGTGTAGAGATTGCGCAGCACGCTCGCAACTGCTTTACAGTTCGGGAACTGTTTCTGAATTTCCAGCATGCCCTCTTTGTAAGACTCGATCTGTTCAATGCCGCGCGACATATCTCCATCATACGCCGGAATGCCAAGCGATGATTCAAAGTCCTCATCATTTGCAATGCAGACATCCACGTAAGACATCAGACGGCGCATGACGCGCTGTGCGTCCTTTGCTGACCACATTTTTCCGCGGTAGTTGAGATCACATACCACCTGAATTTTTTTCTCTTTGCAGAGCATAAGAGCGCTCTCCAGCGTCTTTTCGATCTCGCAGCTGATGGCCGGCGTGATACCGGAGAAATAAAAGAGATCCACGCCCTCGAGCAGTTTTTCCCAGTCAAACTCCTCCGCTTCTGCCATCGCGATCGCGCTGTAGGCGCGGTCATAAACCACGCTCGTCGGTCGGATGTTGGTTCCCTTTTCAAAATAGTAAATACCGACGCGGCCGCCGCCCCGCAGAACACGGGTCGTATCCACACCGAACCGGCGGATTTCATTGATGGCCGCCTGTCCGACCTGGTGCTCCGGCACTTTTGTCACGTAGGAAACATCGTTCCCGAGTGTTGCCAGAGAAACTGCGACGTTCGCCTCCGCGCCGCCGTAACTGGCTTCAAAGGTATCTGCCTGCAGTATTTTCAGATGCTCCGGTGTTTTTAAACGCAGCATCAGTTCTCCGAATGTAAGTATTTTCATGATAAAATCCCCTCCAGAAACATTTTGTTTTTCACCTCAATACCTTTTTATCTTACGCTGTTTTCTCCCCGGACGCAAGAAAAAAAGCGCAAAAAAGCGGCTTCCTGTTTCGATTCAGAAGCCGCTTTTTCTGCGTTTTCTCTTATTCTTTTACTGCTCCCAGTGTAATACCGGTTACGAAGTATTTCTGCAGGAACGGATATACAATCAGCATAGGAACAAGGGCGATAAATACCTTTGCTGCCTCCAGTGATTTGTTGGAGTTCTGTGCTAACTGCTGATACTGCTCTGCAGTCAGGGTTACGCCTACCGGGATCTGAACGGAGATCTGACGGATGTAGGTCTGTAACGGATAGTTCGTCTCTTTGTTCATTAATACCAGGCCCTGGAAATACTCGTTCCAGTAACCAACGGATGTAAACAGGACGATGGTTGCGATAACCGGTTTGGAACACGGAACTACAATCTGCCACAGGATACGCCACGGGCCGGCGCCGTCTACACGGGCTGCCTCCTCGAGGTCTCCCGGGATGCCGCGGAAGAAGTTCATCATCAGGAGTACGTTGAATACCGGAACAGAACCAGCCAGAACCAGTGCTGCCATCGTATCGATCATACCATAATTTTTAACGGTGATGAACCACGGAATGGTACCACCATTGAACAGCATACAGAATACCAGGATCCACATCAGGACGTTTCTCGGTTTGTACTCTGTTTTGCTCTTTGCCAGCGGATAGGACATCATAATCAGGACAACCATGGTCCATATGGTTCCAATCACAACTCGCTTGATGGAAATCCAGAAGGAATTCCAGAATGCGGAATCACCCATAATCAGGCTGTAGGATTTTACGTTTGATCCGATCGGGTAAATCGTTACAAGACCGCCCTCAGCGGCTGCTTTTGAAGAAATAGATACGCAGAACGTATACCATAACGGATAAAAACAGCTGAATGCCAGGAGAATCAGGATGATAGCATTTATGACTTTAAACGCTTTGCTGCCAAAACTCTTGCTTTCTATCATAATTTCTGCCCTCCTTAGAAAATCTTGTAATCAGCAAACTTGTAAGCACAAACATAAGAAGTAACAACCAGCACGAAGCTGACAACAGATTTAAAGAGACCTGCTGCAGTAGCCAGCGAGAACTGCATGTTTGTAATACCAATACGGTATACGTATGTATCGATGATATCACCAGTTTCAATAACCAGCTGGTTGTACATGTTGAATACCTGGTCGAAACCTGCATTCAGAACGTTGCCCATTGCCAGTGTGGTCAGAAGAACGATGGTCGGAACCAGTCCCGGGATGGTGATGTGCCATACACGTTTCCAGCGGCTTGCGCCGTCGATTGCAGCTGCCTCGTAAAGGCTCGGGCTGATGCCGGTCAGCGCTGCAAGATAAATAACTGCGTTGTAACCGAACTCTTTCCATACATCAGTTCCGATCAGTAACTGACGGAAGATGCCAGGCATGGTCATCGGAAGAACGGTATCCGTTGCACCCATTGCGCTGCGGACCGTGTTGAAAATTCCGTTTGCGCCAAGGATATTGGTGATGATGTTTGCAAGGATAACCCAGGATACGAAGTGCGGCAGATATACGATCGTCTGAACCGTCTTTTTGAACTTCATATTCTTTACCTCATTCAGCAGCAGTGCGAACACCAGCGGAATGATGATATTCAGGATAACCTTTGCGATTGCAATAATCAGAGTATTGACAAGTGCCCGTTTTGCATCCGGGATAACGGTCAGGTATTTAAACCATTTCAAACCTACCCACGGAGAGCCGAACCATCCTTTGCTCGGATTGTAATCCTGGAATGCCATTACAATACCAACCATCGGAACGATAGAAAACATAAACAGCCAGATATAACCCGGCAGAACCATTAACGTATAGTGAAAGGAATTTGACAGCCCGAGATGGCCTTTTTTCTTCTTCACGGCAAGCTCCTCCTTTGATGTCATTTTTTTAAAGTAGTGGGGTACAGGCTTTCCTGTACCCCACCCTCCACATCATACATTTACATTAGTTACTCAGCCAGGTAATCTTTTACCAGCTCAAGGATCTGATCACCACCCTGTACATGCCAGTCGGTGCAGAACTGATCCCACTCGTCAAGGCTCTTCGCACCAGTGATGAACTGAAGGATACTCTTGTCTTCCAGGTCAGAAATCTGGGTCCAGTAGGTATCCATTCCGTCGATGGTGTAGTACAGTTCAGAATAGATCTTGTGATCCGGCTCAAGTGTTGCGTATGGACGATCACCAATCAGCAGTGCATAGAATCTGTTGAACTGTCCGTTGTTGGTGTTGACATCCATATCGGTTACTGTCAGATCTCTGGATCCGTCATAGTCCTCAGAGATAACGTCTTTCAGAGTTGCGGCATCGTTTGCCAGGTTCTTGTACAGACCGTTGAATTTGCTTCCGCCCTGCTGATAATCATCTGCGCTTGCTTCGCCTTTGATGATTCCCATCAGTGCATCATACTCATACTCGCACTCGTCAGTAGCTGCCATGGTGTTACGCAGCGGATACCAGCCGATTGCTACAGAAGTATCGAAGGTAGACTCATCACGAACGAGTACGTTGTTCATGATAACAATGGCTTTCTTCACATCATCCGATGCGTTTTTGTTTACCATAGTATAAGTGGTTCCAACGTCTTTCATATGAATATTCCACTCACCGTCTTTGGTGTACAGCGGATATGCCTGCCAGTTTGCATTGTTATCGTTACGGAAGGAATCCGGGTTTCCGTATCCAAGGCTCCACCATGGTCCCATGAAGATACCGCAGGTTCCGTTCTTAACATTGTTTGCATTGTCGCCGTTGGTTGTGGTTCCAACCTCCGGGTTGATGAGGCCTTTTTCATACCAGTCATGTAAGGTGGTAAGGGCTTCTTTCATTTCATCTGTTGTAGTTCCCCAGTACAGTTCGCCGGAATCATCTTTCAGAAAATACCCCGGTGTTGCATTGAATGCCTGATATACAGCATCGAAACCGTATCCGTTGTTGGAGGAGTTCAGGAAGTTGGAGTAGGTTCTTCCGCCGTTATCAATACCTGCGATTGCATAATCCGGGCTGAGACCTGCGTCTTTAAATTTCTGAGCTACTTCGCCGAGTTCATCTACGGTCTTCGGAACTTCCAGTCCTAACTGATCCAGCCAGTCCTGACGGATAAAGTACAGGTAAACACCATCGGTATCTACCGATATGTTTGGCAGTGCACAGAAGGTTCCGTCTACGGTTGCATTGTTGATCGCACGTCCTTCGGTAGTCTCGATGATTTCTTTTACCTGTTTGGATGCGTACTGGTTGAACTCCGGCCAGAGGTCTGCAAGAAGATCTGCTCTTGCTGCCTGTACCAGGTAGTTACGGGTTGGTGCAACGACTGCATCCGGAAGGGAAGCAGATGCGATTGCCAGAGATACTTTCTGCTGGAAGTCAGATGCATTACCTGCAGTCCAGTCGCAGACAACTTTGATGTTGTAGTTATCCAGAAGGTATCTGGTGTACTGGTTGTTATCTACGGAATCGCCGTCCGGAAGTGTGGTATCCTTCGGGTCGATCTGATATCCATAATGTACTTCTACGACATGATCAAATTTTGCAAACGCACGATCGTCATTTTCACCCGGTACTGCATCATCTGCTTCATCAGCTGCTGCAACCCAGTCACCAGAACCTGCTGCATCGCCGGAGCCGCTGTCCGATGAGGTATCCTTTGCTTCATCGCCGCCTGCCGTACTTGATGCTGTTGTGCCGCTGCTCTTGCTGTTTGTGTCAGAACTGTCTCCTCCAGTGCTGCCACATGCTACCAGGCTTACGATCATGGTGCTTGCCAGTAATGCAGAAATTACTTTCTTTTTCATTTGGTGTCCTCCTTGTGATTTACGTTCTTTTTGCGTGCTCCGTTGTTGCTTTTGTCCAGGCTTACGAAGAATCCATTGTTTTTAATCATACGTTTTGCCTAAAACTTTCACATTTTCGTCACACTTTTTATGCAATGATTATACCTCTCTTCCACCCGTTTTGACAAGCATTTTTTATGTATTTTTCACAATTTATTTCGTTTTTTTAATTCATATTGTCGATTTTGTACACTATTTTAAAATTTATAGTCAATCTTGACTTTTTCTTTTTCGTTATTCTTTTATCTATTGACGGATTTTTTGTGCTTTTTCCGTCATTTTGTATATTCCTCGTATTTTCAGACATTTTACCTGCAGAGCCTTCTACCGGCAGTTCCCTCCGAATGCCGGGCAGCACAATAAAAAAGAACCTCTTATCTCTCCCCGGAAATACTTCTTTCCGGAAACATAAGAGGTTCTTTTTCTTTTTTTGTTCTTTATTCTGCTTTTTTCTTCTCTTTTGGAATAATAATATTCAGTACAATCGCCGCAACAGCTGCCGGAACAATACCGGAGCCGCCGAAAATCAGCTGGATATAATAAGGAAGCTCAGAAGTTGCTCCCGCTGTGGAACCAAGGCCGTAGCCAAGACCCAGTGCAACAGAAACGATCGTGATCTCACGGCTCGTAATCGGCTCTTTTGTGATGAGCTGGATACCGGAAACCAGAATTGACGCAAACATCATAACGGCTGCACCGCCGAGTACGGACTGCGGCATAATGGATACAAATGCTGCAATCTTCGGGCAGAGTCCGCAGAGGATCAGGAAAATGGCTCCGCAGGAAAGTGCCATACGGTTTACGATTTTTGTCATCGAAATAATGCCGACGTTCTGTGCAAAAGAAGTATTCGGGAGAACGCCAAGTGCTGCTGCAAAGCTGGATCCGAGACCGTCGCAGATGATACCGCCGGAAAGCTCAGAATCGGTTGCCTCGCGGTCCATACCGCTCTCTACGCAGGCGCAGATATCGCCGACCGTCTCAACGGTTGTTACGATGAACATGATCGCTACCGGGAGAATTGCCTCCACACGGAAGACTGGTTTTACCTCAGCCAGTTTTCCAAAGCCTGCAATACCAGGGAGCGCGAACCAGGACGCATCTTTTACCTGCTGGAAATTGACAACCCAGGAATATGTATAGGAAACAGTGCTTCCATCCTCAAGAACCGCCGTTCCGGTATGCGGCAGAACCATGGTCATAATAATAGCTACCACGTAGCCGACTAAAATACCGATCAGAATTGAAGCCGTACTTAAGATTCCCTTCGGATTTGTAAAGTGCTTCAGTGCCAGCGTTACAATCAGAACGACCATGCCAAGGAACAGGTTCTGTATGGAACCGTAATCGTTCGTTCCGGAACCGCCGCAGAGATAATTGATTCCAACCGGAATCAGCGAAAGACCGATCGCCATAACGACGCAGCCGGTAACAACCGACGGGAAAAATTTACGAAGCGGCTTTAAACAGACGCCAAGCACGCCCTCAAACAGACCGCCGACAATTGTCGCACCAAGGATAGCGCCGTACGTCAGCGCGCCCTGTCCCAGCACGGCTGTCACGCTCTTGAATACGCCGAGGAATCCAGAAGATGTACCCATAACAATCGGCACTTTACCGCCGATCGGTCCAATCGAAAACATCTGTACCAGTGTTACAATACCGGCTACTGTCATTGCATTCTGCAAAAGAGCCGTACGAAGTGCACCGTAGCCCGCATCCGCCGTCAGACCGCACGCTCCCATGATGATCAGAAGCGGGGTGAGGTTTCCTACGAACATCGCCATTACATGCTGCAATCCAAGCGGAATCGCCTGCTTCAGCGGAATCCGTCCTTCAAAGGTGTACGGGGTTCCCATAGCTGAACTTTTTTCTTTTTTCATTGCTTTTCTCCTGCTTTTGTAGATTTGGGCTGCCTTGCCTTTCGGTATGGAATATGCCCTGCACAGCCGGAATTTTTCCGGCAAAGCGTCCTTGTTTTTTCTTATAGATACTTATAAGTTTTTCTTTTTAAACAAGTCTTCTTCATAAGCTGTGCTTTTATGTAAAAAGATTATCATGTTTCTTTTTTCCCGTCAACCCGCATCTTGTACAGAATTCCATAAAAAGGAGACACCGGTCTGTGTTCCTCATCTCACAGATCAATGCCTCCTTGTTTTCTTCCTTCAATTTAAGCGTTCTGGAAATCCTCAATCGCTTTTACGGTGCGGTTATATTCTTCCGTCACCTTCTGCATCAGATCATCCGTCTCGGTCTCCTGCAGCGGTCTTAACCGCTCGGTCAGCTCGGCGCTTGGCTCGTACAGATTTTTAAAACCAAGATTCTGGCACACGCCTTTTAATGTATGAGCTGCACGGAATGCAACCTCAATATTTCCGTCCGCCAGTGCCTGGCAAAGCTCCTGATAGCTCGGATCCTGCGGAAATTTTAAAATGATCCGCTGAATTAGAGATTCACTGCGAAGCCGCTGAACGGTTTCCTCGTAATCTGCTCCCATCTGCATGTAGCAATCTTTTAATGTCATCTTCTCTTCCTCTTCCCTGTATGCAAATTCATTACATATTAATGCAAACAAGTTCTTTATCAATACATAAATAATTATATTTCTCACGCAAGCTCTTGTCAACTTCTGCTTTTCATTATTTTTGCATTATTTTTGTTTACTATACGCTCTATTTCTGAACATAAAACATCTTTTTTCTTACGTTTTTCTTACGTTTTTATCTTACCTGTATATTGCATTCATGCATAATAATACAACTTACTCGCATATTCTGTCGTTTTATTCACACGGTACCGCGTGAAAGTCTATTTCTTCTGTCTAGTCTCGTTGCAAAATGTAATGTTTTTTGTACACTGTAATTTTCGTTATTTTTCTGTGTTTCTTCTATCTTTTATGCAAAAAGGGACCCCCGGTCTTAACCGGAGATCCCTTTGGATTTCTCAAAATCAGATTAGCAGATTCCCTGAGCCATCATAGCGTCAGCTACTTTCTCAAAGCCTGCGATGTTAGCGCCCATAACATAGTCGCCCTCATGGCCGTAACGTTTTGCAGCATCAACCATGTTGTGTGTGATGTTGATCATGATATTTTTCAGTTTTGCATCAACTTCATCGAAGGTCCAGGACAGACGCTCGGAGTTCTGGGACATCTCGAGTGCGGATGTTGCAACACCACCTGCATTTGCAGCTTTTCCAGGTGCGAAGATTACGCCGTGCTCCTGCAGATATTTGGTTGCTTCCAGAGTAGTAGGCATGTTAGCGCCCTCGCATACTGCAGTGCATCCGTTCTCAACAAGTGCTTTTGCATCCTCAAGCAGCAGCTCGTTCTGAGTTGCGCAAGGAAGAGCAAGGTCTGCTTTTACAACCCATACGCCGCGTCCTTCGTGGTACTCAGAGTTTGGACGATATTTCTTGTACTCGGTCAGACGGGCACGATTTACTTCTTTGATCTCTTTTAATGCAGCTACATCGATTCCGTCTGGATCGTAAACCCATCCGTTGGAGTCAGAGCAGGTGAGAACTTTCACACCAAGCTGAGTAGCTTTCTCGATTGCATAGATTGCAACGTTTCCGGAACCGGATACACAAGCGGTCTTGCCTGCGATGTCGATGCCGTTCAGTTTCAGCAGCTCCTGGGTCAGGTACAGCAGTCCGTATCCGGTAGCCTCTGTTCTTGCTAAAGATCCGCCGTAGCTTAAACCTTTACCAGTCAGAACGCCTTCGTATACGCCGCGGATTCTCTTGTACTGTCCGAACATGAAGCCGATCTCTCTTGCGCCTGTTCCGATGTCACCAGCCGGTACGTCGGTGTCTGCGCCGATATATTTGCAAAGCTCTGTCATAAAGCTCTGGCAGAATGCATGATCTCTCTGTCAGATTTTCCTTTCGGATCGAAGTCAGAACCACCTTTACCTCCGCCGATCGGAAGGCTGGTCAGTGAGTTTTTGAATACCTGCTCGAATCCCAGGAATTTGATAATACCAATATTTACAGAAGGATGCAGACGGATTCCTCCTTTGTAAGGTCCGATTGCACTGCTAAACTGTACACGATATCCGGTGTTTACATGAGCCTGTCCTTTATCGTCTACCCACGGCACACGGAATTTGATCTGACGCTCTGGCTCTACCATTCTCTCCAGAAGAGCGACTTTTCTGTATTTTTCCTCGTTTGCTTCAATAACAGGGCGAAGAGATTCCAGAACCTCTTTGACTGCCTGATGGAATTCCGGCTCAGCTGGGTTTTTTGCAACTACGGACTCAATAACCTCATCTACGTATGACATGTTAGTTTCCTCCTTGAAATTTCTCCCTTAATGTAGTGCAGAAAGATTTCTTTAAAAGATCCATCTGCGGTTCTCATCAGCCTTAAAGCGTGGAGAAAATCATTTCCGCACTCTCTCGCGTCTCCGGTGGATTCTCCCGTCCTCCGGATCACTTAATTTTATAAGGTCAACGATTGGTTGATATTATAGCATAAAATATCCGGTTTTTGCAATATTTCACGCAAAAAATTCCTAATAAATCATGATTTTGTAGCGTTTTCTAATATTTACCCAGTATTTTTGTCGATTTTGTATATTTTTACCGAAAGTACTATAAAATTTCGCGTGCTGATTCTTTAGAAAATAAAGATTAGCTGCGGTTTTTTGTTTTTATATTAGGTGTTTTCGATTTTTTCTTCACGCTCCAGCCAAAGGTTCCCTGCTTTTTCCCGATTCCAAAGTACTCTCCGTGGGAATACACAATCGGTTTCGCGCGGTTCAGATCGAAGCGGCCGCGCTCATCCATGTATGCCTCATCCGCATGGACAGCCACAACTTTTGCAAGAAACATGTGATGCGAGCCCAGTTCGAGCACCTGCTCCACTTTACACTCGATATTAACCGGCGACTCCCCGATCATCGGTGCGGAAATCTCCTCCGCCTCGACTTTCGTCAGTTTCATCTCTTTGAACTTATCCACATCTCTTCCCGAGCGCACGCCGCAGTAGTCGGTCGCATAGCAGAGGTCCTCCGTCGTCAGGTTGATGACGAACGCACCGCTCTCTTTGATCATCTGATAGCTGTAGCGTTCCGGCCGCACCGAGATCGATACCATCGGAGGATTCGTACACACCGTGCCGGCCCAGGCAACGGTGATGATGTTGTCCTCCCCGTTCTTTCCGCGCACCGACACCATGACCGCCGGCAGCGGATACAGCATATTTCCCGCTTTCCATGTCTGTTTTCCCATTCTTATTTCTTTCCTTTCCTCTTTTTCACCCTTTTATGACCGAAAAAAGCGTGCCCCGGATCTGTTTTCAGGCCCGGAACCACGCTTTTTTATTTTTTCTGTTTTTACTGATTCTGCAGCGCCATCATAAATGCCGGAATCAGCTGTTTCTTTCTCGACACAACACCCTTCAGCTCGCAGCTGACCTCGTTGACCGGAAGATCTTCAAAAGCTTTTTCGATGACTTCCTTTGCCCCGCTTCCATAATACAGAAGCTCTGTAGATTCTTCTATAATATTGGTCAGCATAAAGAATACCATCTCGATGCCGTGTTTTCCGCACTCGCTTTCCATCTGCGGCAGAAGCTGTTCCTTGATGGATTCCAGCTCGCCCGCATCGAGGGATGTAATCTGGCCGACACCAAACGTAACATCTCCCATGATGAATTTTTTGAAATCCTGGTAGAAAATTTCTTCCGGTGATTTATCTTTCAGGTTGCTTCCTGCACGGAACATTTCGGATGCAAACTCCGGAATGCTGATGCCTGCAATGTCCGCCAGTGCCTCTGCTGCCGCTTTGTCAAGAAACGTACACGTCGGCGACCGGAACATCAGCGTATCGGAAATGATGGCTGCGCAGAGCAGTCCTGCGATGTTCGGCGCGATCTCCAGCTCTTTTTCCTTATAAATTTCATACATAATCGTTCCCGTGCAGCCCACCGGCTCATTGCGGAACATAACCGGCGCCATCGTCTCAAGTGATCCCAGACGATGATGGTCGATGATCTCGAGAATCTCCGCCTCTTTGACGTTATCGACCGCCTGTGATTCCTCATTGTGATCGACGAGAATCAGTTTCTTTCCTGCATTTCCGATCAGGTTCCGACGGGAAATCGTTCCCACATATTTTCCTTTCTTGTTCAGAATCGGGAAATCGCGGTGTCTCTGATTTTTCATAACTTCTTTGATATCATCGAGGAAATCTTCGGTGTTGAACGTGATCAGATTGCTTCTGCGCATCAGATATTTGACCGGAATACTCTGGTTAATCAGACGCGCAATCGTATACGTGTCATGCGGACTGCTGATGATCACACAGCATTTTTCCTCTGCAAATTTCTGAATCGTTTTCGTCACCTTTGCGCCAAGTCCGACGATAATGCAGCTTGCATCCATCTCGATTGCACAGAGCTGGTCCTCCGCACGGTTTCCGAGAATGACAAGGTCATCTTTTTCGATGTAGTTCTCCATCGTATCCGGATGGAATGCGCCGACAACGACTTTTCCGCGGATAAAATATCCATGCTCATTTCCGACAATGACAGATCCGTCCAGCGTATCCGCGATACTGCGGTATTGCGTCCTTGCCAGTGACATGACATGGCTGTCATAAGAATCCATATAGGATTCCGCGATATCACTGACCGTGATCACGCCCTGCAGATCATTGTCCGGCGAAGTAATCGGCAGTGTGACTACATTGTTGTTTTTCATCATGGAATACGCTTTTTTCACGGAAATCGTACCCGGCACGCTCGGCACCTCGTGAATCTCAATTTCCTTTACCTGCGTTCCCGCATTCGGCAGGTAGCCCGGCGCACGCACCCCAAAGCGCTTCAGTACATACTCGGTCTCCTCATTGATCTGACCGGCACGGCGTGCCACGTAGGTTTTTGTTTTATCCGTTCTGTTTTTGATATCCGCATAGGCAATCGCCGAACAGATCGAATCCGTATCCGGATTTTTATGTCCAATTACATAAACTCTTGAATTTGATTTCATAATAGTACTCCTCCCTTCTGTATGTTTGTGGTATACAGTAAGTTCGTCCCGGTAGTTTTACTTCTTTTTTTTGTAACGACTACAGTTACTGCTCACTTCGTGACCAGTAACCGCCGCCCTGCACATGCAAATTCGCTCCGCGAAGTTCCGGGCGGCCACCTGAATCACTTTCTCCTGCAGCCGCGCAGCAAGTGCGCGTCTCAGTAATTTTGGTAACGACTACACACATATTACCATCCTTTTTTCATCTGGTCAAAGAAAATCTTTTATGTTAAGATAAACGCAGATAGAAAAACGTGCAAAATTGAACCCGATTTTTTCATAAATCCACAATTTTCCTCTCGTTTTCCTGTTATTCTTACGAAAAAGGGGTGTTTCATTATGTCAGAAGAAAAATTAACCATGGATGACTTCTCCGCAGAGCTGGAAGCTTCCTTCAAAAAAATTGAGGAAGGCGACATGCTCACCGGAACCGTCATCTCCGTAGATGAAAAAGAGGTGATTCTCGATCTGAAATACTACGCAGAGGGCGTCATCCGCGCCGAGGACTTCAGCAACGAGCCTGGCTTCTCCTTAAAAGACGCTGTTCAGGTCGGTGACGAAATCACCGCAACCGTGATCCGCAAAGACGACGGCCACGGCAACATTCTTCTCTCCCGCGCAGAGGCAAACGATATCCTCGCATGGGAAAAACTCGCACAGTACAAAGAAGAGAAAACCGTACTGGATGTAAAAGTCAAAGGAATCGTAAACGCCGGTGTTATCGCTTACGTCGAAGGAATCCGCGGCTTCATCCCGGCTTCCAAACTCTCCCTGAACTACGTGGAAGATCTGAATGAATACTTAAACAAAGACATTCAGGTACAGGTTTTTGACCTCGACAAAGAAAAAGACCGCCTGATCCTCTCCGCCCGCGAAATTCTCCGCGAGAAAGCAGACGAAGAGCGCAAAGAGAAAATCTCCAACGTAGAAGTCGGCCTCGTCACCGAAGGAACCGTTGAGAGCCTGCAGCCATACGGCGCCTTCATCAGCCTCGGAAACGGCCTCTCCGGCCTCGTCCACATCTCCCAGATCTGCGCCAAACGAATCAAACATCCATCCGCAATTCTGGCAGTCGGCGATAAAGTCAAAGTAAAAGTCATTGCCATCAAAGACGGCAAACTCAGTCTCTCCATGAAGGCACTCGACGACGTTGCCGCCGAAGAAATTCAGGAAGAAACCATCGAACTCCCGGAGACAGAGGAAGTGACAACGACACTGGAATCGCTGTTTAAAAATATTAAACTGAACTAAAGTGACTGTTCACGTTGTTATAACAGCATTTTCCAGGGGTTTTGCAGCATCACAGATTTTACCCCCATGACACGTAAACATAAAGCAGCGGCTGTACCGGATTTTTCTTTCCCGGTACAGCCGCCACTGTTATTTTATACCGGCATCGCCGCCACAAAATAGTACATCACAATAAAATGACAGAAGCTTCCACCCATCACAAACAGATGGAAAATTTCATGTGTTCCGAACTTTTTATGTTTTGCATTAAACACCGGCATTTTTAAGGAGTAAATCACCCCGCCGACTGTATAAATAATTCCGCCGGCCAGCAGCCATCCAAACGCCGGCCGCGAGAGGGCCAGAAACAGCGGATGAAACGCCAGAACGCACAGCCAGCCCATTGCGATATACAGCACCGAAGAAAACCACTTCGGACAGTTGATCCAGAATGCCTTGACGAGAATCCCGCCAATCGCTGCCGCCCACACCAGTGCACAGAGTGCAATTCCCGTCCGTCCATGCAGTGCAATCAGGCAGATCGGTGTGTAGCTTCCCGCAATCAGCACTGAAATCATCATATGATCAAACTTTTTCAGTCGACGGTTCACCTTCCCGTTTACATCAAACGTGTGATACACGGTGCTCGCCAGATACAGCAAAATCATACTCAGCATAAACACTGCCATTGCGACCACATGCAGATGATCCGGCTCCCGCGCCGCCTTCAAAAGCAACGGCAGCGTTCCCACCACCGCTAGGATCAGCGCAGTCCCATGTGTAATCGCACTGCCAGGATCCTTGATTCCATTTTTTCTGATATACTTCATTCTGCCCACTCCTTTCCTGTCAGAAACGCTGTTTTATTTCAATTACTGTATCACATAGTTTTTATTACTACTTGTTGCCGTTTCTTTTATTATAACAGGATGAAATTATTTTGCAAGTCAAAATATCTGGTTTCTTCCGGAATCGTTCGACACATTTTCACAAAAAAACAGACTTTCCGCATCCACACATTGTTGTGTCTGTTCGAAAAGTCTGTTTTTGATTCTTATTTCGCCTTGATCAGCTTCCATTTCTCTGTCCGCGAAAGCTGTTTAATCTCCCACTCCCGCCGCATCGCCTCTTCTTTGGAGGAATACGTTTCAAAATACACCAGTTTTACCGGTCTCCGGCTTTTGGTGTATTTGGCACCTTTTCCCACATTGTGTGTCTCAACGCGGTGCTCAAGATTGTTGGTCCAGCCGGTGTAAAGTGTTCCATCGCTGCATTCCACGATGTAAGTGAAATTTTTCGGATGTTCCTGCACCTTACTGCATTGCCAGCTCATCTACAGCCAGTTTCAGCGCACCCATGATACCCTGATTGTCGTTCAGGCTTGGAAGTACAATGTAGCTGTCGAGATCCTCAAGTTCTTTTGTTACAAGATATCCGTTCAGCTGTTTCTTTACTTCTTCTCTTACGAGCGGCATCATATGCTCCTGATGCATAACGCCTCCGCCCAAAACGATTCTCTGCGGGGAGAGCAGCATGATGCAGTCTACAAGTGCCTGTCCGATATAGTAAGCCTCAAGCTCCCATACCTCTTTTTTGTCTGCCAGCTCAATACCTTTTTGTCCAGCCGTGCTTCAATGGCAGGACCTGCAGCAAGGCCTTCCAGGCAGTTGCTGTGATACGGGCATTTTCCGCCGTAAGTATCTTTCGGATGTCTGGTCAGCAGAACGTGTCCGCCTTCCGGATGAAGCATGCCGTGCAACAGCTTGCCATTGGAAATAATTCCCATTCCAACGCCCGTTCCGATGGTGATGTAAATGCTGTTGTCCAGACCTTTTGTGATTCCCCAGGTAGCCTCACCCAGTGCAGAACCGTTTACATCGGTATCAAATCCAACCGGGATGTCCAGTGCATCTGCGAAAGCGCCTACGATGTTGTAGTTCTTCCATGCTAATTTGGGAGTTGTGGTAATGTAACCATATGTTTCGGATTTTCTGTTCAGGTCGATCGGTCCAAAGCAACCGATTCCCAGTGCCTGAATGTCCTTCTCTTTGAAATACTCAATCATTTTCGGAACGGTAATTTCCGGTGTCTCGGTCGGGATAGAAATTCTCTCATAAATTTCTCCATTTGCGTTTCCAATTGCGCAGACCATCTTTGTTCCGCCTGCTTCTAATGCTCCAAGTCTCATTGTGTTTTTCTCCTCTCTTATGCTTCTGGATTTGAGCAGATTACAGAAAGTTTTCCTTCAAATCTGCATCCATTAAAATTAGCCGGTATAATAAAGTGAGTACCTTTCTTAACCGGAATACCGTTTACAGTACCCTCTCCGGCGATTACACTTACATTAGTATAATATTTTTTCGCATCTAAGGTGAATACACCGTCGATGTCGTATTTATCTACAGAGTAGAACTTGCATGTTACAAAATGGGTATGTACCGCGCCCGGGATTTCCTCTGTAAAGGTATCGATATCTGCCGGTTTAAACGGAGCCTCGATAACATCGATACTCTGCTCTACATGAAGCTGTCTCGGTTTGCCGTTCTGCAGTCTGTCATAATCGTATACACGATAGGTGATATCGCTGCTCTGCTGTGTCTCCAGAATCAGTGTGCCGCCTTTGATGGCATGTACGCATCCCGGATTGATCTGGAAGAAATCTCCCTTATGTACCGGCACTTTGCGGATGAAATCGCTCCACTCATGATTGCGGATCATTTTCTCCACTTCTGCCTTGTCTTTTGCATTGTGTCCGATAACAATTTCTGTACCCGGTTCGCAGTCCAGCACGTACCAGCACTCGGTCTTTCCAAGAGATCCATTCTCATGCTCTCCTGCATAAGCATCATCTGGATGAACCTGGATGCTCAGATCATTTTTTGCATCAATGATCTTGATCAGCAGCGGAACCTGGCTTCCCGGGTAATTTCCGAAAATTTCCGGCTCCTCTTTCCAGAGCTCACCTAATGTTTTTCCATCAAATCTTCCGCCTGCCACATGGCTCATTCCGTTGGCATGTCCGCTGATCGCCCAGCACTCGCCGGTTGTATCGCTCGGAATTTCGTAATCAAATACGTCTCTTAACTTTGTTCCACCCCAGATTGCTTCTTTGAACACCGGTCCATAAATAAAAGCTCCATATTTTTCTAATCCTCCTTGTTTTCAGGATCTGTCCACTACATCTATTTTAACCGATAACATTCAAAAACGAAACCCCTAAAATGACAAACTTTCACATTTTCTGTAACCGGTTACTTTCCTTTTATTCCACCCTTTTTCTATATCAAAACAATCCTGTTTGTTATATGTAAAGCTGACTGTTTTCAGCCAGCCTTTTTTATAAAAAGCAATCGAAAAACGGTATTTTACCATCCGCGGTCTGCGCCGCCTTTTTTGTATTCAAAACCTGTAAAAAAGATTCGATTGCGAATCCTACACTTTATAATACTTTCCCGCATCCCATTTCGTGCAGGTCCTCTTTTTTATTCCGAAATTGCCGGGAGATATACCATAGGATCAATGGCTTTTCCATCTTTTTTCATCTCAAAGAAAAGATTGCTTCCCTCTTTTACATAATATTTCGTCGGTGCTGCAACTGCTCCGATCCGTGCTGCTTTCTGAACTTTCTGGCCTGCCTCGAGGGAAACGTCTGTGAGCTGTCCGTAGATGGCTTCGTATCCATTTCCAAGATTCATGGTGACGGTGAGGCCGGTTCTTGCATCATTTTCCACACTCACAACTTCTCCGTCCGCTGCCGCCAGAACCGGAGTTCCTTCTGCCGCCGAGAAAACAACGCCTGGATTGCACTGGTAAAGATCCAGTGTCGGGAAATAAACGGTATTTTCCATGTTATACGGAATCAGAACTGTTCCAGTAACCGGCAGTTCCATGATTGTCGCTTCGCTGAACATCAGATCCTGTGCAGCCCCTGCTGTCTCAACTGCCGTTTCCTGATTTTCTGCAGAATCCACAGTTCCGGATGCTGCACTCGTTTCTTCATTCGCCGCTGTTTCTCCTGATCCTGTTTCTCCGTTCTGATCCGCCGCTGTTCCGTTTACCGCCTGCGCGTCCTGTCTTTCTGTATTCCCATCTGATTCTTCCGGTGTATTCTGAGCCGTCTCTGCATCTGCTTCTGGATTTCCCGCCGCCTCTTCTTCACACGCCGCTTCCATTTCCGGCACCTGTTCCAGACTGTTTTCCACATCATCTGCCTGATCCTGTACGGCACGCGTTCCGTCTGCATCTCCCGCCGTCTCCTCCGTCTGCTGTTCTGTAGTTCCGGTGCTTTCGTCCTCTGTAAGCTGTGCCGTCTCTCCCTGTTTCGCCTGATCTGCCTTACCGTTTCTCGCATCCTGCTGCCAGGTCAGCACTCCGCCTGCAATCATCATTGCCAGTGCCGCTGTGATCACGCCGATTCTCAACTTGTCTCTTTTCATATTCTTACCACCTCTGCTGATATCTTTTTAAGCATTTCAGAGGCGTTTTTCGATTTCTCGCTCTCCTCCTGCTTTTCTACAGTAAGCAGTATTTCCCATCCGGCGCGATCTATACACAAAAACTGGATTTTTCCTTTCCGTTATCCACAATTTTTCCCCTGCGCTTCTTTCTTTTGTGGAAAACATAATTCTTTTCTGCGCATTCCGTGCAAAACATCCCCAATGTTATCCACACCTTATTTTCTCGACTTGCTTCACGTAAAAAAAAAGAGCCGGAACCGGGAATTTTCTCCCGTTTCCAGCTCTCGCTTTCACCTGTATTTACTGTAATCTTCCATACACCGTACTCGCATCCGCGATGCTGTCCACCGCAGATCCCGAATCCGTCATGGCCTCTGCCGTAACAAGTATGTACTCTTCGCCTCCATATTCTGCAAAGCTGACCAGGCACTGACCCGCCTCATCGGTAAATCCGGTCTTTCCGCCTTCAATGACTGCCCCGTTCTCCAGTGTCGTACTCATCTCATAGCTGGTAAACCGGTGGAGCATCGTATCATACAGCGTAATTCCCTCCGGGTGTGATGCGGTAGCCTCCGTTGTGTAAACCTCCCTCGTCACGATCTCGCGAAACGTATCACTCTTCAGACACTCACTCATCAGCACCGCAATATCACGGCAGGTAGAATAATGGTTGTCGTTATGTAGTCCCGTGCAGTTCTCAAAATGCGTATTGGTAAGTCCCAGTTCTTCTGCTTTCTGGTTCATCATGGCCACAAAACCTTCTTCCGATCCGCCGACTGCTCTCGCCAATGTCTCACATGCATCTGCGCCGGATGGCAGCAGCACACCATAGAGAAGATCACGAACCGTCGGCTGTTCGTACGGATTAAATCCCGCTACCGACGCATCCTGTGCCGTCAGTTCCTCGAAGATGTCCTCCGGAACCGTAATCGTCTCGTTCAGATCCGGAAGATTTTCAATGGTAAGCAGCGCTGTCATAATCTTTGTCATCGACGCCGGATAAATTCTCTCATCTCCGCCCAGATTCATCATCTCAGCCAGATCGCTTTCCCGCACCAGCAGGGCATGCTGACTGTTCAGACCATCTGACGAAATCTGCTGTACCGGCTCAGGCATCGGTGTAATCTCCTCCTCCGGGCTGGAATCCGATATCGGCTCTGAACTGTCCCCAGCAAGAGAGGATGACGAAACCGAAGAGGATGCACTTGCGTTTCCATCCGTCTGTTTTTTCTCGTTCTTCTGCATCTGATATCCAAGCACGCCAATCAATCCGATAATGATAACAAGCAGAACACTTAAAATCACTTTCTGCTGAAACTGGCGTCTTCGTCTTTTGTTTTTCTTTTTTTGTGCCATAAACAGATTCCTCCGTTCTTTTTTATTCTTTCAAAGCATAGTACATTTCCTGCTCTTTTGCAAGATTTTCGCCGTAACCTTAAGATAAACATAATCAAAATTGGTCCACCGGACCAATTTGGGATATGCAGAACAAAAAAAAGAACCCTCGAAAGGGTTCCACATAGTGAAGCATCGGGGATTCGAACCCCGGACAACTTGATTAAAAGTCAAGTGCTCTACCGACTGAGCTAATGCTCCGTAAAATATGCCTAGTTCCGGAATCGAACCAGAGACACGAGGATTTTCAGTCCTCTGCTCTACCAACTGAGCTAACTAGGCATAAAATTGCGGGAGTAGGATTTGAACCTACGACCTTCGGTTATGAGCCCGACGAGCTTCCAGACTGCTCCATCCCGCGATATCCTATTTTTGTACTTGATTTCTCAAGTAAAGCCGATGATCGGACTCGAACCGATAACCTGCTGATTACAAATCAGCTGCTCTGCCAATTGAGCCACATCGGCCGATTGCCTGATTGGCAAGTGGGTGGTGGTGGATTCGAACCACCGAAGCAATTTGCAGCAGATTTACAGTCTGTCCCCTTTGGCCACTCGGGAAACCACCCATAAAAGAATGGGACCTACAGGGCTCGAACCTGTGACCCTCTGCTTGTAAGGCAGATGCTCTCCCAGCTGAGCTAAGATCCCATTTTTCAGATATTTAGTTATGAAAAGCGACCCGGATCGGGATCGAACCGACGACCTCCGCCGTGACAGGGCGGCGCTCTAACCAGCTGAGCCACCGGGCCACAATAACTATTTTGAAGATATTTGATATACCTTCAAAACCGCATACACTTAACACCTATACATCATACCATACTTTCTTTCCGAACACAACCATTTTCTGCAAAACTTTTGTTTTGCATTTCAGGTCAAGCCCTCGACCGATTAGTAACAGTCAGCTCCATGCCTTACGGCACTTCCACCCCTGCCCTATCTACCTCGTCGTCTTCAAGGGGTCTTACTTCTTTCGAATGGGATATCTCATCTTGAGGGGGGCTTCACGCTTAGATGCCTTCAGCGTTTATCCCTTCCCGACTTGGCTACCCGGCCGTGAACCTGGCGGTTCAACCGGTACACC
>NZ_QUMG01000009.1:0-151260 GCF_003482095.1 Blautia sp. OF09-25XD
ACGGTCATTGCAGTTTGTCCAATAATCTTAGCGAGAATGCAATCAGGCCATTCACTGTCGGCCGGAAGAACTGGCTGTTCAGTGCCAGTCCGAAAGGAGCTGCCTCCAGTGCTATTGTGTATACAATGGTCGAGATGGCAAAAGCGAATGATCTGAATACCTATAAATATCTGCCATATCTCTTATCACAGCGGCCAGACGATAAAATGTCAGATGAACAGTTGGAACAGCTTGCCCCATGGAGCGAGACTGCGAAAACGAACTGTCAAAACTAAAATAGAGTAAAACGCTTGCATCTATCATTTTGGTGCAAGCGTAATTCATGAGTAACGTAGCAATATTTTGCGCTTACGATGGTAAGATGGCTTACATGAGAGAACAGAGGAACAACAGAAAAATCGAGAATGCGGTAAAGGCTGAGCGTCATACGAAGCTGATGCAGGACAAGTACAAGGATCAGATTCAGGCTTCTATTTCGGCAACGAAACTTTATAAAGTAGTCTGGAATTCGAAAGATCCGGACGAGAATGCAGAGCAGAATAAGATGCGTATTTTCGTGGAGGATCTGGACAGCGTTGCTGCAATCCTAAAATATCAGGGATCGAAAACGGCGGTTCTGAATTTCGCTTCTTACCGGAGTCCGGGCGGCGGTTTTATCAGGGGCAGTATCGCGCAGGAAGAATGTCTGTGTCATGAATCGTTTTTGTACAATGTGCTGGAAAGTTTTCAGAGAGAGTTTTATGAATGGAATATGCAGCATAAACAGAAAGGGCTGTATTTGAACCGTGCGCTGTATTCGCCGGAAATTGGATTTTTCCGTAATGGGAAGGAAGCGTTCTGCGATGTGATCACCTGTGCAGCACCGAATAAGGCGGCGGCACAGAAATACGAAAATGTCTCCGACCGGGAAAATACAGAGGCGCTGAAAAGCAGAATCCAGTTTGTGCTGGATATTGCGGAAAAGAACGAGGTAAAGACTCTGATTCTGGGTGCATACGGATGTGGTGTTTTCGGACAGGATGCAAAAGAAGTTGCCGGGATTTTCAAGGAATTTCTGACAACGACGCATACAAGTTTCGATACGGTCGTGTTCGCGGTGCCGGATGGAAAGAATGGGAACTACAGAAGATTTGCGGAAGTATTTAAAGAAAACTGAGCATATATATTTAGGAAAGAAGAAAACCGGGATGTTTTCCTGCAGATGAAGCAGGGTGGCATCCCGGTTTTGCTTAAAAGAGCGCGCAGCAGTTATACTACGGGATGAATGACTGGGCAGATGAAGCATGATAAAATTTTACCTGTGGCGTTTTACAAATGCTATATAAAATTATTTTGAGAGAGGATTTTGAAAAATGGGAAAGCGAAAATTGGCATCTGTGCAGTATGTACATCACATAACTCCAATTGAAGGAGCAGACAGAATAGAGTGTGTGCATGTCCTGGGATGGAAGTGTGTTGCGAATAAGGGACAGTTTCGGGTTGGAGATTGCTGTGTATATATGGAAGCAGATTCGTTTCTTCCGATTTGTGAGCAGTTTGAATTTCTGCGAAGCAGCAGCTATGAGAAGAACGAACTTCTGGGAGAAGGTTTTCGGCTGAGAACTATGAAATTTAGAGGCCAGATTTCTCAGGGCCTGGTTCAGCCTTTATCTATATTGCCGGAAGGAACGTATAAGATTAGTGATGAGGTTACAGAGCTGCTTGGAATCAGAAAGTGGGAAGTAGAGGAAAGAGTCACCAGCAGTGGTACGATTATAGGGGAGTTTCCAGACGGAATTCCAAAAACAGATGAGCTGAGAGTACAGTCTTATCCAGAATTGATCGACGAATTTAAAAAGATAAATGGATATTACATCAGTACAAAGATGGACGGAACCAGTGTTACGATGTATCGGAAAGACGATCATTTTGGTGTATGCGGAAGAAATTTTGAATATGCAGATGACGGAAAATGTGCGATGTGGAAATATGCACATGAAAATGGGATACCCGATAGAATAAAGGAGAATAATCTGTCAGATCTCGCAATTCAGGGTGAATTCTGCGGTGCTGGTATTCAAAAGAACAGATTAAAGCTGAAAAAACCGGAATGGTATGTATTTACCATGATAGATCTGAAACCACACAGAAGACTGTCTCTTGCGAAGATGAAAGAACTGTGCGGAATTCTGAACCTAAAAATGGTTCCGGTGGAAGAAGAAAGAGATTTGTTTGAGTATGATAGTATCGAAGAACTTTTAGAAAGAGCAAAGGGAAAGTATACATCTGGTATGAATAAAGAAGGAATTGTAATACGCCCATTGGAACCAGTGTATTCCAGAATTGTGGAAGGACCGTTATCTATGAAAGTATTAAACAATGATTATTTGCTAAAGGAATAAAAGAACTGTTTGAAGAAACTTGAGCATGTATATTTGTCAATAGAGGAAAACCGGGATGGTATTCTGCTTCATCTGCAGGATACCATCCCGGTTTTGCGTAAAAGAGAACGCGGCAGTTATACTGCGGGACGAATGACTGGGCAGATGAGGTATGATAGAATTTTACATGGTGAAAGAGATGAGAACGGCCAGGTATCTCATCGAGTGGGAGAGATTAATTATGCGCCTGCCATCCCGGTACAAGGAACTCGTTACTGTCTGCCTTTATCAGAAACTGAAGGATGAGATTGCGGATCTGGATGAGAAGATCATGGACAATCTTTTCTTCTTCCGAATCAGTGCATCGGACTGCAACGAGCATGATACGCTCTTCTACCTGAAGAGCCTGGATCTCGACCGCAGAATGGGTTATGAGCTGGGTACGATCTATGAGTGTACCCATGAGAATTAGAAAGGAAAGGGGTATTATTTTATGGAGCAGAAGAAATTTATGGATATCAAGCGAATCGTGCAGGAAAATGAGATGCACAAAAACAAGAACACCTGGGCTTTCGAGCCCGGGGATCACATTGTGATTCAGATTAAAATCGATGGAAGCAATGCCAGCGTACGGTATGACCCGGAAACAGGAAAGCTTGCGGCGTTCTCCAGAAAGCAGCAGATCGTGAGGACAAAGGATGTCGACGCGACATCAAAATTTCTCGACTATGTGGATACACTGGACGCGGAGAAGTTTCAGAAGTATCCCGATTATGTATTTTTTGGGGAATGGATGACGCGTCATCGTGTACCGTATCCGGAGAAATATCTGAATATCTGGATCATGTACGATGTCTACGATCTGAAAGCGGACGGTTATCTGCCGCAGAAGCAGGTAAAGGCGCTGGCGGCTGAGGTAGGAGTTCCGTATATACATGTGCTGTATGACGGACCTTTCGTGGACTGGGATCACTGTCGGAGTTTCATGCGGATTACGAAGTATACGGATGGGGACTGCGAGGAAGGCATTATCGTCAAGAATATGTCGAAACTGAATAATCCGGACTCGAGAGCGCCGTTTGTGCTGAAGATTGTGAATGAAAAATTTTCAGAGATGAAAGCACAGAAAGCACCGATCACATCGGAGCAGGAAGCGGCGAAAAAGATGGCGTTTGCAACTGTTGAGCGGATGGTGACGCGGGAGCGCGTGGAAAAAGAGCTGTATAAAATGCGCGATGAAGGTATTCTGCCAGAGGAGTTTGGAACGGCAGAATGGAAGCTGATTGCCCCGGTGATCGCAAAAAGAATCTATGCGGACTGCGTGAAGGAAGAGGCGGAGGCCGTGGAAGCCTGCGGAAAACTCTTCGGTAAAATGTGCGGTGGGCAGACGATGAATCTTGCAAAGAGTATTCTGAAGAAGATGGATGAAGCACGCGGGAAATAAGGAATTTTTTCTGGCGGAGATCTGATAAAAGAAAAAGCTCAGGGGAACCAGAGTTATGAAAGTAAGGTTAACTCTGGACCTGAGCTTTTTGGGGGGTTGTAGCTTAGGGTAGTAGTTGCTTTGCGTAGGCAGAAGCCACTCAGTTTCCTTTTAGTTACATCTATGATATTACACTTTCCAGAGAAAAAATGCAAGCCCAGGATGAGAAAAAGGATTCAACTGTCGGGGGACAGTTACGGTTCACTGCTGAATGAACAGTAACGAGGATACATTTTTTAGAAATAATTTGGAGAATAACGAGGAGAATTTTAGATGGATGCTTATAATAATGTTGGGATTGATTCCATAGAAACAGCAAAAAATCTGAAAAAACTTAGAATTGAGAATAACCTGAAGTTAAAACAGGTGAGAGACGCGATTGGACTTTCGGCAGAGCAGACGGTATGCAGTTGGGAGAGCAAAACACATCCGAAACTTCCAAGCATTGATAATGCGTTGAATCTGGCACGGCTTTATGGAGTCAGACTTGACCAGTTGTACAAGACACGTCCGGTGAAAACAGGCAGCCCGGAAAAAGTGGATCAGGAAATCCGGGACAGAATAACGATTTCCATGCGGATGGGTGAGTTTGAGGAGTTCTTTGACGATATGCGGATGGAACGGGAAAGCATCTGCGGGCCATTCGTCGCAGCGGAAGCACAGCGTGAGGACGGAACCTGGGAACCGGAGACGATTCCGCTGCCGGATGAGCTGACTTATTTTTCATATGATCTGTTCAAACTGAAACTTTGTAAAAAGAAAGGAAGCAGCAAGGCTCAGTTTTACCCTGGCACAGGATGCTTTGTCATAACACCGGAAGGGCTGGAAGACGAAAAACTTGTACTGCACAACATGATCCATCTCCACGAGTGGGTGCTGAACCAGGTGCCGGGCCATTACAAAGAAATGGTTACCAAAAGTCTCTATCAGGAACTGCGAAAGAGCATCAGCAATCTGGATGAACGTATAGAGGAAAATCTGTCCTTCTTCCGGGAAAGCCAGACGGACTGCGATGAACATGATACGCTCTTTTTACTGAAGAGCCTCGACCTTGACAGAAAAAGAGGGTATGAACTCGGGACGATTTACGGAAGTAAGTGACATTTTTAAAAATTTAACCCGAAAAAATATGTGTCCAGAAAAGAAAACAAAAGTTAGGGAGAACAAAAACACATATAATCTAAATGATAAAAAAGTACCTGAAACAGTATATAAAAAGGGGTAAAAGGAAAAAAGAAGGGGGGCTAACCTGAACGAAAATTTTTTCTGTCCTGACCTTTTATGATTTTAACCCGGAGTGTAAAATATGGGTATAAGAAAAGAAATTAGGGAGGGCAAAGATATGAAAGAATCGGAACAGATCTATGCAAACTTGAACATGAAGAAAACGGGCGAAAATATCCGTAGCCGGCGTGAAAGATTGGGGATGAACCGACCGGACATTCAGAAGAAGATGGGGCTCGCCGGGGTTCAGAGTGTCTGGAACTGGGAGAAAGGAAAAAAGATGCCGAACATTGAAAATCTGTTTGCACTTGCCGAGATCTTACATACGACGGTAGATGATCTGTGTGTGCGGGAGATCGTGGAAGTTTGACATGGATGAGAAGAAGGCTGTCTGCTGAGAAAGCAGGCAGCCTTTTTCCTGAATTGGGCATGTTCGTACCATAATCGACGCTATTGTAGGAATAAAAGAAAAAATTTGAAAAATTTTAAAAATTACCGTTGACAAATTAAAAGAACAGTGCTAAAATCTATAAATGTCAGCGGGACATAAGCGCTGATGAAAAACAGGATATGGGATCTTAGCTCAGCTGGGAGAGCATCTGCCTTACAAGCAGAGGGTCATAGGTTCGAGCCCTATAGGTCCCATATTTATCAAAAATTACATATGGCGAGATAGCTCAGTTGGCTAGAGCACGCGGTTCATACCCGCGGTGTCGAGGGTTCGAATCCCCCTCTCGCTATGGTTGGAGGCTCCTGTGTGAACAGGAGTCTTTTTTTCGTTTTCCTGGCGGATGATTTCTTTTTCTGGTTGGGTATAGTATAATGAGCAGAGAACATAGGAAAAACAGAGTTTTTGCTGCAGAAAGGGGATAGTTTTTGTGAAGTTGTTTCATTTATCGGATCTTCACATTGGAAAACGCGTGCATGAGTTTTCCATGATCGAGGACCAGAAATATATGTTGACACAGATCCTGCAGGCGGTTATGCGGGAAAAACCGGATGGAGTTCTGATTTCCGGAGATGTATATGACCGGACGATTCCAACGGCGGAGGCAGTGCAGGTGTTGGATGCCTTTTTAACCAGCCTTTCGGAGCAGGAAGTTCCGGTTTTTATCATCAGCGGCAATCATGACTCGGCGGAGCGGCTGGCATTTGGGTCGAATCTGATGGGGAAGAGCGGAATCTATTTGTCGAAGGTATATGATGGAAGAATAGAAAAGTTCGCGTTACAGGATGCATATGGAACGGTGTGGATTCATCTTCTTCCGTTTCTGCGCCCGTCAACCGTACGCCATGCCCTGCCGGAACGCGCGGAGGAGATTCAGTCCACGGCAGATGGCGTGAGGGCGGCACTGGAGCAGACCCAAATAGATCCAGGAGAGCGGAATATCCTTTTAGCGCATCAGTTTGTGACAGGCGCGCTGCGGTGCGAGGCAGAGGAACTGCAGGTAGGTGATGTGGATCAGATTCCGGTGGAGCTTTTTGATGCGTTTGATTACGTGGCGCTCGGCCATATCCATAGTCCGCAGAAGGTTGGCCGCGAGACCGTGCGCTACTGTGGTTCACCACTCAAATATTCGTTTTCCGAGGCTGGACAGGAGAAGTCGATTACCATTGTAGAGCTGAAAGAAAAAGGAACCGTCGAACTTCGCACGATTCCATTGAAACCGCTCCACGATCTTCGAAAAATCCGTGGAACGTATCTGGAAGTGACAGCAAAAACGTTCTATGAAAACAGCGACCGTACGGATTATCTGATGGTAACCCTGACGGATGAGGAGGATGTTCCGGACGGCATGGCGAAGCTTCGGACGATTTATCCCAATTTGATGCGTTTGGAATATGACAATAAAAGAACGCGTTCCAATGCGGAGGTAACGGCGGCGGAACGTATCGAGGAAAAATCGGAACTGGAGCTGTTTCAGGAATTTTATGAACTGCAGAATAACCAGAGCATGACGGAACAGCAGAAAGCATTTGTGAAAGCATTGCTTAGGGGGATAAAAAGATGAAGCCAAAGAAATTGATTATCAGTGCATTCGGACCATATGCGGACCGGACAGAACTGGATTTTACAAAACTGGGCAGCGGCGGCCTGTATCTGATTACAGGTGATACCGGTGCAGGAAAAACAACAATTTTTGATGCGATTACCTTTGCGCTCTACGGCGAGGCAAGCGGTGAAATCCGGACGGGGGAGATGTTCCGCAGCAAGTATGCCGCGCCGGAAGTGCGCACTTTTGTGGAGCTTACCTTTGCGCATCAGGGAAAAGATTATATGGTAAAGCGGAATCCGGAGTATGATCGGCCGAAGGAGCGCGGTCAGGGAATGACGAGAGAAAGAGCAAATGCAGAACTGATTTTTCCGGATGGGAGACAGCCGGTGACGAAAAGTACGGAAGTGACAAAAGCTGTAACGGAACTTCTCGGACTGGATCAGAAGCAGTTTCGACAGATTGCCATGATCGCGCAGGGGGATTTCCAGAAACTTCTCCTGGCAGAAACGGCAGATCGAAGTGAAATTTTCCGGAAAATGTTTCATACGGAAATTTATCAGGAGCTGCAGAATCGTCTGCGGGATGCCGCGAAAGAGCGAAGCAATACGTATAGTGAAAAGCGGAGGAGTATTCTCCAGTATCTCGACAATATCGTCTGCCCGGAGGATGCGGTGTTCAAAGAGGAATTTGCGCAGTTGAAAAAGGCAAATTTCGACGGTCAGGTGATGCGGGGGATGGAACTGCTGGCACGTTGCATCGAGATGGATCAGAAAAGACTTTCGGATCTTGAGCAGGAGCGGAAAGCGGTGGAAACAGAGATGGAGCAGAAAACCCAGCTGCTCGGCAAGGTAAAAGAGAGCCAGAAGCGGCGGGAGGAAAAAGCACAGAAGGAAAAGAAACTGGCGGGACTGGTTCCAGAGGAAGCGGAAAAACAGCAGAAAAGCGAACGGGCAGAACGGGAGGCTTCCATCTGCAAAGAACTGGAGGAGCAGATCCGCGCAGAACAGGAAAGCCTGGAACTGCTGAAGAAGATGAAGCAGGAACAGGCAGAGCTTTTGGAAAAGCAGAAAGAACTGCAGACGGCAGCGGAAGAGAAGGACAGACTGAAAGCAGAGCAGGAACAGGCGAAAGCGCAGCTGCTTGAGAAAAGAAAACGGGAAGAAGATCTTTCCGGCGTGGATGCGGTTTTGGCGAGGGTACAGCAGAATGAAACGCGGGCGCAGGAGCAGATTATGGCAATCCGGGGATGCCGCGAAAAAGTTCAGGAGTCCGAGAAGAAGACGGGGCTTCTGGCAGCAGAACTGGAAGGCCTGACACAGCAGGACACCGAGCTGGCATCCCGGATGGAAGCAACGACGGTATTTCTGAAAGAAAGACAGGATGCTGCATTTGCGGAGGAAGAATATCGCCGGGCGCGGACCGAATTTTCGCAGCTACTGCGAAAATGGACGGCAGCGCAGAAGGAATGGAAAGAAAAGCAGGAAGCGTATCGAAAAAGTCTGGAAATCAGAAATGATGTGCGGGAAACGTGTCAGGAACTGGAACAGCTGTTTCTGGATGCGCAGGCGGGAATCCTGGCAGAAAATCTGACAGAGGGAATCCCATGTCCGGTCTGCGGATCCGTGCATCATCCAGTGCTGGCGAGAAAGGCGGAACATGTGCCGGATAAAGAAACACTGGATCAGCAAAAAGAAAAACTGCAGAAGCAGAACGAAGTGACTGCGGCATTAAGCGAAGCGGCAGGAAACTGTAAAAGACAGGCTGAAACGGCAAGGGAAGAGCTGACGCAGCGGATTGCCCGGGGAACCGCTGCTCCGGCAGAAACAGCAGATCAGGAATGCAAAAAAGAGCAGGAACGTCTGACACAGCTTTCGGAAGAGCAGTTTGCACAGGCTGCGGATGAAACAGAAAAGCAGCTTGCGGCAGAAGAAAAGCGTCAGAAAACACGACGGGAAGAATATGCGGCATATGAGAAACGTCAGCAACAGGAACAGAAGCAGCGGGAAAAACTGAAACAGGTGATGGCAGAAAAACAGGCAGAGCTTGGACGGCTGGGCGGAGAAAAGCAGACACTTCTGGATCAGCTGAAACAGAAAATGGAAGACGCACAAAAAGCGATCTGTGAGGAAGTGGACATGGAAGAACAGCCAGCTGCTGTGGCAGCAGCTTACTGTGAAAAGCGTCTGGAAGAGAAAAAGAACAGAATCATTCTCTATAAGGAACGAATGCTGGAAAGACAGAGCGAATGGAAAGCTCTGAAACAGATGATTCCAGCAGAAACTGAGCGGGCAGAGCAGCGGGAAAAAGCAATCCATGCGAAGGAACTGCTGGAGGCGAAAGGAAAAGAGGCGGAAAAAGCGCTGCTGGAAAAGATCGGAGAAAAAAAAGAAAAGCTGGAAGGAAAAGACGAAACACAGCTCCGAACAAATATTTCCGTATGGAGTGCAAAAAAAGAGCAGCTGGAACAGGCGCAGAAGAAAGCAAAAGAAGCATATGAAACAGTGAAAGAACGGCTTACCGAAGTGCGCGCGGCACTAGAGACGATCCGCTCTCTGGAAGAAAATGAGGAGACAGATCGGACACTTCCTTCCGAAACAGAGCTGCAGGAAAAAATAGCGGAGCTGACAGAACAGAAACAGCAGCTGGAACAGAAATACAACGAACAGTATCATGCGGCAAATACAAACCGTAAGACGTACGAAAATGTACAGAATCAGCAGAACCAGATGCAGGCATTGGAGGAAGAATACAAATGGGTGCGGGCGCTTTCGGATACGGCGTGCGGCGGCATGAGTCAGAAATTGAAAATCGAACTGGAAACGTACGTTCAAATGACGTATTTCGACCAGATTCTGCGAAAAGCCAACCTGCGTTTCATGACGATGAGTGATGGTCAGTATGAATTGAAGCGTCAGGAAGCCTCTGGAAAAAATCTGAAGGTCAAAACTGGTCTGGATCTGAATGTCATTGATCATTATAATGGAACGGAGCGCAGCGTGCGTACCCTCTCCGGCGGCGAATCATTTCAGGCCTCCCTCTCTCTGGCCCTTGGCCTTTCCGATGAGATTCAGTCGCACGCAGGCGGAATCCAGCTCGATGCGATGTTTGTGGACGAAGGGTTTGGCTCTCTTGACGAGGAATCCCTGAATCAGGCTGTGAAAGCACTGGAGGGACTGGCCGGTGGAAACTGTATGGTTGGAATTATCTCCCATGTGCCGGAACTGAAAGAGCGAATTGAGAGAAAGATTGTCGTAATGAAAAGCAGAAGCGGCGACCGCGTAGGAAGCATGGCGGTTATTGAATAAGTGAAAATCCAGGAAATGAGTTTTTAAATTTCTTGTCAGAAGGCGGATGCAATGGTATAATAAGGTTCGTTGAGCCCGAAAGAACGGGCGCAGCACAGTATTTTACCTGACATCGGCCTTTTGTGCCGATTTGCAATAGAATGGAGGAAACCAATGAAAACTTCAGATTTTTACTATGATCTGCCAAAAGAACTGATTGCGCAGGATCCGCTCGAAGATCGCAGCGCCTCCCGCCTGATGCATCTGAATAAAGAAACCGGTGAATATGAGCATGGCCATTTCCGTGATATTCTGAAATACTTAAAACCGGGCGACTGCCTTGTGATCAACGATACCAAAGTAATTCCGGCGCGTCTCTACGGTTCGAAAGTCGGCACCGATGCAGCAATCGAAATCCTTCTGTTAAAAAGAAGAGAAAATGATATCTGGGAGACCCTCGTAAAACCGGGCAAAAAATGTAAGGTCGGCACGGTGATCTCCTTCGGCGACGGCATTCTGACCGGAGAGGTTGTAGATATTGTCGATGAGGGAAACCGTCTGATCCAGTTCCATTACGACGGCATTTTCGAGGAGATCCTCGACCAGCTTGGCGAGATGCCGCTGCCGCCGTATATCACACACAAACTGCAGGACAAGAACCGCTACCAGACGGTATACGCGAAACACGAGGGAAGCGCAGCCGCTCCGACCGCAGGACTGCACTTTACAAAAGAGCTTCTGCAGCAGGTACAGGATGCCGGTGTAAAGATCGCCCATGTAACCCTGCATGTCGGCCTTGGCACCTTCCGTCCGGTGAAAGTGGAGGATGTCACCCAGCATCACATGCACTCTGAGTTCTATGTGGTAGAAGAAGATCAGGCAAAACTGATCAACGATACGAAAGCAGCAGGCGGCCGTGTGATCGCAGTCGGAACAACGAGCTGCCGTACTCTGGAGTCGGCAACCGGCGAGGACGGCATTTTAAAAGCCGGAAGCGGCTGGACCGAGATCTTTATCTATCCGGGTTACTGCTTCAAGATGATCGACGGACTGATCACCAATTTCCATCTGCCGGAGTCCACACTGGTGATGCTGGTATCGGCACTGGCTGGAAAAGAGCATATTATGGCAGCTTATGAAGAGGCTGTAAGAGAAAAATACCGCTTTTTCTCCTTCGGCGATGCCATGATGATTGAATAAAAAATTCGTTTATGACAAAAATACGATGCTGAAAGAAAACGACCATATAGGAACACCCGTGAAGCCCTATATGGTCGTTTTTTTTCTCTGCGAATCTTCTAAATCTTTCTTTTTCCCTGCCGAAAAACAGAAGATTTTATTAAGGTTTCTGAAAACGAGCGGAACTGGGTTGTGTCAGGGAATGTTTTTGCGTATACTGATACGTGTTTGAGACAAGGGAGGACGGATTTTGAAGAGAGACGAGAGAAGAAAGTTTCCATACTATGGTATCCTGCCGCTAATTCTGACGCTGACAGCGAATTTTATCGCTTATTTTGGAACGCGGCCGTTTACCAGTTCGTGGAAACATTACAATATAGAAACGGTGCTGGACCAGCAGATCCCGGTGATCCCGTGGACGATCGTGATTTATTTTGGCTGTTATCTGGTCTGGATTGTAAATTATCTGATTGCCGCAAGCAGAGAGAAAGAATTTGTCTGGCGGTTCTTTGCAGCAGATGTTCTGGCGCGGCTTGTCTGTATGGCATTTTATCTGCTGCTGCCGACAACGAACGTAAGGCCGTCGATCCCGGAACAGGGATTCTGGAATCAGATGCTTGCCTTGCTCTACCAGATGGATGCGGCGGACAATTTGTTCCCATCGATTCACTGCCTGAACAGCTGGTTCTGCTATATCGCAGTCCGCAGCAGACGGGAGATTCCGCGCTGGTATCAGCGGTTCTCTTTCTGGGCGGCACTTGCCGTGTTTGTCTCTACGCTGACAACAAAGCAGCATGTGATTGCAGATGTGATTGGCGGAGCGCTTCTGGCAGAAGTGACGTGGCAGATCGCGGGACGCACGCATCTTGGTACATGGTATGGCATGATATTGGAACGAAGGAGGTGGAAACGCCGTGCAGAGTAAGAAAAAAATGATCGTGAATACCGTTTTTCTCGTTGTGATTTTTGCGTTGACGATATACGATGTTTTCCACGGCGAAGACCTTGGCGCAATGATGGAAGCAATGCGGCGGGCAGATGTGCGGTGGCTGTTGCCGGGACTGTTCTGTGTCGTGTTTTTTATCTGGGGAGAATCGATCATCATCTGGTACATGATGCATTCCTTCCAGATTCCGGTGAAGAAGCGGACATGTTTTCTGTTTTCTTCCGTCGGATTCTTTTTCAGCTGTATCACACCGTCCGCAAGCGGCGGCCAGCCGATGCAGCTTTACTATATGAAAAAGGAGAAAATATCTCTTCCGGTATCAACGGTGATTCTGATGATCGTCACGATCACCTACAAAGCGGTGCTGGTCGTGGTGGGACTTGGGCTTGTTCTGTTCGGACAGGGCTTCCTGCACCGGTATCTGACGGAAATCCTTCCGGTTTTCTATCTGGGAATCGGTCTGAATGTCTTCTGTGTCACAGCCATGCTTATTCTGGTTTTTCATCCGGCGCTTGCGCGGACAATTCTGGTTTTGGGACTGAAAATCGTGGAAAAACTGCATTTGATGAAACGAAAAGAAAGCCGCCTGAAAAAACTGGAAGCTTCCATGGAAGTCTACCAGAATACGGCAGCGTATCTTGGCACCCACAAAATGGTGCTGGTCAATGTCCTTGCGATTACCTTTGCACAGAGGTTTGCTTTATTTGCAGCAACATGGTTTGTATACCACGCCTTCCATTTATCAGGCATTTCCTTTATCACCATTGTGCTGCTGCAGGCGGTCATTTCCGTATCGGTTGACATGCTGCCGCTTCCGGGAGGAATGGGAATCAGCGAGACACTGTTCCTGAAAATTTTCCCGCCGGTCTTTGGAAGCACGCTGCTTCTTCCGGCAATGGTGCTTTCCAGAGGGCTCGGCTACTACGGGGAACTGCTGGTGAGTGCAGTCTTTACCATCGTCGCACAGCTTACGATCGGGAATACGAAAAGAGAAAAAAGAGGGGGAACTACATATGATAGGGTTCTATGATTATACCGTAATATTAACATATATCAGCTTTGCATCGTCCATCAGCGGCATTTTTCTTGCAACGCGGGGGCACTTTAACTGGGCGATTTTTTGTCTTGCTTTTTCCGGACTGTGCGATATGTTCGATGGAAAAATTGCGCGGACGAAGAAAAACAGGACCGAAGATGAAAAGCGGTTCGGCATTCAGATCGATTCGCTCTGCGATGTGGTTTGTTTCGGCGTCTTTCCGATCGTGCTCTGCTATGAGCTTGGCATGACACATTTTTACAGCATTCCGATTCTTATTTTCTACGGTCTTGCGGGCGTGATCCGTCTGGGATATTTTAACGTGATGGAAGAGAAGCGTCAGAATGAAACTTCGGAGAACCGGAAATATTACCAGGGACTGCCGATTACCTCGATGTCAGTAGCTTTGCCGCTGCTGTTCGTCTTTGCACCGCTCTGCCGCGGATACTTTCTGATCTGGCTGCATCTGCTGGTGCTGGCGGTCGGCGTTTTGTTTATCACGGATTTCCGCTTCCGCAAGCCGACGAATAAAGAGCTTGCTGTGCTGGTAGCGGTCGTTGGAGTGGCTGTGCTCCGCGGACTTCTGATCTGGAAGGGAGGAAGAACGATTTGAGACTCTGCGCTTATCCTTACCGAAAACAGGGGAAAAATCATCCAAAGCTTGATCTGATCCGCGAGGAAAATGATCTGCAGGACCGTTTTCTGCACATGATGTACAGCCATGCCGCCGGAAGAGCCGCGATGCAGCCGCTGGTTCAGTCATTTGTATCTCGTGCGGCAGGCTGCTTTCTGGACAGCCGCTTATCGGTGCCGCTGGTTGCACTGTTTGTAAAGAAAAATCATATTTCACTGAAGGAATGTACCGCAAAGCAGTTTATCTCGTTCAATGATTTCTTTGTGCGGAAGCTGAAAATGGATGCACGTCCGTTTTCCAATGCGCCGCAGGATTTTATCAGCCCGTGTGATGCGCGGCTTACGGTTTATCCGATTCATGAGAACGGGAAGTTTGAGATCAAGAACACAGAATATACGCTGGAACAGCTTCTGCGCGACAGGAAGCTGGCAAAACGGTATGAGGGCGGAACGTTATTTCTGTTTCGGCTTTCCGTGGACGATTATCACCGGTATCTCTTTGTGGATGACGGCGTCTGTTCGACGGAACGGCGGATTGAGGGTGTGCTCCACACGGTCAATCCGGCGGCGAATGATTTTTGCCCGATCTATAAAGAAAATACGAGAACCTACACGCTGCTGCAGTCCGCAAATTTCGGCACACTGCTGCAGATGGAGGTCGGCGCGATGATGGTCGGAAAGATTGTCAATGAAAATGCCGGAGCGGCGAGACGTGTACAGCGCGGCGAAGAGAAAGGCTATTTTGCCTTCGGTGGTTCGACAGTGATCGTTCTGGCACAGAAGGGAAGCGCAGTGCCGGAAAAACGGATCTGGAATTATTCGCGGCTTGGAATCGAAACGCGGGTACGGCAGGGAGAAACGGTTGGAACGGCCGGAAGAACAGGGTAAAAGCAAAAAAATGGATTGTGAGGAAATGATCTTCACAATCCATTTTTGTTTAAACGTTTTTTATGCCTGCAGCCGTGCCAGATCCTGGTAGAATGTCGGATACGAGATATCCACACAGCCGGCGCGCAGGATTTCCGTCGGTGTCTCTGCGGCAAGCGAAGCGATTGCAAACGACATCGCAATGCGGTGGTCGAGGCGGCTGTCGATTTGGGCGCCGTGGAACGGTTTTCCGCCCTCAATGATCATGCCGTCGTCCGTGCCTTCCAGGGAAACACCCATCGCGGTGAGTTCGTTTACCATGATATCAAGACGGTTCGATTCTTTGACTTTCAGCTCCTCCGCATTCCGGATCACGGTTGTACCGTTCGCTGTGGCGGCAAGAACCGCGATGATCGGGATTTCATCGATCAGGGTCGGGATCAGTTCGCCCTCGATGACAGTGCCGGAAAGAGACGGCGTATAGCGCACGAGAAGGTCTGCAACCGGTTCTCCGCCGGAGTTCTGCTCATTCAGAAGTGTGATGTCAGCACCCATGGCGCGGCAGACGCGGAGCATACCGTCGCGGGTCGGGTTGATGCCGACATTTTTCAGGAGCACCTCAGAGCCTGGAACTATCAGCGCGGCGGCGATGAAGTAGGCGGCGGAGGAAATATCTCCCGGCACACGGACGAGATTTCCATGGAGATCCGGGTCCGGCAGAACCGATGCGGTCAGCCCTTCGGAGGCAACGTCGGCGCCGAAGAATTTCAGCATCAGCTCCGTATGGTTTCTGGAAAGAGCCGGTTCGGTAACGCTTGTTTTTCCGTCAGCATACAGTCCGGCAAGCAGGACACACGATTTGACCTGTGCGGATGCGACCGGCGAAAGATAGGAGATGGCGTGGAGCGGATGGCCGTTGATCGCAAGCGGCGCACAGCCGTTTTCCGGAATACTGCGGATGGAAGCGCTCATCTGGGTCAGCGGATTGATGATGCGTCCCATCGGCCGTTTTTGAATAGAGGCGTCACCGGTCAGTGTACTGGAAAAGTTCTGGCCGGCAAGAATGCCGGAGATCAGGCGTGTCGTTGTTCCGCTGTTTCCGCAGTCGAGAACGGCGGACGGAGCCGAAAGCCCGTGCAGACCTTTTCCATGAACGAGGATGCGCTCCGGCGTGTTCTTGATCTCAATGCCCATACTGCGGAAGCAGGAGATGGTGGAGAGACAGTCGGCACCCTGTAAAAAGTTTGTGACTTCTGTGGTTCCCTCTGAAATGGCACCGAACATGACGGCGCGGTGGGAAATGGATTTATCGCCCGGCACGGAGATTTCTCCGCGCAGAGGACGTACTGCTTTCTGGAACTGCATAACGTAACTTCCTCCTGTCAAGATATACGCGCTTTTAATTGCGGATATGAATGGTATAGCCATGGTCTTTTAAGACCTTCCGGGCAAGAATGCCTGCCTGCTCTTCATAAAATTCAATGCGGAGAGCACCCTCTTCGAACTCGCGGTTATGCGTAATGCCGATATTTTTAATACTGATCTGGTTGATGGCAAGAATTGTTGTAACGGCTGCGATTCCGCCGGCTTCATCGAGCAGGTCGCAGTAAACGACGTATTCTTTCTTTGTCGGTCCATAGGAAGAATCTTCCATGGAATTCCGGTATTCGCGGGAACTCTCAAACATATTGTAGAGCTCGTGGCCTTTTTTGTTGTCAACCAGGTATTTTGCCTGGACGAGAAGGCGGATATAGGAATCCAGCACATTCGAGAGCTGCTTCTGGTTTGAGAGACAGATCTGCTGCCATACCTCCGGGGAGGAGGAAGCGATGCGGGTGATGTCCTTGAAGCCGCCTGCAGCAACGGTTTTCATCTGCTCTTCCGGTGTGTCCAGGGATGCGAGTGCATTGACCAGGGTAGCGGCAACGATATGCGGCAGATGACTGACACCTGCGGTGATGTAGTCGTGCTCTTCGTATGTTAAAACCATCGGGATCGCCTTTAAGGACTGGACAAGATCAACGAAAGCGGAAACTGTCGCGATCTCAACATCTGGTCCGGGTGTAATCATATAGTAAGCATTTTCCAGCAGGTAATCGGTGGCGCTGGAATATCCCGTCTTTTCGGAGCCTGCCATCGGATGGCCGCCGATAAACTGGTGCGTCATGCCGAGGGTCTCAACCGCCTGATGGATTTCTCCTTTTACACTTCCGACGTCTGTGATGATACAGCCCGGTTTTGCGATGCCTTTCACGAACGGAAGATAGGAGATGTTGGTGCTGACAGGAGCACATAAGAAGATATAGTCACAGTCGGCAAAGCGGTCGTCCCGTTCTTCCAGCGCGATATCAATCACGCCTTCCTGAATTGCCTCTTCGATCGTCGCTTTGGTGCGGCAGTAGGCCATCAGTTTATACTCCGGGTGAACCTTTCTGAGGGTTTTTGCAATGGAGCCGCCGATGAGGCCAAGGCCGATAAAGCCGATACAGATTTTTTCGGATGTATCACACATAATTCAAGTAGTCCTTTCTGACAATTTTCGTAGGTAAATCGTATAAAAGACATTGTAAAGCATCTGAAATCAAATGTCAAAGATTTCTTGCTTTAAAGCGACAAAGCATTTTTGAAAGGCAGCAATTTTGCTTGTTTTGCAAAATCCGGCAGATTCCACAGAAAAGCCAGACAGAAAAGCGGAAGAAAGACAGAATAACCAGCTAAAATACATATAAAATTTAAAAATTCAGAAATATATTGTGAAATATGAATAATATACTTGCAAAAAAGCAAAAACTTTAGTAGAATAGTGACTATGATAAGAGGAACGGAAGACGTGAATCTTGATAAAAAGCAGAAAGGCGAATAAGAGCGGCCTTGCAATCTGCAAATTTACTTACATGGGAGGTATTACATATGGACGTTTTTAGAACTGACCGAATCAGAAATGTGGTGCTGCTGGGGCACAGCGGCTCCGGAAAGACAAGTCTGACCGAAGCTATGGCTTATCTTTCCGGTATGACAAACCGTCTCGGAAAAGTGACAGACGGAAATACCGTCAGCGATTTTGACAAAGAAGAAATCAAGCGCAAATGCTCTATTTCCACAACGCTTGTCCCGGTCGTATGGGGAAAAAATAAGATCAATGTTCTGGATACTCCTGGAATGTTTGATTTCGTAGGAGAAGCACAGGAAGCCGCTTCCGCAGCAGATGCCGCTGTAATCGTGGTATCCGGAAAGGCCGGCGTGCAGGTCGGAACCCAGAAAGCATGGGAACTCTGCGAGAAATACAATCTTCCGCGTATGATCTTTGTAACGGAAATGGATCAGGACGATGTCAGCTACCGAGAAGTCGTTGAGCAGCTCACCGAACTGTACGGAAAACGAATCGCACCGCTTCATATGCCTCTGCGTGAAAACGGTAAATTTGTAGGATATATCAATATTGTAAAGAACAAAGGCCGCAGATATATCGAAAAAGATAAAAAAGAAGAATGCCCGATTCCGGATTACTCCGTAGAATATCTGGAGAAGTACCGTGAAACCCTGATGGAATCCGTGGCAGAAACAAGTGAAGAGTTTATGGACCGCTACTTTGGCGGAGAAGAGTTCTCGGTAGCAGAGATTTCCGCAGCGCTTGCCATGAACGTAGGAGACGGCACCATCGTTCCGGTATGCATGGGATCTCCGGTGAACCTGCAGGGCGTATCGAACCTTCTGGATGATATCTGCGGATACTTCCCGGATCCGTCCACCCGTCCGTGTGCCGGCATCAATCTCAATACGAACGAAATTTTCGAGGCAAATTACGACTTTGCGAAACCGAAGAGCGCGACCATTTTCAAGACGATCGTGGATCCGTTCCTTGGAAAATATTCAATGATTAAGGTTTGCTCCGGCGTTATTAAAAGCGATGATGTGCTCTATAATGTAGATCAGGAATCCGAAGAAAAACTGAGCAAGCTGTACGTGCTCGAAGGCTCCAAGCCGATCGAAGTACCGGAGCTTCATGCAGGAGATATCGGTGCCATCGCAAAACTCGGCGATGCAAGAACCGGCGATTCCCTTGCGACAAAGAACAATCAGGTCCGCTACGGAAAACCGGATGTTTCGACTCCGTACACCGCAAAACGATATAAACCGAAGAACAAAGCCGATGTAGATAAGATCTCCCAGGCCTTTGCCAAGATGATGCAGGAAGACCTGACTATGAAGGCAGTCAATGATTCTGCAAACCATCAGACATTGCTGTACGGCATGGGCGACCAGCACATCGATATTATCGTCAGCAAGCTGCTGGAGCGCTACAAAGTAGAAGTAGAGCTGTCCCGTCCGAAGGTAGCCTTCCGCGAGACGATCCGCAAAAATTCGGATGTAGAAGCAAAATACAAAAAACAGTCCGGCGGCCACGGCCAGTACGGTCATGTAAAAATGCGCTTCTCCGCTTCCGGAGATCTCGAGAAACCATACGTTTTCGAGCAGGAAGTTGTCGGCGGCGCCGTTCCGAAGAACTACTTCCCGGCTGTTGAAAAAGGTATCCAGGAAGCCGTACAGAAAGGCCCTCTGGCTGCTTATCCGGTAGTCGGCGTCAAAGCCGTTCTGTATGATGGTTCTTATCATCCGGTAGACTCCTCCGAGATGGCATTCAAGACCGCAGCGATCCAGGCGTTCAAGAAAGGCTTTATGGAAGCATCCCCGGTTCTCCTTGAGCCGATCGTTTCGATGAAGATCACGGTAGACGATAAATACACCGGCGATATCATGGGCGATCTCAACAAACGCCGTGGCCGTGTGCTCGGCATGAACCCGGATCACAAGGGCCATACGATTATCGAGGCTGATGTTCCGGAACTTGAGATCTACGGATACGGCACAACACTCCGCTCCATGACAGGCGGAAGCGGTGATTTCTCCTATGAGTTTGCGAGATATGAGCAGGCTCCGTCCGATATCCAGGCAAAAGAGATTGAGGCAAGAGCTTCGAAGGTTGAAAAAGCAGAAGAATAAAGCTTTATAAAATAGTGTGATAAAACAGAGAAAATCCGGTTTCGGGAGCAGAATTCGCCCGGAAACCGGATTTTTCTGCGGTTTTTGAAGAAAAACGGAGGATATAGGAAAAAATAAATTGTAAAAACAGGGAAAGAGTGATAGAATACAGCTATATGTTCAAATGCGCATGCTGTCCTATGCGGCGGTGTGAGAAAAAAGAACTTTGAACTTGAACATGCAGGAGGTTACCTATGAGTAAAAGATATGAGCCACAGGACATTGAAAAAAAGTGGCAGAAGATCTGGCAGGATGAAAAAGCCTTTGCCGCCACAGATGATTATACAAAACCGAAATACTACGCACTCGTTGAGTTTCCGTATCCGTCAGGACAGGGACTTCACGTAGGCCATCCGCGTCCGTACACTGCACTGGACATCGTAGCCAGAAAGCGCAGAATGCAGGGTTACAACGTTCTGTATCCGATGGGCTGGGATGCATTTGGTCTTCCAACGGAGAACTATGCGATCAAAAACCACATTCATCCGAAGATCGTTACCAAAAACAACGTACATCACTTCAAAGACCAGCTTCAGTCTCTTGGATATTCCTTCGACTGGGACAGAGAGATCAACACGACGGATCCGGAATACTATCACTGGACCCAGTGGATTTTCCTGAAACTTTTCAAAGCCGGACTGGCATATAAAAAAGAAATGCCGATCAACTGGTGTACTTCCTGTAAGGTAGGTCTTGCAAACGAGGAAGTTGTAAACGGCGTGTGCGAGCGCTGCGGAAGCCCGGTTGTCCGCAAAGTAAAGAGCGAGTGGATGCTGAAGATCACCGAGTATGCAGACAAGCTGATCGACGGTCTGGACGGCGTTGACTATATTGAGCGTGTCAAAACTTCCCAGAAAAACTGGATCGGACGTTCCCACGGAGCAGAGGTTGATTTCTCCCTGAAAGATAAACCGGAGAAGCTGACTATCTATACCACACGCCCGGATACCCTGTTCGGTGTTACGTACATGGTACTCTCCCCGGAGCATCCGTACATCGACCAGTACAAAGATGAGATCAAGAACTGGGATGAGGTCTGCGCATACCGTGAGATGGCAGCCAGAAAATCCGATTTCGAGCGTTCCGAGCTTGCAAAAGACAAGACCGGTGTCATGATCGACGGACTTTCCGCAGTCAACCCGGTTAATGGAAAAGAGATCCCGATCTGGATTTCCGATTATGTACTGATGAGCTACGGCACCGGCGCCATCATGGCAGTACCGGCACACGATGAGCGTGACTGGGAGTTCGCAAAGAAATTCAACATGCCGATCATCGAGGTTGTTGCAGGCGGCGACGTACAGAACGAAGTTTACACCGACGTTGCAGAGGGAACTCTTGTCAACTCCGGTTCCTGAACGGACTTTCCGTTGCGGAAGCAAAAAAGAAAATTCTTGAGTGGCTCGAAGAGAACCACGTTGGAAAAGCAAAAACAAACTATAAGCTGCGTGACTGGGTATTCTCCCGTCAGCGTTACTGGGGTGAGCCGATTCCGATCGTACACTGCGACAAATGCGGTTACGTTCCGGTTCCGGAAGAATCCCTTCCGCTGGAGCTGCCGGATGTAGAGAGCTACATGCCGACCGATAACGGCGAGTCTCCGCTGGCTGCCATGACAGACTGGGTCAACACCACCTGCCCGTGCTGCGGAGGACCTGCAAAACGTGAGACCGATACCATGCCGCAGTGGGCTGGTTCTTCCTGGTATTACATCCGCTATACCGATCCGAAGAACAAAGAGGCTCTGGCAAGCAAAGAAGCTATGAAATACTGGCTGCCGGTTGACTGGTACAACGGAGGAATGGAGCACACCACCCTTCACCTTCTGTATTCCCGTTTCTGGCATAAATTCCTGTACGATCAGGCGTAGTTACCTGCCCGGAACCGTATCAGAAACGTACTTCCCACGGAATGATCCTCGGCGAGAACGGCGAGAAGATGAGTAAATCCCGTGGAAACGTTGTCAACCCGGATGATATCGTAGCTGAGTTCGGTGCAGATACCCTGCGTACGTACGAGATGTTCATCGGTGCCTTCGACTTAAGTGCATCCTGGTCTCAGGAAGGCGTAAAAGGATGCCGTCGTTTCCTCGAGCGTGTATGGAAACTGCAGGACAGCCTGGTAGACGGAGATCCTACTCCAAAGAGCTGGAGTCCAAAATGCACCAGACCATCAAGAAAGTATCCAGCGACTATGAGTCCCTGAAATACAACACAGCGATCGCAGCCATGATGACCCTGGTCAACGAGTTCTACAAAGCCGGAAAAGTAACGAGAAAAGAGTTCGAAACCCTTCTGATCCTGCTGAATCCGGTTGCACCGCATATGACCGAGGAACTGTGGGCAGACCTTGGATACGAAGGCCGTCTGTATCAGACCGCATGGCCGGAGTTTGACGAGGAGAAGACGGTAGAGGCAGTAGCCGAGATCGCTGTTCAGATCAACGGTAAAATGCGCGGAACGATCAAAATCGCCAAAGATGCAGATAAAGAGACCGCAATCGCCGCTGCAAAAGAGGCAGTTGCAGACAAACTGACCGGAAACATCGTAAAAGAAATTTACGTACCGGGAAGAATTGTGAATATCGTTCAGAAATAATAATTATGTAAGCTGAAGAAAGGAGGCTGATTCTTGGAAAAAGAGTCAGTCTCCTTTTGCATAAATATTGCTGTTTAGCAAGGAGGGATACAAAATGGATCTTAAAACAATCAGACAGGAAGCGCGTGCCGTCGCAGAGGAGCTGATTACGACGGCGCAGATGAAACCGGGACAGACTCTGGTAGTGGGATGTTCTTCGAGTGAAATTCACAACAGTAAGCTTGGAACGGATTCCAGCCAGGAGATCGGGCAGGCGGTGTTTGAGGCGCTGTATGCGTGTACGAAGGAGCATGGGCTGTATCTGGCGGCGCAGTGCTGTGAGCATCTGAACCGCGCGGTTGTTCTGGAGCGTGCGGCGGCAGAAAAATACGGTTACGAGCCGGTCTGCGCGGTACCGTGGCTGCATGGCGGCGGATCGTTTGCGATGGCGGCATACTATGGATTGGAGGACGCTGTCACCGTAGAGCGTGTGCAGGCGCATGCAGGTATTGATATCGGTGATGTGCTGATCGGCATGCAGCTGAAGGCAGTAGCCGTTCCGGTCCGGGTATCGCAGAAAACGATCGGAGATGCGCACGTTGTCTGCGCGCGGACAAGACCGAAATACATCGGCGGCGAGCGGACGCATTACGCGGAAGATCCGGAGATGAGAAAGTAAGAAACTGTGATTTGTAAATCAAAAAATGCCGTACAGGCGGAGGAAAAATTTCCAACGCTGTACGGCATTTTTGATGGTTGGTTTTACGTTTTATTTCGCTTTTCTCGCTTCCCGTTTTCGCAGGAAGAAAATTTTCTGCTTCCGGTAAAAAGAGGAAATGGAATCCACGAGGATGCTCAAATATCGCAGAACCGGCTCTGTTGCGACAGAGAATACGACCAGCAGCATGATACATTTTCTGGACATATCAGAAATGGCGAACAGTTGGTTCAGATAGGTACTGCAGAAAATGAAGGCAATAATCGAGCCGATCAGGATCGTCCAGCGCATCCAGTTGAGCGGCTTGCTGATCCGGTAGAGAATCATAAAACCGACAATGGCGAGCAGTACGGTGGAAGCGGTCGAAATATCTTCCGAGCCGACCGCAAATTCCTGGCCGAAGACGACGAGTGTTGCGACCATCAAAAAGTCGGTCAGCGCCGCAGGCAGGGCCCGTGTCAGAATGTTCGTGATAAAGTGGCCCGCGATCCGGTTTTTGTTCGGCATCAGCGAGAGCAGGAAGCCTGGAATACCGATCGTAAACATACTGATCAGCGAGATCTGGGACGGCTCCAGCGGATACGTCACCATCGAGATCAGTGAGAAGATGGACAGCAGGAACGAGAAAATGTTCTTTACCAGGAACAGCGTTCCCGAGCGCTGCAGGTTGTTGACAACGCGGCGGCCTTCCAGTACGACAGAAGGCATCTTCGAAAAGTCGTTGTCCAGCAGAACGAGCTGTGCAGCCTGTGCGGCAGCGTCACTTCCGGATGCCATCGCAACGGAGCAGTCGGCATCCTTTAATGCGAGCACATCGTTGACACCATCGCCGGTCATCGCAACGGTCTTGCCGTTTTTCTTTAAAGCCTGGACAAACTGGCGTTTTTGGTCTGGTGTGACACGGCCGAACACGGTGTATTTCAGGATTGCTTCTTCGAGCTCTTCCGGTGTCTTTAGAGTGGAAGCATCAATATAATCCTCTGCGTGTGCAATCCCTGCCTGGCGGGCAACCTCAGATACCGTTACCGGAGTATCACCGGAGATGACCTTGACATGGACACCCTGATCTTCGAAGTAGCGGAACGTTTCCGGTGCTTCTTTTCGGATCGGATTGGAGAGAAGCACGTAGCCAAGCGGCGTGACACGGCCGGAGAGTGCTTTTCCATTCGGTACAGTTTCGGATGTGCCGAAGACGAGGAGACGGAATCCCTTTGAGGTATACGCTTCAATTTCACTCTGATAGCGTGCAAAATCATCGCGGAGAACGAACTCCGGGGCACCGAGCACGTAGGAGACATCCGAAAATGTCACACTGGAATACTTGAATTCCGAGGAGAACGAAGTCATCGAAACGGCAGTTTTGCCGTTGCTGTCTTTAAAATATTCTTTCAGTGCCGCCATAGTAATGTTGTCGTTTGACATGGCAGATGCGAAATCACCGACCGCAAGGGAAAGCTCTTCTTTCTGCAGTGCGGGAGCATTTTTGCCGGATTCTGTATCAGGGACTGAACTGGAGCCGACCAGAATCAGATCATGTACTTTCATATTTGTCTCGGTGATGGTTCCCGTCTTATCGACACAGAGCACGTTGACGCGAGCCAGCGTCTCGATACATTTCATATCATGCACGAGAACCTTCTGCGAAGCCAGCCGCATAACGCTGACGGCAAGGGCAACGCTTGCAAGCAGGTAAAGACCTTCTGGGATCATGCCGAGCACGGCGGCCACCATCGAGGTAATGCTCTCACGGAACGTTTCGTGGGAGACGAAAAACTGCTGGCCGAAGAGCAGAAGACCGATCGGAATGATCAGAATGCCGACAACCTTTACCAGCTTGTTGAGGGAGCGGATCATCTCGGACTGTTCGCCCTCTTTCATGGCCTTTGCCTCGAGGGTCAGACGGGAAATGTAGGAATCTTCACCGACCTGGGTCAGACGGCTCTTGCAGCTTCCGGAGACGATAAAACTTCCGGACATCAGCTCGTCGCCCGGGCGCTTGGTAATCTCATCGGATTCACCGGTAAGCAGCGATTCGTTGACCTGTACCTCACCTTCAAGCACGACGGCATCAGCGCAGATCTGTTTTCCTGCGGTAAATACAACAATATCATCGAGTACGAGATCTTCCGCGGCGAGTGTTACCTCAGCCCCGTCACGGATCGCAGTAGCCTTCGGCGCGTTTAAAACAGACAGCTTTTCCAGCGTCTTTTTCGCCTTGATCTCCTGTACAATACCGATCAGCGTGTTCGCGATGATGACCGGCAGAAACGTAAGATCCCGGAACGAACCGGCAAGGATCAGAAAGATGGCAATAATCAGAAAAATCAGGTTGAAATACGTACAGACATTGCTCTTTACGATCTCGGCCGTTGTCTTGGACGGAGGTTCCACCGCACGGTTGGTCCAGCCGTTCTCGCGGTACTCGGCAACCTGCTCGGCGGAAAGGCCTTCGGAAGGGTCTGCCTCATAACGCGTCGTTGGAACACGGCGGTGAATGATTTCGGGAATTGTTTTGTTCATAACAGTTATATTCCTCTCCGGCCGTCCTGATAAAGAAGAGACAGCCTCACTGTGGTTTGTTTGAAAAAGATCACGTCTGGAATCTTTTTCCATACTAAGAAGTATACCATAGAGCATCGAAAAAGAAATGAAGGAAGTATTAAATTTTACGAAAAAAAGACTTTTCGCAAAGAGGAACAGATAGGAATGTGCGAAAAGTCTTTTGTATTCTGAATTTAGTCCTGTACTTCCTGAAGATTGCGGATGTTCGGCTCCGCCATCATGGAGTAATTGGTGTAATAAACAACGAAGCCCGGTTTGCTTCCGTTTGGTTTGCGCAGGTTTTTCTTTAAGGTGTAGTCGATTTCCACCTTCGGTGCCTGTCTGCCTTTCGAGTAATAGGCGGCGAGAGCAGCGGCCTCTTCGTAGACGGAATCCGGCAGCTCTTTACCGTTCGTCTTTACGATGACATGGCTGCCCGGCTGGCCTTTCGCGTGGAACCACCAGTCGTTGCCGGAGGCGAATTTAAACGAAAGTTCCTCGTTCTGGAAGTTGTTCTTGCCGACATAAATGTCAAAGCCCTCGGAAGAGCGGTAGTGGAACGGATGGGAGGTGATTTTCTGCTTTTTCCCTGTCGGTCCCTTGCGGCGGATGTAGCCGTACTCGATCAGCTCTTCTTTTAACTGCACCAGATCCGCCTCATCGAGCGCAATATCAAGCGCCGTGCTGATGGATTCGAGATGGTCGATTTCCTCTTTCGTCTCGACAAGAAGTTCCTCGAGTGCCTCACGGGTCCGCTTCAGCTTTCCGTAGCGGTCGAAGTATTTTTTTGCATTTTCGCCGGCAGAGAGCGTTCCGTCGAGTGGAATCGTGATTTCCTCGCCGTTATAGTAATTGACGGCGTTCAGCGAAGTATCGCCCGGCTGGCAGCTGTAGCCGTACGTATTTAAAAGCTCACCGTAAATCCGGTATTTTTCCCGCTTGTCGGTGTCTTTTAACTGTTTCTGCTGCAGGTCGTATTTTTTGACATTCCGTTCGAGTGCGGTATTGACGACACGGCGCAGATCGGAAGATTTCTGACGGATGCGGGTGATGCGGTTTTTCATGGCATAGTATGTTTCCAGTACACCGGAGATCGAATCGTATGTTTCCTCCCGCAAATCCTGATACTGCGTCAGTTTCAGTGCGGAAAATTCTTTCGGCTCATCGCCTGGTATACGATGTTCGGCGTAAATGCGCCGTTTTTGATATCCTCAATCAGATAAGAGAAGGTGCGGAACAGATGAAGCTTCGCATTTTCTTCGAGTGCATTGACCGCAAATCCGCCGTCGATGCCGGCGCGGCAGCAGACTTCCTCCGCCATCAGCGGGCTGAAGCCGGTAAGGGAAGTGTAGATTGCCTTTGCGGCAGCCATCGGTTTCGTGCAGACGAATCGAAAAATTCTTCTTCTGTGATCGTGAGCGGATCTTTCTTATCCTGCGTGTGCGGAATGAACCAGGTGCGGCCCGGAAGAACCTCACGGACAGAACTCATGTTGGCGGAAATATGTTTGATACTGTCAAGGATCGTATTGTCCTCCTGACAGAAGATCAGGTTGCTGTGTTTTCCCATGATCTCCACAATCAGCTTCTTGCGGCAGATATCGCCGAGTTCGTTCAAATGCTCGAGCTCAAAAATAAGAATACGCTCGAGTCCCGGCTGGGTAACGGAGAGAATGCGGGCGCTGCCGATGTGTTTGCGGAGCAGCATACAGAAATTCGGTGCGGTCATCGGGCCGGGCTTATTGTTGTCCGTCAGGTAGATCAGCGGAAGCGAAGCACTTGCCGAGAGGAGAAGACGGTAAACGGTACGGTTGTTTTTTATTGTAATCATCAGCTCGTCGTTTTCCGGCTGTGCGATCTTGTTGATCTTTCCGCCGACGATGGTCTGATTCAGTTCCTGTGCAATATTTGCAATGGTAATTCCATCAAAAGCCATAGAAAATATCTCCTTTGTTTGAAATTCTGGTATTTTCATTATAATACAGAAAAAAAGATTTGACTAGGCTTTCTGAATGAATTATAATAAATCTGTATGGGTAGATGTATTTTCTGAAAAAGACTTCAGAAGGTACAGGAAAGGACGGATTGTGGCAAAACTGATCAACATCGGATTCGGCAATGTCGTAAATTCGGATAAAATAATAGCAGTGGTGAGTCCCGAGGCGGCACCCGTCAAGCGTATGGTGCAGCGTGCAAAGGAAAGCAACCGCATCATCGATGCGACGCAGGGAAGACGCACGAAAGCAGTGCTCATCACCGGAGAAGAATTTATCATCCTTTCGGCTTTGCAGCCGGAAACGATCAGCCGCAGATTCAACGGCGGCTGGGAAACAGAAAAAGAGCGAGGGGAATCTGAAAATGAGTAGAGGAATACTTACTGTAGTATCCGGTTTTTCCGGAGCAGGAAAAGGAACACTGATGAAACGCCTGATGGAGGAGTACGACAACTATGCGCTGTCCATCTCCGTCACCACAAGAGACCCGCGTCCGGGCGAGGAAGACGGCGTATCGTACTTTTTCCGTACAGAAGAAGAGTTTGACCGCATGGTAGAAGAGGATGCCTTCCTCGAGTATGCGCGTTACGTAAAACATTCCTACGGAACGCCGAAGGCATACGTAGAGGAGCAGCTGGATGCCGGAAAAGATGTTCTGCTTGAGATTGAAATCCAGGGAGCACTTCAGGTCAAGGAAAAACGTCCGGACACCCTTCTTGTGTTCATCACACCGCCGACCGCCGAGGAGCTGGAACGACGCCTCCGGGGACGCGGAACGGAAACAGAAGAAGTCATCAAAGGCAGAATGGAGCGTGCAAAAGAGGAAGCACAGGGCATGGACCAGTACGATTATGTCCTGATCAACGACGACCTCGAAACCTGCGTAAAACAGATGCATGAGACCATTCAGAGCCAGCATTTCATGAGCAGCAACCAGAAAGACTTTATCGAACAGATGAAAAAAAGTCTGGAAAAATAGAAAGGAGCATTTATTATGATTCATCCATCTTATCAGGAACTGATTGCAACTATTAACGAGGGCCAGGATCTGGACGAGGCACCGGTTGTCAGCAGCCGTTACTCTCTGGTACTTGCAACAAGCAAACGTGCAAGACAGATCATCGGCGGAGCTGAACCGCTTGTAAAAGTGAAAAAAGGCATGAAACCGCTTTCCATCGCCGTAGAGGAGATGTACAAAGGAGAGGTTACAATCCTTCCGGAATCTGAAGTTGAAGCGGAAGAGGAAACAAAAGAGGAGCCAGTAATTGAATAATATGAAAATTCTGTTTATTTCCCTTGGATGCGATAAAAACCTGGTAGATTCCGAGCATATGCTGGGTCTTCTGGTAGAGCATGGCTTCGAGATCACCGATTCCGAGGAAGATGCAGAGGTTATCGTGATAAACACATGCTGCTTTATCCACGACGCCAAAGAAGAAAGCATTCAAAATATTCTTGAAATGGCGAAGTACCGTACAGCGGGAAGCTGTAAGGTTCTTCTGGTAACGGGCTGTATGGCAGAGCGCTACCGCGATGAAATCATTGAGGAGATTCCGGAGGTTGACGCCGTACTTGGAACGAACAGCTATGACAAAATCCTGGATGCCATTCAGGATGTCCTCGGCGGCGACCGCTTCCAGGAGTATGCCGATCTGAAAGGACTGCCGAAAATTGACGCACAGCGCGTTGTAACGACAGGCGGCCATTACGAATATCTGAAAATTGCAGAGGGCTGTGACAAGCACTGTACCTACTGCATCATTCCGAAGCTGCGCGGACCGTACCGCTCCGTTCCGATGGAGGAACTGATAGCAGAAGCGAAGACGATGGCAGAACAGGGTGTCAAAGAGCTCGTTCTCGTTGCGCAGGAGACAACCATTTATGGTATCGATCTGTACGGAAAGCCGTCTCTCCACCTTCTGTTAAAAGAGCTCTGCAAAATTCAGGAGCTCTACTGGATTCGGATTCTGTACTGCTATCCGGAGGACATCTATCCGGAACTCGTTCAGACGATGAAGGAAGAGCCGAAAGTCTGTCACTACCTGGATCTGCCGATTCAGCATGCCAACGATGAGATCCTGCGCCGCATGGGTCGCAGAACATCCAAACAGGAGCTGATCGACAAAATTGATTTCCTGAGAAGCGAGATGCCGGATATCACACTGCGCACCACGCTGATCACAGGATTCCCGGGAGAGACAAAAGAGCAGCACAAAGAACTCCTCGAGTTTATCAACGACATGGAGTTCGACCGTCTCGGCGTATTCACCTACTCTCCGGAGGAGGGAACACCGGCTGCTGCGATGGAGCATCAGATCGACGAGGAGGTAAAACTGGACCGTCAGGCAGAACTGATGGAGCTGCAGCAGGATATCTCTGCAGAACTCGGCGAGCGCAGGATCGGCCAGGAGCTTCTTGTTATGATCGAGGGCAAAGTGGCGGATGAGGATGCCTATGTGGGCAGAAGCCAGGCGGACGCACCGGGTGTAGACGGCTATGTATTTGTCAATACACCGGAAACACTCGTATCCGGCGACTTCGTAAGAGTGAAAATTACCGGTGCTCTGGAATATGATCTGATAGGAGAGATAAGCCAATGAATTTACCAAACAAATTAACGATTCTGCGGGTAATTATGATTCCGTTTTTCGTGTTCTTCCTGCTGTCTGGCGTGGGCGGAAGCGCGTCCAAATGGATTGCACTGGTAATCTTTGCCGCTGCCAGCATCACGGATACTCTGGACGGCTACATTGCAAGACGTGACAATCTGATTACCGATTTCGGAAAGTTTATGGATCCGCTGGCAGATAAGCTGCTGGTATGCTCTGCACTGATCTGCTTTGTAGAGCTGGACAAGCTTCCGGCGTGGATGGTTATTATTATCATCGCAAGAGAATTTATCATCAGCGGTTTCCGCCTGGTTGCTTCGGACAATGGAATTGTCATCGCAGCAAGCTGGTGGGGAAAATCGAAAACAATCAGCCAGATGATTATGATCATTCTTCTGATCGCCGACATTCCGGCACTTTCCGTGCTGAATACCGTGCTGATCTGGGTTGCATTGATTCTGACCGTTGTTTCTCTGATTGATTACCTGGTAAAAAATAAAAACGTGCTTTCCATGCAGAACTAGGCAGGAAAAAGCACAGAATAAAAACGCTGACCGGTTTGGGATTCCAGACCGGCAGCGTTTTTTGGTTTGTAGTTTTTCAGCGTTTTTTCCCGGAAGCAGCGGAGCGGAAGAGGCGTACCATCTGGTCAATTTTTGCCGCTTCCTGTTTGGATTTTCCGGCTTTGATGGCAGAGATGATCAGGTCCGCCTCGGAGGCGGAAAACTGTGCGCCGCCCTGATTTCCCTGCATCAGGGAGAGAAGAAACGGCATCATTTCCGCCTGGGATTTTCCGCGGCTCTGAGAGGCCATCTGCTGCAGTGCCTGAAGCCGGGCGAAGTCAATTCCGGAAAGAGAGGGGTCCTGCGACCAGTCGTTTTGCTTATCATCTGAACTCATAGCAGATCCTCCTCATTTCCGGGATTTATATTCTGAAGCATCTGGACCATCTGCATGGTCTGAAACATCTGGGAGAGAAGATCCCGCTGCGGACCGGCGGCAAAACGGGAAATATCCTGCAGCATCTCAAGCGGAGAGACGTGCGGGGCATCAACAGACATCATGGAAAGGTCGGCCGGACGGGAAAAAAGCTGAATGGTCCGCTGGAGCTCGAGCCATTTGCTCAAAATCGCAAGGGAGGGCTGCAGGCCGAAGGAGGCGTAGGGAATGGCAGCCTTCAGCATCTGAAGCTGATCCTGTGCGATCATCTGGTCCAGCGGTGTCATCTGTTCCACATTTTGTTCCTGTTCCTGATTCAAATTAAGATCCTTCCTGGCAGCATTCCTGCATTTGTCTTTTTATTTCTCTTTATCTTATGTTCCAGGCCGGAAAAAATGACAGAAGGCGGGAAAAAACATATGATAAGAGGAAGAAAGAAAAAGGAGACCGCCGGAAAATGGATGGAAAAGAAACAGCAAAAAGAAAACAGGTACTCGAAGGGAATGCCTTTTATGAAATAGATCTGGAATGTATGAGAAAAAAAGAAAAAAGAGAAGAGATGGAAAAGCGGGAAAGAGAAGCACGGAAACCGAAACGGTTTCGCTGAAAGAGAATTCTGGTGAAAAAAAGCCCCGGGGCGGTTGATCCGCACCCGGGGCTTTTTCTGCCCGAACATCTGGGAAGACTGAAAAAAGGTCAGCAGCCGCATCCACAGTTATTGCTGTTGCCGCATCCACAGCCGTTGTTGTTCCATCCGCCGCAGCAGAACAGAAGAATCAGAACGAGCCAGCAGTCGGAATTGCAGCCATTGTTGTTGTTTCCACATCCACATCCGCCGCAGCAGGAGAGGAGAAGCAGAATCCAGATAATACTGCAGCCATTGTTTCCGAACAGGTTGTTGTTGGAAACACCGCATCCATTATCGCAGCCACAGCCGTTGTCACATCCGCATCCACAGTTTGTAGCAGCTAAATCACTCATGTTTGTTCCTCCAAAGGAATCATTTTGCTTACAATTCATGATATGAAAAACTGCCGGGCGGGGTTACTCTTAAAGAGAAAAATTCAAAGACCCTACAGACTGCGTCCCTGAAAATCAAAAAGCTCTTTCACCGGAATGTCAAGTGCCTCAGCGATATCGAACAGAAGATTCAACGAAATAGAGGTTTTTGTATTTGGCGCTTCGATGTTGCTCATATGGGTACGACTGATATGTACCGCCTCGGCAAGTTCGGCCTGCGTCATTCCTTTTGCTCTTCGGTAGTAGGCAATCGTAAGTCCAAGAAGGCGAAGATCGTTCAAGCGTTCGTAATTCATAGTCAGGAATCCCCCTTTTAGTTTTATAAATATAATGATAATACGTAATGATACAACGGAAAACAATCAAAAACAAGGCACTTGCACATTAAAAGTTTGCATCAACAAACGGATATACCATAGAAGCAAACCTGTGAGCGGGAAAATCAGTTTGTCATAAGGCTTGTGAAGCTTTGATATAACTGTAATCGGCCATATCCCCATTCTCTGCTCGGATACGTAATAGTATCAGTTCGGTCTGCACCGCGGATCAGGTAGTTTTTTACCTCCTGTGCCGTGAAATAGCGGGCGGGAGTGCGCTGGATGCCCCATTGCAGAAAAAGAGCAGCGGCGCCGGATGTAATGGCGGCGGACGCACTCGAACCGCTGAAGCTACATAGGAGCCGGCCGGTCCCGGTCCGGTAACGGAGACGCCGGGAGCGGCAAAGTCGGGCTTGATTTCACCAAGCCGGGTAAAGCCGCGGCCGGATTCCGGGGAAAAACTGTTGTTTGCTGCCTGATACGTGGAGGGAGAAAGAACAGGAACCGTGGCAGAAGGTGTCGTCAGTGTCGTGTACGGATCCGGTTCCAGAAATGTCACATCGGAGGTGGAAAATCCGGTGATCGGGAGCCAGATGTGGAAATCCGGCGGCGATGGAAAAGCGCGGTAAACCTGAAGCGTCCAGATACCGGGGGTCGGATCCAGCATGCGGATCAGAATGAGCTGGCTGCCGGTCGTGGCCTGGACCACTTCGTAGTTGACGTAGATCACGGTGCGCTCCAGAACGAAGGTGATCCGCTGTTCCTGATTCAAAGAGACGGGAATCCGCGGAATCGTCTCGCCGCCGGGAGAGCGGAAACCGACAGAAAAAAGCTGTGGAGCCTGTCCCCAGAGTTCCAGGGTGAAACCGCGGTTTCCTTCAGAAACGAGAAACTCTACATTTTTCGGGGTGTAAGTTTCGGATACAGAGCCATAATAATGGTGTGCTGCATTTCCTTCGTTGCCGGTCGCGCAGACGGGGATCACACCAGGCGTGTTGCCGTAGCGCGCCAAGGTCAGAGAAACGGGGAGCGTGCCGGAGTGGCTGCCCTGATTCGTCCCGAGTGCCAGACAGAGGACGAGCGGTTTTCCTTCCGCAGCTGCGGTTTCATTCAGAAAGTGCATGGCGGAGAGCAGGTCATCTTCCTCGAAGACGGGAGCATTGGAGGACACAAGATAAAAATCTTTCAGATTCTGTTTGGCGGGTTTTAATTTAACAACGGCAAAATCTGCCTCCGGTGCGGCGCCGAGAAATCCGGCGGAGGCATCCGGAGTACCGCCGGCCACGCCTGCGACATACGTGCCGTGCCCGTCGGGATCGGTGACGGGAACAAGGGAGAGTGGATTGCCGCTTTCAAGTGCCGCGTCGAGATTGGACTTGGTATAGAGACTGCCGTAAGGAAACTGCGCCGGCGGCGTTCCCGTCCGGTCCGTCTGATCCCAGACGGCGAGAATCCGGCTCTGTCCGTTGGCATGCAGAAATGCGGGGTGGCGGTAATCAATGCCGGTGTCCAGAAAACCGAAGATTACATTTTTGCCTGTATATCCGCCACCGTAGAGATTCTGCGTCTGGACAATCCCGGAGACTTCCAGTGAGAGCGTGGAGAGCGGCGTAAAAAGTTTTGGAAGCCGGTAAAGGGAACTGCGCCGAAGAGATTTTCCGGCAGCAGACTCCGCTCGAGAAAGAGAACGGAATACTGTGGGTTCAGCGTAAGAAGAGCACTTGACTCCGGAAACAGCATCTGGTACCGCTCGGACTGTGCCACGTAATTCTGGATCAGAATGTTGATGTAATCGTTGGAATAAATGATGTCTGTAAGATCCATAAAGAGATCCTTTGTTTTTGATGCTATTGTATGCAAACATTACGTCAAAGTATGCATGAAACAAAAAAGCCCCCCTTACCTGACGCAGTGTCTGCGCGGTAAAGGGGACGAAATAGAATCAGCTTTCGAGAAGAGCGCTGATATCCTGTTTCGGTACTTCCATTGGGTAATGGCTGTCGAAGCATGCACGGCAGATCGGCAGATCGCCGACCATGTTCTGGAGTTCATCGATCGGCATGTAGCCAAGAGAGTCGGCTCCGATCTGCTGACGGATCTCCTCCGTGGAGTGAGAGCTTGCGATCAGCTGTTTGTTCGAAGGAACATCGGTGCCGAAATAGCACGGATACAGGAACGGCGGAGAGCTGATACGGACATGGACTTCGGTCGCGCCGGCTTTGCGAAGCATCGTGATCAGGTTGGAAATCGTTGTTCCACGGACAATGGAGTCGTCGACGAGCACGATCCGTTTTCCTTTTACAACAGATTCGAGAACGCTCAGCTTGATTTTGACGCTGGATTCCCGTTCCTTCTGGGTCGGCTTGATGAAGGTACGGCCGACATAGCTGTTTTTGTGGAACGCAAGACCGAACGGGATGCCGGATTCTTCGGAATAGCCCTTTGCGGAGGCAAGTCCGGAGTCCGGGACACCACAGACGAGGTCTGCATCAACCGGGTAGGTCTTTGCGAGAGTTGCACCGCCGCGGATTCTGGCTTCGTAGACACTGATATTGTCTATTTTGCTGTCGAGGCGGGCAAAATAAATATATTCAAAAATACAATGCGCTTTTTTTACGTCAACCGGCATAAATTCGGATTTCAGATTTCCGGTTTTGTCAAACGTTACAATTTCTCCCGGAGCGACATCGCGGACGAATTCGGCGCCGATCGAAGTGAGGGCGCAGCTTTCCGAGGCGAGAACCCAGGCGTTGTCCCGCTTTCCGATGCAGAGCGGTTTTAAGCCATATGGGTCGCGCACGCCGATGAGTTTTCTCGGGCTCATGATGACAAGGGCATAGGCGCCGCGGATTTCTTTTACCGTGCGTAGAATCGCTTCTTCTACCGTTTTGGAATGAACGCGTTCCCGCGCAATACCGTAGGCGATGATTTCAGAGTCAATCGAAGTGTGAAAAATTGCGCCGGTGTTTTCCATCTGCTCGCGCAGTTCCATAGCGTTGACCAGATTTCCGTTGTGCGCAAGGGCGAGGGAGCCTTTCAGATAATTCAGAACGAGCGGCTGTGCATTCTCTACGGTAGTGGAACCGGTGGTAGAGTACCGGACATGGCCGATGCCGATATTGCCGGACAGCTCTTCTAATTTGGATTCTTTGAAAACTTCGTTGACAAGGCCAAGGCCTTTGTAGGATTTCACATGGCCCTTTGGACCGCTGGTGTCAGAGACGGCAATTCCGCAGGACTCCTGTCCTCTGTGCTGCAGGGCGGAAAGGCCATAGTAGATCGAAGGACTGACGTCGGCACCATCCAGATCGTAAATGCCGAAAACACCACATTCCTCCCGGAGACCGGTATCATAACAATTGTTTGACGATGGCTGCATAGGTATTCTCCTTTTTTCAGTTGTAGACCTGCATGTTTTAAAAACATTGATTATCATACTCATTTTTGCGGATGATGTCAAGAAAATCGTGATATGTATAAAATATGGTGCAGAAATTTAGGATTTCGTGGAAAATGTCGAAAATAATAAAAAATAGTAAAAAAAAGTTGCAGGAAATTCGAGATGTGTTATAATCGTTTTTGATTTTGAATGAAAGCCCCGGACAGCAGCTATGGATGAGCCATGCTTGCATGAGCGAATTCATAGATATTGGCCGGGCAAGACGACATGAGTAAGTAGGCGATAGCCCGGATTACGAATGTTGTCAGCAGTTACGGGAGCGACGCAGGCGCGGAGTAACTGGCTTTCATCATAGAGATGTCGCCGGCAGGCGACATTTCCTTTTAGAGAAACTTGTGACGGAAAAGAAAATATCAGAAGAGAAAAGCAGGAGGAAATCAATATGGCAGTAAAATATGTCTTTGTGACAGGCGGAGTAGTCTCTGGCCTTGGAAAGGGAATCACGGCGGCGTCCCTTGGACGGCTTTTAAAAGCCCGAGGATACAAAGTGACGATGCAGAAATTTGACCCGTACATCAACGTTGACCCGGGTACGATGAACCCGATTCAGCACGGCGAGGTTTTCGTTACCGATGACGGCACAGAGACAGACCTCGATCTCGGCCACTACGAGCGTTTCATCGACGAGAGCCTGGATAAAAATTCCAACGTGACGACCGGAAAAGTATACTGGTCTGTTCTGCAGAAAGAACGCCACGGTGATTTCGGCGGAGGCACCGTACAGGTCATTCCGCACATTACAAACGAAATCAAGAGCCGTTTCTACCGCGGAAAAGAAGTAGACGAGGAGCGTATTGCCATCATTGAGGTCGGCGGAACCGTCGGCGATATCGAGAGCCAGCCGTTTTTGGAGGCAATCCGCCAGTTCCAGCATGACGTCGGACACGAGAACGCCATTCTGATCCACGTTACCCTGATTCCATATCTGAAAGCTTCCGGTGAAATGAAAACAAAACCGACGCAGGCGAGCGTAAAAGAGCTGCAGGGAATCGGTATTCAGCCGGATGTCATCGTATGTCGGTCCGAGCATCCGCTGACCACTGAGATCAAAGATAAAATTGCTCTGTTCTGCAACGTTCCGTCAAGCCATGTTCTGCAGAACCTGGACGTGGAGTATCTGTATGAAGCTCCGCTTGCCATGGAGAAAGAGAACCTGGCGCAGGTTGTCTGCGAGAGCCTTCACCTTCCATGCCCGGAACCGGATCTGTCCGACTGGACCCATATGGTAGAAGCACTCCGCCATCCGAACAAAGAGGTGACGATTGCGCTCGTCGGAAAGTATATCCAGCTGCATGATGCATACCTGAGCGTTGTTGAGGCATTAAAACACGGCGGAATTGCAAGCCATGCAAACGTACACCTGAAATGGGTGGATTCCGAGCTGGTAACCGAGGAGAACGTGGCAGAGTATCTGAGCGATGTGGACGGTGTTCTGGTACCGGGCGGATTCGGAAACCGCGGTATCGAAGGCATGATCACAGCGATTCGATATGCAAGAGAGAACAAGATTCCGTTCCTCGGCCTCTGCCTCGGCATGCAGCTGACGATTGTTGAATATGCAAGAAACGTTCTCGGTTACCACGACGCACACAGCATCGAGATGAACCCGAACACCATGCACCCGGTGATCGCACTGATGCCGGATCAGGATGGAATCGAGGATATCGGCGGTACGTTACGTCTCGGCGCATATCCATGCGTCCTGGCAGACGGATCGAAGGCACAGGAGCTGTACGGTGAGAAAGAGATTTCCGAGCGTCACCGCCACCGCTATGAAGTAAACAACGATTTCCGGAAAGCACTGACCGAAAACGGCATGGTTCTCTCCGGTGTTTCTCCGGACGGAAGAATCGTTGAGATGGTAGAACTTTCAGATCATCCGTTCTACATCGCAACGCAGGCACATCCGGAGTTCAAATCCCGTCCGAACCGTCCGCATCCGCTGTTCCGCGGCCTGATTGCAGCAGCAGCCGAGTACCATGCAGCGAAATAATGGATCGAAAGTGTAGAAAATTATGTAAAATGCAGCAATAACCTAAGAAAGTAAAGAAAAATTGTAAAAAATTATATAAAAATTAAATTTGCTCTTTACAGGATGAAAAAAATAGAGTATAGTAAGGGCAATCCAAAAAGAACGGCGGGGAATGAAATGTTCCCTCCATTCTTTTCTGGAAAACAAAAGAGAACCGAAAATAAGAAAAGGTAAAGGAAGGGAAGCCGTATGACACAGAGTAAAGAGCGTGTCATGGGAGAAGAAGGGCTGTACCGTTCTTCCTTTGAACACGACAACTGCGGTATCGGAGCAGTCGTGAACATCAAAGGTGAAAAATCCCATGCGACCGTAGAAAACGCATTAAAAATCGTAGAAAATCTTGAACATAGAGCCGGCAAAGACGCCGAGGGTAAAACAGGAGACGGAGTAGGAATCTTGTTGCAGATATCGCACAAATTCTTTTCCAAAGCCTGTTTGACCCTCGGTTTTTCATTAGGCGGAGAACGGGAATACGGCGTCGGCGTATTCTTCTTCCCACAAAATGAGCTGAAACGGAACCAGGCAAAAAAGATGTTTGAGATCATCGTGGAAAAAGAGGGACTGGAACTCCTTGGATGGAGAACCGTGCCGACCGTTCCGGAAGTTCTCGGCCATAAGGCAAGAGAGTGTATGCCTTACATCATGCAGGCATTCATCAAAAAACCGGAGGATGTGGAAAAGGGAATCGCTTTCGACCGTCGTCTGTACGTCGTACGCCGTGTTTTCGAACAGAGCAACGACAACACCTATGTGCCATCCCTTTCCAGCCGTACCATCGTATACAAAGGTATGTTCCTCGTAGGACAGCTCCGCACTTTCTTCCGTGATCTGCAGGATACAGATTATGAATCTGCCATCGCCATGGTGCATTCACGGTTCAGTACAAACACCAACCCGAGCTGGGAAAGAGCACATCCGAACCGTTTCATCGTACACAACGGTGAGATCAACACCATCCGCGGAAATGCTGACAAGATGCTGGCCCGTGAGGAGACGATGTCTTCCCCGATGCTGCAGGATGAACTTCATAAAGTGCTGCCGGTTGTCAACACACAGGGTTCTGACTCCGCGATGCTCGACAATACACTCGAGTTCCTGACCATGAGCGGTATGGATCTTCCGCTGGCTGTCATGATCACGATCCCGGAGCCATGGGCAAACAACGATACGATTTCCCAGGAGAAACGTGATTTCTATCAGTATTATGCAACGATGATGGAGCCGTGGGACGGACCGGCATCGATCCTGTTCTCCGACGGAGATGTGATGGGAGCAGTGCTTGACCGCAACGGTCTTCGTCCTTCCCGTTACTACATCACTAACGATGGATTTCTGATCCTCTCCTCTGAGGTCGGTGTTCTGGAAGTTCCGGAAGAAAAAATCGTCTTAAAAGAGCGTCTCCATCCGGGCAAGATGCTTCTCGTCAACACCGTACAGGGAAAAGTCTTAAACGATGAGGAAGTCAAAGAATATTACGCAAAGAAACAGCCGTACGGCGAATGGCTCGACAGTTATCTGGTACAGTTAAAGGATATCAAAATCCCGAATCTGCCGGTCGAAGAGTACACGAAAGAAGAGCGGATGCGCCTGCAGAAAGCGTTCGGCTACACCTACGAGGAGTACCGTTCCTCCATCGGAAAGATGGCATTAAACGGTGTCGAGGCAACCGCTTCGATGGGTATCGATACCCCGCTTGCCGTTCTCTCCCATGAGCATCAGCCGCTGTTCAACTATTTCAAACAGCTCTTCGCACAGGTAACGAACCCGCCGATCGACTGCATCCGTGAGGAGATCGTAACTTCCACAAGCGTTTACGTCGGACGTGACGGAAACCTGCTTGAGGAGGAGCCGAAGAACTGCCAGGTATTAAAGATCAACAATCCGATCCTGACCAATACCGATATGCTGAAGATCAAGAACATGAAAGTCGAAGGCTTCAAGGCAGTGACCGTTCCGATCACCTACTACAAGAGCGCACCGCTTGACCGTGCGATGGACCGCCTTTTCGTCGAGGTTGACCGTGCACACCGGGCAGGAGCCAACATCCTGATTCTCTCTGACCGCGGTGTCGATGAGAACCATGTGGCGATTCCATCCCTCCTGGCTGTATCTGCGGTTCATCAGCATCTGGTAAAAACGAAAAAGAGAACTTCTCTTGCGATTATTCTGGAGTCCGGCGAGCCGCGCGAGGTGCACCATTTCGCAACACTGCTCGGCTACGGTGCCTGCGCAATCAACCCGTATCTGGCACTCGACACGATCCATGAGCTGATCGAAGAGGGTATGATCAAGAAAGATTACTACGCAGCCGTTGAAGATTACAACCACGCAGTCATCTCTGGTATCGTAAAAATCGCAGCGAAGATGGGTATCTCCACGATCCAGTCGTATCAGGGTTCCCAGATCTTCGAGGCCATCGGTATCTCAGCAGATGTCATCGACAAATACTTCACCGGTACGGTCAGCCGTGTCGGCGGTATTACCTTGGAAGACATTGCAAAAGATGTCGATGAGCGTCATTCCCAGGCATTCGATCCGCTGGAGCTGTCTACCGATCTGACACTGGACAGTATCGGCCGTCATAAATCGAGAAGCCAGGGCGAGGAGCACCGCTACAATCCGCGCACCATTCATACACTGCAGGAGTCCACAAGACGCGGCGACTACAAGATGTTCAAAGAGTACACAGCAATGGTCGACAGCGAGGAGAGCGGCTATCTGCGGAGCCTGATGGACTTCGATTATCCGGAGCAGGGCGTTCCGCTCGAAGAAGTTGAGAGCGTAGATTCTATCGTAAAACGATTCAAAACAGGTGCGATGTCCTACGGTTCTATTTCCCAGGAGGCACATGAGACACTGGCAATTGCCATGAACCGTCTGCATGGAAAATCCACACTGGTGAGGGCGGTGAGAGTGATGACCGTCTCGAATCCCCGGAGAGATGCTCCGCGATCAAACAGGTAGCATCGGGAAGATTCGGCGTTACCAGCAAATACCTTGTCAGTGCAAAAGAGATCCAGATCAAGATGGCCCAGGGTGCAAAACCGGGCGAGGGCGGCCACTTACCGGCCGGAAAGGTTTACCCGTGGATTGCAAAAACACGTCACTCCACACCGGGTGTATCCCTGATTTCCCCGCCGCCGCACCACGACATCTACTCCATCGAGGACCTTGCACAGCTGATTTATGACCTGAAAAACTCGAATGTGAATGCAAGAATCTCCGTTAAACTGGTATCCGAAGCAGGTGTTGGTACTGTCGCAGCAGGTGTTGCAAAAGCCGGAGCACAGGTTATCCTGATTTCCGGATATGATGGAGGAACGGGAGCAGCACCGAGAAGTTCCATCCACAATGCAGGACTTCCATGGGAGTTAGGCCTTGCCGAGACCCATCAGACGCTGATCAAAAACGGCCTCCGCAACCGTGTCATGATCGAGACTGATGGTAAGCTGATGAGCGGCCGTGACGTTGTGATTGCAGCACTCCTTGGCGCCGAGGAATTCGGTTTTGCGACCGCACCGCTTGTAACGATGGGATGCGTTATGATGCGTGTCTGCAACCTCGATACCTGCCCGATGGGTATTGCAACCCAGAACCCGGAGCTGCGCAAACGTTTCCGCGGCAAACCGGAGTACGTCATCAACTTCATGCACTTCATCGCAGAAGAGATGCGGGAATACATGGCAAAACTTGGCTTCCGCACCGTTGACGAGATGGTCGGCCGTTCCGACTCTTAAAGAGAAATGATAAAGTGACGAACGAGCACGCAGACCGCGTAGACTTAAGCCAGATCCTGAACAATCCGTTTGCAAAAGCAGGCGAGAAGGTAACGTTCGATCCGAAAGATGTTTACGACTTCAAACTTGGCGCAACCCTGGATGAGAAGGTACTCTTAAAGAAATTCGGTCCGGCAATGGATAAGAAAGAGAAGAAGACCGTCAAAGTCGAGATCACCAACACCGATCGTACCGTGGGAACGATTCTTGGTGCCGAGATCACCAGAAAATTCGGCACCTCTCTGGAGCCGGATACGTACACCGTACAGTGCAAGGGTGCCGGCGGACAGAGCTTCGGAGCATTTATTCCAAAAGGACTGACCCTGGAACTTGAGGGCGATTCGAACGATTACTTCGGAAAAGGCCTCTCCGGCGGAAAACTGGTTGTCTACCCGCCGAAAGCAAGAAAGTATAAACCGGAAGAAAACATCATCGTCGGAAACGTTGCCCTCTACGGCGCAACGAGCGGTGAGGCGTACATCAACGGTATCGCAGGAGAGCGTTTCTGTGTCAGAAACTCCGGTGCTTACGCCGTTGTCGAGGGTGTCGGTGAGCATGGATGCGAGTATATGACCGGCGGCCGTGTCGTTGTCCTCGGCGCAACCGGAAAGAACTTTGCAGCCGGCATGAGCGGCGGTATCGCTTATGTCCTGGATGAAAAGAGCAACCTGTACCGCAATTTGAACAAGGAAATGATTTCGATTGAACTGGTAGAAAGCAAATACGATATTGCAGAGCTGAAAAACATGATTGAAAAACACGTCGCACACACCGGCTCTGAAAAAGGTAAAGAAATTCTCACACACTTTGACGAATATCTGCCGAAATTCAAGAAGATCATTCCGAATGACTATAAGCGCATGATGATGCTGAGTGCCCAGATGGAAGACAAGGGCCTTAGCAGCGAACAGGCACAGATTGAAGCATTTTACGAAAGCATGCGTAAGTAGGAGGAAGAAGAATTATGGGTAAGCCAACTGGATTTATGGAATATCAGCGCAAGACGGGAAACACCGTTGCCCCGCTTGAGCGTATCAAAAACTTTAAGGAATTTCATCTGCAGCTCCCGAAAAAGGAACAGCAGATGCAGGCTGCCCGCTGTATGGCATGCGGTGTACCGTTCTGCCAGGCGGGAACCATGATTGCGGGAATGGCCTCCGGCTGTCCGCTGCAGAACCTCGTTCCGGAGTGGAATGACCTTGTGTATCTTGGAAACTATGAGCAGGCATACCGCCGCCTCACCAAGACAAACTGTTTTCCGGAATTTACCTCCCGTGTCTGCCCGGCACTCTGCGAAGCAGCCTGTACATGCAACGTAAACGGAGACCCGGTCTGCACGAAGGAAAATGAACGCGCGATCATCGAAAACGCATGGGCAACCGGCCTGATTACGCCGCAGCCGCCGAAAGTGCGCACCGGAAAACGCGTTGCCGTTGTAGGAAGCGGTCCTTCCGGCCTTGCAGCAGCGATGCAGCTCAACCGCCGCGGCCATTCTGTTACGGTCTTTGAACGCCGCGACCGCGTGGGCGGACTTTTACGCTACGGTATTCCGAACATGAAACTCGATAAGAGCGTCATCGACCGCCGTGTGGATCTGATGAAGGCCGAGGGCATCGAGTTTGTGACGAATGCTGATATCGGAAAAGATGTAAAAGCTGACAAACTCTTAAAAGAATTTGACCGTGTCCTGCTCTGCTGCGGTGCGGCAAATCCAAGAGATATCAAGGCAGAGGGAAGAGATGCAAAGGGCATCTACTTTGCTGTCGATTTCCTGACTTCCGTAACGAAGAGTCTTCTGGATTCCAATTTTGAGGATCATGCCTACATCGATGCCAAGGGCAAACACGTTGTTGTCATCGGAGGCGGCGACACCGGTAATGACTGTGTCGGAACTTCCATCCGTCTCGGTGCCAAATCTGTGACACAGCTTGAGATGATGCCGAAAGCACCGGATCAGCGTGCCGAGAACAATCCGTGGCCGGAGTGGCCGAAGATCTGCAAGACGGATTACGGCCAGGAAGAGGCAATCGCCGTATTCGGCCATGATCCGCGGATTTACCAGACAACCGTAACGGAATTTATCAAAAACAAAAAAGGTGAAGTCTGCCAGATCAAGACCGTAAAACTGACACCGAAAAAAGATGAGAAATCCGGCCGCATGATGATGGTTCCGGTTGAGGGAACCGAAGAGATTCTCCCGGCAGATCTCGTTCTTATTGCAGCAGGCTTTTTAGGATCCCAGAAATATGTGACCGATGCATTTAAAGTGGAAGTCAACCAGCGCACCAACGTGAAGACAGATGACGGAAAATACCAGACAACAAAAGAAAATGTCTTCACCGCAGGCGATATGCACCGCGGCCAGTCCCTGGTCGTATGGGCGATCCGCGAGGGACGCGAGGCAGCAAAGGCAGTCGATGAATCCCTGATGGGATACACGAATCTCTAAGTTTTTCTTGACAAAACACGCGAAAAACTGCTATAATATGCCCAAAACAAGGGTGTTTTTACGCAAGGTGTCTTTCTGCCCTGCCGCGTGAAAACACCCTTTTCGTTTAGAATCGTCTTTGATAAAGGAGAGAATCGATATGGCAAAGTATACGAAGGAAGCGATCCTTCAGATGGCGGAGGAAGAAGATGTTGAATTTATCCGCCTGCAGTTTACCGATATGTTTGGAATGATGAAAAATATGGCCATCACCGCCGGACAGCTGGAAAAAGCCCTGAATAATCAGTGCGTTTTCGATGGCTCTTCGTTCGAAGGATTTGTCACCATCGAGGAAGCAGACATGTTTCTGCACCCGGATCTCGACACCTTTGCAATACTTCCGTGGCGTCCGCAGCAAGGAAAGGTTGCAAGATTGATCTGTGATGTGTATGATAGAGAGGGGAATCTTTATGCAAAGAGTTCCCGAACCATCCTTCAGAAGGTAATTTCCGAAGCGAAAGCGATGGGTTATGAGTTTGAAATCTCACCGGAGTGTGAATTTTTCCTGTTCCACACCGATGAGGACGGCGGAGCAACGAGTGTAACGCACGACAAAGGCGGTTATCTGGATCTTGGACCGCTGGACCTGGGAGAAAACGCGCGGCGCGATATGGTGCTGACTCTCGAAGAAATGGGAATCGACGTTGAGTCTTCCTTCCACGAGGTAGCGGCAGGCCAGCACGAACTGGATTTCTGTCCGGCTGCAGCACTTCGGACGGCAGATCAGCTGATGACTGCCAAATTTGCTATCCGTACGATTGCAAAACGTCATGGTCTTCACGCAACCTTTATGCCAAAACCAAAAACCGGAGTTCACGGATCGGGTCTTCATCTTTCCTTCTCCCTGTTTCAGGAGGGAAAAGATGTGTTTGCCGACAAATCCGATGAATACGGGCTCAGCAAAGAGGCATATTACTTTATGGGCGGACTGATGAAACACATCAGCGGAATCGCAGCGATTACCAATCCGCTTGTAAACTCCTACAAACGTCTGACACCGGGATACGGTGCACCGATCTACGTGGCATGGTCTGCAAAGAACAGAAGCCCGCTGATCCGCATTCCGCTGACGGGAGACGGTATCATGGCCATTGAGCTTCGATGCCCGGATTCGGCAGCCAATCCGTACCTGGCACTTGCTGTCTGCATGGCAGCAGGACTTGACGGTATCAAACAGAAAATCGTTCCGCCGTCCCCGGTGGACCGCAATATTTCCGATCTGACAGAAGAAGAACGAAACGCGATGCAGATCACCCTTCTCCCGGGAAGCCTTGGAGAAGCGGTCGCAGAGTTAAAGAAAGACGATTTTCTGTGTCAGGTACTCGGCCAGGAATTTGTGAATGGATATATCAATGCCAAAGAAGAAGAGTGGCATGAGTATCTCCGTCAGGTATCCGACTGGGAGACCGAGAAATATCTGTACCGTATTTAGACGACGAAGGGGCCTGAAAATGCATGAGCAGCATAGTGATAGTACTTCCCAAAATAGAAGATGGAAAGCGCATCCGGGATATTCTGGCAAAAAGAGGATATGAAATCGATGCTGTCTGTTCGACAGCGGCAGCGGCGCTCGGAGAGATGAACAACTTAAACGGCGGTATCGTCATCTGCGGCTACAAGCTCCCGGATATGTTTTTTACGGATCTGAATGAGTGTATGCCGTCCGGCTTCCAGATGCTTCTGATTGCATCGAGCCGCGCATTAAGTGCGGTGGAGGGAACCGGAATCATGGCGGTTACGATGCCGCTTTCCGTGTACGAGCTGGTTAATACACTGGAGATGATGCTGCAGAGTGCGGCACGGCGCAGAAAGAAAGAGCGGGCAAAGCCCAAGGTGCGCAGCGCCGAGGAACAGCACATCATCGATCGTGCAAAAAGCCTTCTGATCGAACGAAATCACATGACCGAGTCGGAGGCCCATCGCTACATGCAGAAATGCAGCATGGACAGCGGCACCAATCTGGTTGAAACGGCACAGATGGTGCTGACGCTTTTGACAGAGTAAGAAAAAGTGAAAAGGAGCGACATAATAATGTTCAAAATCAATGACAATTATCTGAAATTGCCGGGAAGCTATCTGTTTTCCACCATTGCAAAAAAAGTTGCAGCTTACACCGAGGCAAATCCGGACGCGAAAATCATCCGTCTTGGAATCGGCGACGTAACCCAGCCGATCGCACCGGCGATCATTGAAAAGCTGCACGGAGCAGTGGATGAGATGGGACACGCAGAGACCTTCCACGGATATGCACCAGATCTTGGATATGCTTTCCTTCGCGATACCATCGCAAAAAATGATTATCAGGACAGAGGATGCGATATCTCATCTGATGAAATTTTTGTATCGGACGGCGCAAAATGCGACTGTAGCAACATTCAGGAGATCTTCAGCCTGGACAACAAGATCGCTGTATGCGACCCGGTTTATCCGGTTTATGTAGACTCCAACGTAATGGCAGGCCGTGCCGGTGACTACGACGCAGCAACCGAGCGTTTCACGAATGTGATTTACATGCCGTGTACCGCAGAAAACAACTTCACCCCGGAGCTCCCGAAAGAAACCCCGGATCTGATTTATCTGTGCTTCCCGAACAACCCGACCGGCGCTATGGTTTCCAAAGCCGAGCTGCAGAAATGGGTTGATTATGCAAATAAAGTAGGAGCCATCATCCTGTATGATGCTGCATACGAGGCATATATCTCAGAAAAAGACATTCCGCATTCCATCTATGAGTGCGAGGGTGCAAGAACATGTGCCATCGAAATGCGCAGCTTCTCCAAGAACGCAGGCTTTACCGGTATGCGTCTTGGATTCACCGTTATCCCGAAAGACATCAAATCCGGCGATGTGACTCTGCACAGCCTGTGGGCACGCCGTCACGGAACGAAATACAACGGAGCTCCGTACATCATCCAGAGAGCCGGCGAGGCTGTTTACTCTCCGGAAGGAAAAGCACAGTTAAAAGAGCAGGTTGCTTACTACATGAAGAACGCAAAAGTCATCTACGACGGATTAAAAGGCGCAGGCTACACCGTATCCGGCGGCGTCAACGCTCCGTATATCTGGCTGAAAACACCGGGAAATATGACTTCCTGGGAGTTCTTTGATCACCTGCTTGCAGACGCAAACGTAGTCGGAACACCAGGATCAGGCTTCGGCCCGAGCGGAGAAGGCTACTTCCGTCTGACTGCATTCGGTACGTATGAGAATACAGTGGAGGCAGTGGAGAGAATCAAAAAACTGTAAATTGTGTGCGAAATACCAATAAAACGGAATTTCTGCGCAATTTTATAAACACGCGAAAAAATAATTTTGTATAGATAAAATTCATGAAAAATGCATTAGAATTTATATGAAATCCGTAAAAATTAGGTGTTTACAAATGCAAAACTGCTGTGCTATAATGCACAGTATGAAAAAGGCAGTGAAGGAAACTCCGTATGCGGAATCTGACAGGAAGCCGATGTCACCGACTGAGAGCATCAGCATGGAGGAAACATACAATGGGGAACATTCCGGAGCCGGTCTGCTGAACATGAGATCCGAACAGGAAATCAAGTAGGCAGATCCGTGATACGCGTTAAGTATAAATGAGTGGGCGTTTTCCCTCGGAAAACCGGAGAGAAAAACGCAATGCGGGTGGTACCGCGGGAACATAAAATATCCCGTCCCGGAACAGTAGTTAAAAAACTGTTCCGGGACTTTTTTATTTGAAAAAGCAATCCGGGACAGGCGAGAAAGAGAGGAGAACAAGACATGGAATTTATGACAGGCGTAAAGAAAAAAGAAGACATCTCCGTAAAAACTCTGCTGGAGATACCGGAAGGCACAGAAGTAAAACTCGAAGGAGCCGTACACATCATCCGTGACATGGGCGAGGTTGCCTTTGTCATCTTAAGAAAGAGCGAGGGACTCGTTCAGTGTGTGTACGAAGAAGGAAGTGTTGACTTCCCGCTGAAAGATCTGAAAGAGGAATCGGCAGTTGCCGTAACCGGAACGGTCAAAAAAGAGGACCGCGCACCGGGCGGCGTCGAAGTCAGGCTGCAGACCATCACCGTTCTTTCCGAGCCGACCGAGCCAATGCCGCTCGCAGTCAACAAATGGAAAATGAACACCTCCCTTGAAGCAATGCTGAACATGCGGCCGATCGCTCTTCGAAACGTCAGAGAGCGTGCAAAATTCCGCATCCAGGAAGGCGTGGTACGGGCGTTCCGTGATTTCCTTCATTCCCAGGGATTCACCGAAATCCATACACCGAAGATCGGCGCGAAAGGCGCTGAAGGCGGCGCAAACATCTTCAAGTTGGAATATTTCCACCGCCCGGCTGTCCTGGCACAGAGCCCGCAGTTCTACAAACAGATGCTTGTCGGCGTGTTTGACCGTGTCTTTGAAGTCGGACCGGTTTTCCGTGCAGAGAAACACAACACGAAACGTCATCTGAACGAGTATACCAGCCTTGACTTTGAGATGGGCTACATCGAGGATTACACCGACATCATGGCAATGGAAACCGGATTTTTACAGTACATGGTGGAGCTTCTTAAAGAGGATTACGCAAAAGAGCTGGAGATCCTGAAAGTTATGCTTCCAAAGACAGAAGAAATCCCAACTGTACCGTTCACGAAAGCGAAAGAGCTGGTAGCCGAGAAATACAACCGAAAGATCCGCAACCCGTTCGACCTTGAGCCAGAGGAGGAGCTTCTGATCGGCCAGTATTTCAAAGAGGAGTACGATGCAGACTTCGTATTCGTCACCGAATATCCGTCGAAAAAGAGACCGTTCTATGCGATGGACGACCCGGAGGATAAGAGATACACAAAGAGCTTCGACCTGCTGTTCCACGGTCTGGAGATTACAACCGGAGGCCAGCGTATCCACGATTACAAGATGCTCTCTGAAAAGATCGCAGCCCGCGGCATGACAGAAGAGGGCATGGAGCAGTATTTAAGTGCTTTCAAACACGGTATGCCGCCGCACGGAGGTCTTGGCATCGGTCTGGAGCGTCTAACCATGAAGCTGATCGGTGAGGACAACGTCCGCGAGACAACGCTGTTCCCGCGTGATCTTACAAGACTGGAGCCGTAAGCGGATCCTGCTGGAAAATGAAAAAGGAGAATGAGTGAAATGGCAAATGTGATTTCAGATGAAACGATGGAATATGTCGGCATCCTGGCAAAGCTGGAATTAAAGGATGAGGAAAAAGAATCCGCACGGCAGGATATGCAGAAGATGCTGGATTATGTAGATAAATTAAACGAGCTCGACACCAGCAAGGTCGAGCCGATGACCCACATTTTCGAGATGGGAAATGTATTCCGCGAGGATGAAGTAACCAATGGCGACGACCGCGATGCAATGCTTACCAATGCACCGGAAGTCAAAGAGGGCCAGTACAAGGTTCCGAAAACGGTAGAATAGCAGGAGGAGATTGATATGGAAATCAAAGATATGACAGCAGTACAGCTTTCTGCCGCAATCAAAGAAGGAAAGATCACTGTAGCGGACGCTGTAGAAGCGTCTCTTGCGGCAGTCAAAGCATCGGAAGAATCAATTCACGCATTCCTTCTTGTGGATGAAAAGGGTGCAAGAGCACGCGCGGCAGAAGTGCAGAAGAAAATTGACGCAGGAGAGCTCACCGGTCCGCTGGCCGGCGTTCCGATTGCGGTCAAGGACAACATCTGTACGAAAGGTCTTGCGACGACGTGTGCGTCAAAGATCCTGCAGAACTTTGTTCCGACGTACGATGCAGAGGTTATCACACGGCTCGAAGAGGCGGGAGCCGTTATCATCGGAAAGACAAACATGGATGAGTTTGCGATGGGAAGTACGACAGAGACTTCCGCGTACGGCGTGACGAAAAATCCATGGAACACCGAACACGTTCCAGGCGGTTCCTCCGGCGGTTCCTGCGCAGCCGTTGCAGCAGGAGAAGTACCGATGGCACTTGGCTCCGATACCGGCGGATCGATCCGTCAGCCGAGTTCCTTCTGCGGCGTAACCGGCATGAAACCGACGTACGGCACCGTTTCCCGTTACGGACTGATCGCTTATGGTTCCTCCCTTGACCAGATCGGACCGGTCGCAAAGGATGTGACAGACTGTGCAGCACTGCTGCAGACGGTCGCTTCGTATGATGCAAAAGATGCGACATCGATGAAACGCGACGATTACGATTTCATGAGCGCTTTAAAAGAAGATGTCTCCGATCTGAAAATCGGTATTCCGAACAGCTGCTTCGGCGAAGGCCTGGATCCGCAGGTGAAGGAATCCATTTTAAAAGCTGCCGATGTCCTGAAGGCACGCGGAGCAGAAGTAGAGTATTTCGATCTCGACCTCATTGATTATGCCATTCCGGCTTACTACGTTATTGCATCCGCTGAGGCAAGCTCCAACCTGGAACGCTTCGACGGCGTGAAATACGGCTTCCGTGCCAAAGAGTACGAAGGACTCCACGATATGTATAAGAAGAGCCGTTCTGAGGGCTTCGGTCCGGAGGTGAAACGACGGATTATGCTGGGAAGCTTCGTCTTAAGCTCCGGTTACTACGATGCGTATTATCTGAAAGCACTGCGCACGAAAGCCCTGATTAAAAAAGAGTTTGACCGCGCATTTGAAAAATACGATATGATTTTAAGCCCGGCAGCACCATCGACCGCACCGCGTCTTGGCGATTCGCTTTCGGATCCTTTACAGATGTATCTGGGCGACATTTACACCGTATCGGTCAACCTCGCCGGCCTTCCGGGCATCACCGTTCCGTGCGGCATGGATGACAAGGGGCTTCCGATCGGCATGCAGCTTATCGGAGACTGTTTCTCAGAGAAAAAACTGTTCCGTGCAGCATACACCTATGAGCAGGCACGCGGTGCATTCGGGCAGCCAGAAAAATGGTAAGGAGGAAGCAAAACAATGTCAAAACAGTATGAAACCGTCATCGGACTTGAAGTACATGTGGAGCTTGCGACGAGAACAAAAATTTTTTGCGGCTGCTCTACCGCATTCGGCGGTGCGCCGAACACCCACACCTGCCCGGTCTGCACCGGTATGCCGGGATCCCTTCCGGTATTAAATAAGAAGGTTGTCGATTACGCCCTGCGCGTCGGACTGGCTGCAAACTGCAAAATCAACCAGCTCTGCAAATTCGACCGGAAGAACTATTTCTACCCGGACAACCCGCAGAACTATCAGATTTCCCAGCTGTATCTGCCGATCTGCCACGATGGATATGTCGAGATTGACACCGCAGCGGGAAAGAAGAAAATCGGCATTCATGAGATCCACATGGAGGAGGATGCCGGAAAGCTGATCCACGATGAGTGGGAGGATTGCTCACTCGTCGACTACAACCGAAGCGGCGTTCCGCTGATCGAGATTGTATCCGAGCCGGATATGCGCTCTGCGGAAGAGGTTATCGCTTATCTGGAAAAACTGCGTATGATGATTCAGTATCTCGGCGCATCCGACTGCAAACTGCAGGAGGGCTCGATGCGTGCCGATGTCAACCTTTCGGTCCGTGAGGTTGGAAGTGAGAAATTCGGAACACGTACCGAAATGAAGAACCTGAACTCCTTTAAGGCAATCGGAAGAGCGATCGAGGGAGAGCGTGCAAGACAGATCGAGCTGATCGAGGAAGGAAAAGCCGTTGTCCAGGAGACCCGCCGCTGGGACGACAACAAAGAGTATTCCTACGCGATGCGTTCGAAAGAGGATGCGAAGGATTACCGCTACTTCCCGGACCCGGATCTGCCGCCGGTGCACATTTCCGACGAGTGGATCGACCGCATTGTGAAATCCATGCCGGAATTCCAGCCGGAAAAACAGGCACGCTACGTGGAGCAGTACGGACTGCCGCAGTACGATGCGGGCATTCTGACCGGTTCCAAGAAGCTGTCCGATCTCTTTGAGGAGACGACGGCGCTCTGCGGCAAACCGAAAAAAGTGGCAAACTGGCTGATGGGCGAGACCTTACGTCTCTTAAAGGAGAACGGCCAGGAGCCGGAGGATCTGCAGTTTTCACCAAAGCATCTGGCATCCCTGATCGAACTGGCAGAAGCCGGATCGGTCAATAACCAGGTGGCAAAAGAGGTATTTGAGCAGATCTTTGCAGAGGATGTCGATCCGGAAGCATACGTCGAGGAGCACGGACTGAAAACCGTAAACGACACCGGCCTTCTGGAAGAAACCACGAGAAAAGTTCTGGAAAACAACCCTGGCCCGGTAGAGCAGTACAAATCCGGAAAGACAAAAGTCCTCGGATTTCTGGTCGGCCAGGTCATGAAAGAAATGAAAGGTAAAGCCAACCCGGCAGCAGCAGGAGAGCTGCTGCAGAAGCTGCTGTCTGAATAAAGAAAACAAAATTGCACGAATGGAGGCCTGGAAATGGTCTCCATTTTTCTGCCCGAAAAATCAAAGAAAATGCATAATCTGCCTCCTTTTGGGAAATTCTTTATAAAGAAACCGGAAGAGATAAAAAGACGATACAAAATCCGGAAAAAGGAGGTTTCTTTACATGAAAGGACTGGATTACACCGCACTCACCGTTGCAATCATCGGAGCCGTCAACTGGGGCTTGATCGGATTCTTCCGTCTCGACCTCGTCGCCCTGATCTTCGGAAACATGACGTGGCTGAGCCGCATCATCTACGCGGTTGTCGGCATCTGCGGCCTCTACCTGATCTCCGTCTACGGAAGAATTTCCGACCACGTACTGGGACAGGCGTAAGAACAGGAACCCTCTCATATACGCAGAGAAAGGCGGTATGAGAGGGTTTTCTTTTGCTGTTTTAGGAAGGACAAAACAAATATTGCGGCCCTCTGTATGGTTTTGAGCAGGGATATGGATCAGAAAAAGAAAAAATACCGGATGCTTCTGATGCAGCTTTCCTGTGCCGTTCTTCTGGCGAGTGATGCCGCAGCGTGGGCATTCCGCGGAGGTCCGGGGAGTCTGGAAAGAGGTATTGTGTATGTGAGTAACTATCTGGTTTGAATGTGATAGATCTTGCTGAATGGATTGCCCTTGCAGCAATTTTTATATTAATGTGCAGACGCAGAAATATCATATTGTAAAGACAACATCGCAGAGTGCAGCCCAAATGGGGGAATATGAGATCATAGACGATTTTGGCGGGCATGCGAAGTGCATGGCAGAGAAAATGTGCATGGAATCACAACTGGAAGAAACTGCTGCATTTATCGATCTCAATACGCTGGAAGAGCGGCTCGCCGGAAAAAACAGTATCATACACGAATTTATCGATAAAAAAACAGGCTGGTGCCGGAGCAGATTCATTCCTGTTGATTACGATGAAAATGGAAGGCTTCTGCATGTGCTGTTTTGTATTGAGTGTATCGAAGAAGAGAAAAAACGTGAGAACCGCTTGATTTATCTGGCACAGACGGATCTTATGACGGGATTGTATAACCGTGGAAGCGGGGAAAGACAGATTTCCCATCTGCTGCAGGAAAAAACAGGAGGTCTGCTTTGCCTGATTGATTGTGACAAATTCAAAACAATCAACGATACGTATGGACACTCGACAGGGGATAAGGTTATTATCGCCGTTGCAGAGACGATGCAGAAATCCTGCCGGGACAAGGACGTAGTTCTGCGCCTCGGGGGTGACGAGTTTGCAGTCTTTATGCCGGAAATGCGGGAGAAAGCGGCGGCAGAGAGATTTTTCGAAAGACTTTTTTATAACATCAGCCAGATTACGATTGCGGAAATGAAGGGGAAGCAGATAGAAATCAGCCTGGGTGCCTGTTTCTGCGAGGCATCGGAAGAAGTTTCTTTTGACCAGCTGTACAGAAAGGCGGACCGGGCAATGTATCAGAGTAAAAAGAAACAGGGATACAGTGCCTCCATTTATGAAGAATGGATGAAAAGCAATTAGAACAGGACAAGGCAGGAGAGATACCAGATGAACATCATTTGTGTAGACGACGAACAAATACAGAGGGACTGGAAGGGATGGAAGCCTTAAAGCTCTTCGGGAGCAGTGTGGAAGCCTAGGAATGGGCAAAGGAGCATCCGGTGCCGGGAAATTTGCGAGAAACATCAAAACGGAAGCAGAGTTTCCGAACTCTCAGAGGAATATGCTTTATCGGAAAAGAGCATTCAGCGGATCCTGCGCTGCACAGCAGCAGACGGAAAAAATACGGACTGAATACAAAAACGGAAAGACAGCCATGGAAGAACCCCCGGGCTGTCTTTTGTATTTCTGTTGCTTTTTTTCCGTTTTTCCTTGCATTTCAGAAAGATGCTGTTATAATAAGGGAAAGTGAATAAATATACATTACATGAGGAGAGAAGGAGATTATTATGAAAATGAATTTTGCAAAAAAAGCAACAGCACTTGCAATGTCCGTTTTGTTTGCTGTTTCGATGGCAGGCTGCGGAAGTTCTGCATCTACCGCAAAGAAAGTAGAAGTAACATCCGTAGAGGATCTGGCAGATCTGAAGATTGGTGTACAGACCGGAACAACAGGTGATTCTCAGGCGAGCGATGCCGTTAATGCAGATTCCCAGATGCAGCGTTACAACAAAGGCGCCGATGCTATTCAGGCACTGAAAAACGGAAAGATTGACTGTGTTGTCATCGATTCCCTGCCGGCAGAAAAATTCGTTGCAGCAAACGATGATCTGAAAATTGTAGAAGGCATTTTTGATACCGAAGAGTACGCGATGTGCTTCAAAAAAGGAAATGAGTTAAGAGACGAGTTCAACACTGCATTGGCAGAGCTGAAAGAGGACGGAACTCTTGATGAGATCATGAGCAACTACATTGGTGATGAAGTCGGCCAGCATCCGTATGAGTCCCCGGCAGACGTGGACCGTTCCAACGGAACGCTTACCATGGCAACCAACGCTGAGTTCGAGCCGTGGGAGTACAAAGAGGGAAATGATATCGTTGGTATCGATGCCGACATTTCCAAGGCAATCTGCGACAAGCTTGGTTATGAGCTGAAAATCGAGGATATGTCATTTGAAACCATCCTTGCATCTGTCAACAGTGGAAAAGCAGACTTCGGCGCAGCCGGAATGACCGTTACTCCAGAACGGGAAGAAAGCGTTGATTTCACGGATACTTATGCAGATGCAACACAGGTTGTCATCGTCAGAAAGTAATAACATAGTGATAAGGACTGCGAGAGTACGAAGTACGGGGCAATCTGGAATCAGGGGATAGAAACGAGCGGCTGTCCGCCAGACAAAAGGCGCGGCCGTTCGTTTTTCGATTGCGCTGTAAGGAAACTGCCGGTTGCAGATCCCGCAGTTAAAAACACAAAGGAGAGATGTGTCATATGGAAAATTTACATCATCAGTTCAACCGCTACTTTGTAGACAATGGTGCTACAGAATGGTGGCTGACCGGTCTGAAGACGACACTGCTTGTCACGGTGCTTGCGCTGTGCATCGGTGTTGTGCTCGGACTTCTTATCGCACTGATCCGCTCGACACACGAGCAGACCGGTAAATTAAAACTTCTGAACATCGTTGCGCGCGTCTATCTGACGATCATCCGCGGAACGCCGTCCATGATTCAGATCCTGTTTTTCTATTCGGTTATTTTTGCAACCGTAAACCTGAACAATATCGTGATCGGCGGAATCGCATTTGGTATCAATTCCGGTGCATACGTTGCTGAGATTTTCCGTTCCGGAATTATGTCTGTGGACAAAGGACAGACGGAAGCAGGACGAAGCCTTGGCTTAAATTCTGCACAGACCATGCGTCTCATCATCATTCCGCAGGCGTTTAAAAATGTTCTTCCGGCGCTGATTAATGAGATGATCGTGCTGTTAAAAGAGACTGCCATCATCGGCTATATCGGAACCATTGATATTACAAAGGCAGCGACCCTGGTACAGAGCCGTACGTACGATGCACTGGTTCCGCTTCTTTCCGCAGCGATCTTTTATCTGATTCTTGTTATGATTCTGACCTATTTCATGGGAAAACTGGAAAGGAGACTGCGTAAGAGTGACCACTAATGAAAAAGTATTAATCAAAGTTGAAAATCTGCAGAAGAGCTTCGAGGATAATAAGGTTCTGGACGGGATCAGTACAGAGATCCATCAGGGAGAGGTTGTCGCTGTCATCGGTCCTTCCGGTTCCGGAAAATCGACCTTTCTGCGTTCCTTAAACCGTCTGGAAATTCCAACCGGCGGAAAAATTTATTTCGAGGGCGTTGACATCACGGCGCCGGAAACCGATATCGACCATGTACGACAGAGAATTGGAATGGTATTTCAGCAGTTCAACCTGTTTCCGCATAAAACCGTCAAGGAAAATATCATGCTCGCCCCGGTGACATTAAAGCTGATGACACCGGAAGAAGCAGCGAAAAAAGCGTTGGAGCTCTTAAACCGCGTTGGACTGCCGGATAAAGCAGATGCTTACCCGGGAAGCCTTTCCGGCGGTCAGAAACAGCGAATCGCCATTGCACGCGCCCTTGCGATGAACCCGGATGTCATGCTGTTTGACGAGCCGACCTCCGCACTCGACCCGGAAATGGTAGGGGAGGTTCTTGAAATTATGAAGGAACTTGCTGAATCAGGCATGACGATGGTTGTCGTAACGCATGAAATGGGTTTTGCAAGAGAAGTGGCAACCCGCGTGATCTTTATCAACGAGGGAAATATTCAGGAGGAGAATACGCCGCAGGAGTTCTTCGCAAATCCGCAGCATCCCCGGCTCAAAGAGTTTTTATCGAAAGTATTATAATAAAAAACGCTGTTCTGTATCATCAAAACACAGAACAGCGTTTTTGCATCTTATTTGGAAATCGGGCGGGTGGCTTCTTTCAGCCACTCTTTTTCGTCTCCTTCTAGATAAGGAGAAATCTTTTCATATACTTCTTTGTGGTAGTTGTTCAGCAGTTCCACATCTTTTTCGGTCATATACTGTGTGTCAATACCGTCAAGATCGATCGGAACCATGGTAACGAACTCAAAGCACATGAACTGGCCGTACATGTTCTTTTCTGCTTTGCGGCAGAGCATCAGGTTCTCAGTACGGATGCCGTGGCTTCCTTCGATATAGATACCCGGTTCATCGGAAGTAAGCATGCCCTCCTCAAGAACGGCGTTTTCCATCCGCTCCGGAACCATTTTCCAGCGGAAACCGTTTGGACGCTCATGTACATTTAAAAGATAACCGACACCGTGGCCGGTTCCGTGATTGAAGTCAAGACCTCTCTCCCAGAATGCCTGTCTTGCAAGGTAATCAAGGTTGATACCGATGCAGCCGTGGAGGAATTTTGCATTTCCAAGACGAAGGGTTCCCATCGCAGTGATGGTGAAATGTTCTTTTTCTTCCTCGGTCAGCGGTCCAACTACGATTGTTCTGGTAATATCGGTCGTTCCCTCATAATACTGTCCGCCGGAGTCCACTAGGTACATGCCTTTTGGCTGCAGAACAGAGAAATTGTCTTTCGTTGCCTGATAATGGCACATAGCAGCATTCGGGCCGTAAGCGGAAATCGTTCCGAAACTTGGCTCAATAAAGCCTTCCTGCTCCTTCCGGAAGGATTCCAGTTTTTCAGCAACGGAAACCTCATCCATTGGGATCTTACCGATATTCTTCTTTAACCAGTATACGAAACGGGTAACGGCAACGCCGTCTTTGATGTGGGCTTTTCGGATGTTTTCCATCTCAACCGGTGTTTTGACTGCTTTTAAAGAAGAAGCCGGGTTCATGACATTGACAATCGTATTGCTGCCCATGACACTCTGGCAGATCGTGTAGTTGACTTTGGCTTTTTCCAGAAGAATGGTTTTTCCTGTGATGCCGGAAACAAAATCATAAACAGCATCGTATGGATGAAGGGAAATGCCAAGATCAGCAAGATACTGTTTTACTTTCTCATTTAAGGTTTCTTCCTGAATGAACAGATGACTCTCGGTTTCTGTCAGTACGAGATAGGAGAGAACAACCGGGTTGCATGGAATATCGTTTCCACGGATATTCAGCATCCAGGCGATATCATCCAGTGCAGTCAGAATATGCACTTCGGCACCGTTCTCTTTCATCTTTTCGCGTACTTTTGCAAGACGCTCCGCAGCGGATTCACCGGTATATTTTGCATCAAGGATCCACACGGGTTCTGCGGAAAGTGCCGGGCGGTCCGACCAGATCTCACCGATCAGGTCGCTTCGATAGGAAAGAAAACGCTCCGGAAGTGTTTTCTCCAGTGCTTCGCCGAGCATTTCATTGACAACGCGGCCGTCAAAACCAATGGTCATGCCCTCTTTTGTATTTGCCGCCAGGTATTCCTCTACCGTCGGAACGCCTTCCTGGCCCATTTTCATTAAGGTAACGCCGGTTCCGGCAAGTTCTTTGGCTGCCTGTACGAAGTAGCGGCCATCGGTCCAGAGGCACGCTTCGTCCTGCGTAATCACAGCAGTTCCGGCAGAACCGGTAAAACCGGTAATATACGTTCTTGCTTTAAAGTAAGTTCCTACATATTCGGATTCATGATAATCGGCGGTCGGAACCAGATAAGCGTCCACGCCGTATGCTCTCATTTTTTTCGCGGAGAGCAGCTAATCTTTCTGGTATCATAGTTTTTTCCTCATCTTTCTTTTCGAAAATAATGTCGACATTTTTAATGGGATGCCAACGTTTTTATTCTATCACATTTTCCAAATCTGTCAAAGTGATGATTGAGAATTTGTCTCACTGTTTTCCTGTTTTTGCGAAAATTTTTGTGCATTTGGAGATTTTTCCTATTTTTCAAGAGCTTTTTTGTACCATTTTCTGTACAAAAGAAGTAAGATAGGAAGAAGGAAAAAGCGTGGTGAAACTACGCGAAGAAGCAGAAACTATGTAAGAAAGGGGGACATACTGTAATGCATACAATATGTCTGAAAGACAACTGGACCTTAACGGTCCTTGGAAAAAATGTTTACGATATTCCGGAGACTCCAATTGAGACAAAGGTTCCGTCTACCGTTTACGGCACACTTCTGGAAAAAGGTCTGATCCCGGATCCGTTTTATCGTGACAATGAACTCGACGCACTGAAACTGATGGAGAACGATTTCGCATACGAGACAGAAATCGTGATCGGAGAGGAAGACAGAAAAGCGGACCGCCTGTTTTTACATTTCGACGGAATTGATACGATCGCGGATGTTTATTTGAACGGAGAGAAAATCGGCTCCGCAGACAACATGAACCGTGTCTGGGAGTACGATATTACCGATCTTGTTGCAGGTGATGCAGCCGATACCGTATATCAGGTAAAAGTGATTCTGCATTCCCCGACCAAATTCATTGCGGAAGAAGATACAAAATGCCCGGTTGGCGGATCCTCCGATGCAATGCCGGGATTCCCGCATATCCGTAAAGCAGCGTGCATGTACGGCTGGGACTGGGGCCCGCGTCTTCCAGATGCAGGACTGTTCCGTGAAGCTTCCGTTCTCGCAGTAAAAACAGCCCGTCTGGCGCAGGTATTTGTAGGCCAGGAGCATCACGTAACCGGAAAAACGGTTCACGGAAACGTTGTTGATTCTGTTCGCCTGACGGCAGATGCTGAGATCGAGTGGATGCCGGGAGTTACCAACGGAAATGTAAAAATTGTCATGACGGTTACTTCTCCGGATGGAAAAACCGTTCTGACCGCAGAAAGCGGCAGCATCGATCCGCTGACCCATTCAGCACCGGCAAAGAATCTGACTGGTCTTACGTGTGAGCTTCGCAGCAACCATGTACAGGCTTCTCTTACCGTAGAAAATCCGGAGCTGTGGTGGCCGAACGGTTACGGCGCACAGGCACTGTATCAGGTAAAGGTAGCGCTTGTTGCAGAGGATACCCTGGATACCTGGGAGAAAAAAATGGGTCTTCGCACCATCACGGTCAATACCGATCCGATGGAAGATGAAGTTTATGATGAGCACATGACCGGACAGGCACCAGATTACGACGACGGCGACAACATGGTTATGACAAACGGTGAGAAGAAAGTAATTATCACCGATAAAGCAGCAAAGACGGTAAAAGGCCGCAACTTTGCATATGAAATCAACGGACTGCAGATTTTCGCGATGGGCGCGGATTACATTCCGGAGGATAATATTTTAACCCGCCAGACGAGAGAACGTACCGATCTGCTGTTAAAATCTGCACAGGAAGCAAACTTCAATTCCCTGCGTATATGGGGCGGCGGATACTTCCTCGATGACTTCTTCTATGATGTCTGCGATGAGAGAGGACTTCTGATCTGGCATGACTTCATGTTTGCCTGCGCTTCCTATGAGCTGTCAGATCATTTTGAGGAGAATATCTCCACAGAAATCCGTCAGAATGTACGCAGACTTCGTTCTCATGCAAGCATTGCTCTGTGGTGCGGAAACAATGAGATGGAGACACAGTATGAAATGCTGGCATGGCCGAAATCCAAGAAACAGTATTACGATTATATCCATCTGTATGAGTACATCATTCCGAAAATCGTCAAAGAAGAGGATCCGGAGAAATTCTACTGGCCGTCATCCCCGTCTTCAGGTGGAAATTACGAAAACAGCAATGCGGAAAATGTCGGCGATACCCATTACTGGGGCGTATGGCACGGAAGCGAGCCGTTTACCGCTTATCGTTCCCACCATTACCGTTTCCTGTCCGAGTTCGGATTCCAGTCCTTCCCGTCCCTGCAGACTGTAAAACGGTTTACGGAAGACGGCGACCGCAACATCTTCTCACGCGTCATGGAAATGCACCAGAGAAATACGGCTGCCAACGGAAAGATCCTGAACTATATCTCACAGACCTATCTGTATCCGAAGAATTTCGATGAGCTTCTTTACTGCTCACAGCTTCTTCAGGCAGATGCCATCCGTTACGGCGTAGAGCATTTCCGCCGCTTCCGTGGTACCTGCATGGGTGCTGTTGTATGGCAGCTGAACGATATCTGGCCGGTAGCATCCTGGGCAAGCGTCGATTACTACGGAAACTGGAAAGCCCTGCAGTACGCAGAGAAGAAGATGTTCGCACCGATTCTGCTTTCCTGTGAGGAGCATGGAGAGATCGATCAGAAACCGTTTGTCAACACCCTGCCGCATCCAATCGATGTCAGTGCAGACCTTCACGTTGCGAATGAGACGGGTGAGCCGATTGTTGGAACCGTAAAATGGTCTCTGCGCCGTCCGGATTCTTCCGTAGTCAAAGAGGGAACCTTCGAGGTCAACGCACCGGCCTACGGCGGACAGTGGATGCCGCATCTTGATTTCAACGGTCAGGATCCGCTGGAAGTTCATCTGACGTATGAGCTGGTTGTCGATGGAAACGTCGTATCTTCCGGATCGACGCTGTTCTGTGCACCGAAGCATTACCATTTCGCAGATCCGAAACTTTCTGTATCGGTAGACGGCGATACCGTAACTGTAACGGCAGAGAACTTCGCAAAATCTGTCAGCGTAGAGACCGAAAACGGTGTGCTTCGCCTGGACGATAACTTCGTTGATATGGAAGCAGGAACAAAGACCTTCCGTATTCTGCCGACCGCAGACTTTACCGCCAAGGGAACCGGCGTATCGGGCGCATACCGCGTACGAAGCGTATACGAGACAGCAGAACGATAAGGCATGGAAAAAGGGCACGCAAAATGAATGCGTGCCCTTTTCTGCAAAATAACGTTATTTATTTTTTTCTTGCCTGCATTTTTCTGGCCTGTTTCGGTGTGATTCCTTTTATTTTTTTATAACACCGGATGAAATAGCTGCAGTCCGGATAGCCGACTTCTCTGGCAATAAAAGAAACATCGTGACTGGAAAAAAGCAGCATGTTTTCTGCCGCATTGATTCTGGTTGCCGTAATATATTCTTTGCAGGTCATATTGTAGCGGCGGTAAAAATTCATGGAAAATGTGGAGTGCGACATGTTGCACATGGCGGCAAGTTTCTCTACGGTCAGTTCTTCAAAATAATGGGAATCAATGTATTCGGAAATCAGGTCAAAACTGATTTCGTAGGAAGGATGCACGCCGGGAGACGGAAAAGAAGTCCCGCTTTTCTGCCAATTCCGTACAAAACGGCTGATGATTTTCCGAAGATCCGCTGTAAGAATCATGGAATAGCCAAGCTCTTTATCCCGGTATTCCTTAAGAATATCCGAAAAAAGAGGAAAAAGGTCCATTTTCCGTACCTGCTCCGGAGAAAAAATACAGGGGCAGCGGAACGTGTGGAGGCCGTGCAGAATCGAACGCAGATCCAGCTCATCCGTCTTGCAGGTGGGCAGAAGATTGGGGTCAAATTTAATCACATCATACTGCACCGGAACAGACCCTTTTGCAAGCGCGATGGAATGAACGCATTTGGGCGGAAAAAGGATCACGGATCCTTCCGTTCCGATGGATGTCACATTATCAAGGGAAACCTCAATTTCTCCTTTCAGAACGTAGAGAAGTTCTACATAATAGTGCCAGTGAGCAGGAATCGGAAGGGAGTCCCGCGTGCTGTCAAAAAGAAAAGCCTCATAAGGAGAGGCGATGGGGTCGATATATTCATATAAGTTATTCATAGATGTCTCACTTTTCGTTCGTAGTGGATGTTCCATACTGACTGTGGATGGAAACAAACTTCTTTTAGTATATAGTGATTTTATATGATTTGCAAGAAGGAATGAAGAAAGGAAAGGTTACAAGATTATCATCATGCAAAAAACAACAAATGATATGACGCAGGGCAACAGCATGAAGCTGATTTTTCAGTTTTTCCTGCCGATTCTGATCGGAAATCTTTTTCAGCAGCTTTACAGCTTTGTGGATTCCATGGTCGTTGGAAAGGGGATCGGAGATGTGGCCCTGGCAGCGGTTGGAAATACCAGTTCGGTACATTTTTTGATTCTCGCTTGCCATGGGGCTTACCGGAGGACTTGGGATCTGTATTTCCCACTCCTTTGGAGCGAATGATATCGAAAAACTGCGGAAAGAAATTGCGATGTCGGTTTATATCTGCCTTGCCATTGGAATTGTAATTACGGTGGGCAGTCTGTTTTGGATGCGCCGTCTGTTTGTCTTTCTCCAGACACCGGAGGATATGATGACAGACACTCTGGTTTATTTTGGAACCATTCTGGCGGGCAGTACCGTTACCATTTTTAATAACTTTGCCATGACGCTGCTCCGGTCCGTCGGAAACAGTAAAGTGCCGCTGGCTTCTATGATCGTTTCGTCGGTGGTCAATATTGTGCTGGATCTTCTATTTGTATTTCCGTTTGGCATGGGCGTGTTTGGAGCGGCGCTTGCAACGGTTCTGGCGCAGGTGGTTTCTGCCCTTTACTGTCTGGTATATATCCGGCGCGCCGCAGAACTGCTTCCGCGGAAAACAGACTGGAGGGCAGATGGTGTACTTCTTGGCGCACTCGTTGGAAAAGGCCTGCCGGTAGCTGTGATGAATTCTGTAACTGCGGTGGGCGGTATGGTCCTTCAGGTTTTTGTCAATCAGATGGGAACGGCTTATGTCGCGGCTTATGCTGCATGTATGAAGGTGTGCGGTCTGTTCGAGCAGCCGGGTATAACACTTGGACTTGCACTTCTGACTTTTACAGGACAAAATTATGGAGCCGGAAAATACGACCGGATCAAACAGGGAGTCAGGGCAGGTGTCGTGCTTTCTGTCCTTGTCAATCTTCCTTTTGCAGCACTGGAAATTTTCTGCCCGAAGTTTCTGGCATCCCTGATGCTGAATGATGCGACAGTCATTTCCTATACCTGTATCTTTCTGCCGGTTACCGGAGTTGCCCTGTTCGCCCTTGGCGGGCTGTTTGTCTTCCGAAACGCCTGCCAGGGAATGGGAAAAACAGTTCTGCCGATGGTGTCCGGGATTGTGGAGGTTGCCATGCGCGTCATGGTTGTGCTGCTTTTAGAACCGCGCCTTGCGTTCCGCGGAGTGGCATTCGCAGAAATTTCCGCATGGGTCGGAGCTGGAGTTATGCTTATGATTACCTACTTTTTTTATCAGAGGCGGCTCTCCGGGAAAACTCCAGATGTGAGAGGATAAAAGGAGAAGTTATATGTAAAAACCCTGCCTGCACAGCTTTGTAACATAGTCTTTTCAAAGACTGAAAAACTGTGCGGGCAGGGTCTTTTGGTTAAACAAGCGTTCCCATATAGTAGAAGCCGCGGCATTCGTCCAGGGAAACGTTCTGCAGCGTTCCGATCATCGAAGCATCTCCCGGGAAATGAACCAGCGTATTGTTGCTCATACGGCCGGTGACAAGAGAAGCGTCCTGCTCATTAATACTTTCCACCAGAACTTCCTGTACGGTATGAAGATGTCTTGCGGTTACCTCGCGGGAAATTTCCTGGACCTCGGCAAGAAGACGGTCAAAACGGTCTTTTACAACATCCGCCGGGATCTGGTCTTCCATGGCAGCTGCCGGTGTTCCGGTTCTTCTGGAATACTGGAAGGTAAACGCGCTGTCGTAACGAACGCGGCGGACCACATCCAGTGTTTCCAGAAAATCTTCTTCGGTCTCACCAGGGAAACCAACGATAATATCTGTTGTCAGAGAAATATCCGGCACTTTTGCGCGGATTCGGTCTACCAGGTCAAGATACTGCTCTTTGGTATAACGGCGGTTCATCAGTTTTAAGATACGGCTGCTTCCGGACTGGAGCGGAAGATGAAGATGGAGGCAGACCTTCTCGCAGTCGCGCATTGCATCGATCAGTTCTTCCGAGAGATCCTTCGGATGTGAGGTCATGAAACGGATGCGTTTCAGCCCTTCAATCTGATTTGCCTTGCGCAGAAGCTGTGCAAACGTCATCGGCTCCTCGAGATTCTTTCCGTAGGAATTGACATTCTGACCAAGCAGCATGATTTCAACAACGCCGTCTGCAACGAGGCGTTTGATCTCTGCGATGATTTCCTCCGGCTTCCGGCTGCGTTCGCGGCCGCGCACATACGGTACGATACAGTAGCTGCAGAAGTTATTGCAGCCGAACATAATATTAACACCCGACTTGAACGGATATTTGCGGTCAACCGGGAGATTTTCCACGATTTTGTCGGTATCTTTCCAGATATCGATCACCATGCGGTCCTCTGTCATGCAGCGGACAAGATACTCGGCAAAGCGGTAGATATTATGCGTTCCGAAAATCAGGTTGACGAAATGGTAGCTTTTTTTGAGTTTTTCGACAACAAGCGGCTCCTGCATCATGCATCCGCAGAGGGAAATAATCATGCCCGGATTTTTCTTTTTGTACTTGCCAAGCTGTCCAAGGCGACCGTAGACACGCAGATTTGCGTTTTCACGGACGGTACAGGTGTTGTAAACAACAAAATCGGCATCTTCGGTCTCCACAATGTGGTAGCCGACGGTTTCCAGAATTCCCTCCAGCTTTTCGGAATCTCGGGCGTTCATCTGGCAGCCGAAGGTTGTGATGCAGGCAGTCAGATACTCTTTTCCGTTTTGTTTTGCACGCTCCGGTACGAGCTGCTGTTTTAAAAGTGCCATAAAGTAATACTGACGCTGCGGTTCTGTCTCCGGCGCCGGAACAGTAATGTCAATATTTGCAAGATCAATACCGGAAACCTCGGCATCCGGAACGTTTCTGAGATCTATCTTCATAAATGAAACCCTTTCTTTTTCAATATAAAATGCTAAGTACAGTAATCATGAGACGGTATAAAATGCCGTGAAAAAAGACCCGTACAGCCGGATCTTCTTTTTATTTTAGCGTATCTGATACAAAATAGCAAGAAAAACAAGATTGAAAACAGTAAAAACCAGGATATATTTTTTGCGGCAGGAAGCGTCTGCGGCCGTAATCTGGCGATAGGAGATCAGGCTTGCCATAGATGCAATTAAAGTCCCGAGGCCGCCGAGGTTGGTTCCTACAATCAGTTCCGGGATTTCTTTTGTATATCCGGAAAGCAGCATGGCGGCAGGAACATTGCTGATGATCTGGCTTGTGAGGACGGAAAGAAGCCGTTCGTGTCCGGTAATCATCTGTTCCAGATAAATACGAAGCGCTGCCATTTGTTTCATGTTTCCAATAAAAAGAAAGAAAAACACAAAAGTGAACAAAAGAGAGTAGTCTGCTCTGCGGTAAAGGCTGCGGTTCACCAGGCAGATCCCGGCAATCGTGATCAGAAGCAGAATACTATGCGGGAGAAGTTTGGCAACCGTAAGAATACAGCAGAAAAAAAGAGCTGCAAAAACTGCGATTTGCCGCGGATGAGTAATCGCTTTTTTCTCCAGGGAAACGGAAATTTTCTTTCCGGAGAAAAACAGAAAAATGCAGATCAGAAAAAGAACTGCAGCACCCAGAGTATAAGGCAGCATCATAAGCAGAAAATGCAAAAGGGAAAGTCCGGAAAGCGAATACAGATAAAGGTTCTGCGGATTGCCGATAGGAGTAAACATACTGCCAAGGTTTGCAGCCATGGTCATAAAGGTGACAAGAAGTATTTTTTTCTGCTCCATATGGCACATTCGCAGAAGCAGAATGCCAAACGGAACAAAGGTAATCAGAGCGACATCATTGGTAATCAGCATGCTGCAGAAAAAGCACAGGGAAATCAGAAGCAGAGCAACCATCCGTTCTGAGTTTACATGCCGGAGAAGACTGGTGCCAAGCCAGTCAAATACGCCACATTCCCGCAGACCCGCGACAATCAGCATCAGACAGAACAGCAGGATCAGAGTATGAAAATCCAGATAGCCAAGATACTGTGGACCGGGAGGACAGAAAAAGCAGGAAAGCACTGCAAGAAAAAAAGAGACGGTAAGCACTGCATCTTTTTGAAAAAAGGAAATCAGTTTTTTTTACAAAAAATCATCCTTTCATGAATAAGCAGGACTGATGTTGGAAGATCGAGATGAAAAATCAGGCTGCATATTTCGGATACCGCAGATTATTATATAAAAGATATGGAAAAGATGCAAGAAAAAGGTCCAAAACCGAAAAAAATGCGGTTTTTCAAAAAAACGACAAATTTTTCCAGTCAATTCTTGACAATCAACAAAAATCGCGTTAAAATTGCTCCAGTCGTGTAAAAGCAAATTCTGAGAAAAGAAAAAGTAAATGCAGACAAATCGTTTTCAGAGAGCTGCCGGAAAGGTGCGAGACAGCAACGAATCTGGATTGAAAATCATCTTGGAGAAGGAAAGCCCAACGAATCGGCCGTGTATCGTACTATGTGCCGGAATTCCAGTAGGTTTTCACGGGAGTTTCCCGTTACAGAAACCGCGTATGCTTGTGCGTTGTATTCGTGCTTGTTTCAAAGAAGAGACAAGGGTGGTTGCGGGAAAAGAACAGTTCCGTCCCTCGTTGAGGGGCGGATTTTTTTGTTTGTCAGCTGCAAATTCACCCCGGTAATACAGCCTGGCAAAGAATAGATCCTGCTGGAACATTGTACCTGACAGCGGGAAAAGGGAGGAAACATATGAAAGTGTACAAAAAAATCATGAATGGACTGGCGTTTGTTGAGAAACTGGTTCTCGTGCTGTCCACGATCCTGATTGTTGTGCTTACGGTGGGAAACGTTCTTTCCCGTAAGGTACTGCATCAGTCCTGGTCATTTACCGAAGAGCTTGTCGTTGCGGTATTTGTCCTGATTACACTTCTCGCAGCAGCGCTTGCTGCCCGTGACGGAGAACTGGTCAATCTTTCTTTGCTGCCGGACCGTCTTTCTGCGAAGGCGAGAAGAATCCTGCTGGTTGTCAACACAGCATTTAGTGTTGCCTTTACCGTAGTTCTGTTTAAATACGGCATGGACAAGGTACTGACCCAGCTTGCCAACGGAAAGAGAACGTTCGTTTTAAACTGGCCGGAATGGGTTTTCTGGTCTTTCGTACCGATCGGCGCAGCCTGCATGACGCTGCACATGATCGAATATCTGATGGATACATTCGTAAAAGCAAAAGAGGAGGGACAGAAAAAATGATCAGTGCAATTCTTTTTCTTTCATTCTTTGTTTTTCTGATCCTTGGTATCCCGATTGGCATCTGCCTTGGTCTGTCTTCGATCTGCGCGATCCTGTACTCCGGTACATCCCTGACCATCGTAGCAACCAATATGTATTCCGGTATCAGTAAATTTTTGCTCCTTGCCATTCCGTTCTTTGTACTGTCCGGAAACATTATGGCAAAAGCGGGCATTTCCAAACGACTGATTCGTTTCGTCGACACCTGCGTCGGCCATAAAAAGGGCGGTATCGCGATCGTATGCGTTATCGTAGCCTGCTTCTTTGGCGCGATTTCCGGTTCCGGTCCGGCAACCGTAGCAGCACTTGGTATGGTTCTGATCCCTGCCATGATTGAGCGAGGCGGATTTTCTGCTCCGTTTTCCACGGCCCTGATGGCGACGTCAAGTTCGATTGCGATCGTCATACCGCCGAGTATTGCATTCGTTGTTTATGCATCCATCACAGGCGTATCCATCGCCGATATGTTCACAGCAGGTATCGTTCCTGGTATTCTGATGGGTGTGGCCCTTGTCATCGTTGTTCTTCTGGAGGCAAAGAAACACAACATTCAGCCGACCCAGAAAAAAGCAACAGCCAAAGAAAGATGGGATGCTTTTAAAGATGCTTTCTGGGGATTCTTAATGCCGGTCATCATCCTTGGCGGTATCTATGGAAGTATTTTCACCCCGACCGAGGCAGCTGCCGTTTCCGTTGTATACGGTCTGTTTGTCGGAATCTTTATTTATAAAGAGATCAAACTGAAAGACCTGTGGGATCTGATGGTAGATTCTGCCAAAACAACCGGTGGAATTATGCTGATCGTCGCAAGTGCTTCTCTGTTCTCCTTTGTCTGCACAAAGTTTGGTATTGCGCAGGCAGCGTCGGATCTTCTTGGAAGCGTTGCTCATAACCAGTTTGTATTCCTTCTGATTGTCAATATCATTTTCCTGATTGCAGGATGCTTTATCGATGCAAACTCTGCCATGTATATTTTCATCCCGATTATGCTTCCGGTCTGCAAAGCCCTTGGCTATGACCTGATAGCATTCGGTATCGTGGCAACGGTCAACCTGGCCATCGGACAGGTAACTCCGCCGGTCGGTGTCAACCTGTTTGTCGCCATTTCCGTAAAACTGAAAAAAGGAATGGAAGTTACCATTCAGCAGATTTCCAAAGCCGTTATGCCAATGATCGCAGCATCGGTAGCAGTTCTGCTTCTGATTACGTATGTTCCGCAGATTTCCACGTTCCTTCCAAAAGCACTGGCAAAAGACGGAGCTTATACCGGAACGGTAGCTGCAGCAACGAATTCCGATACTTCCAGTGGCGATGGTGCGGATGGCAGCACAGCAGGAAATTCCTCCGGCAATGAGGATTACAATGATATCGCTGATTACAGTGACCTTGGATGGGAAGAGCAGACCTGGAACTTTACCTGCTCCACCACCGAGAACAGTACCTGGGCAGAAGGCGGACGCAAGTTCGGCGAGCTCATGGAAAAAGCAACCGGCGGCAAGATCAAAGTCAATGTATACGCTGCAGACCAGCTGACCAACGGAAACCAGTCCGAGGGAATCCAGGCACTGATGAACGGAGATCCGGTACAGATTTCGATGCACAGCAACCTGATTTACTCTGCATTTGACCCGAGATTTAACGTCGTATCTCTTCCGTTCCTGTTTGATTCCGTAGAAGATGCGGATGCCAAACTGGACGGCGAGGCAGGCGAAAAATTAAAAGCAATCCTCGATGAGTACGGCCTGCACTGCATGGGAATCGCCGAGAACGGTTTCCGTCAGCTGACCAACAGCAAGCAGGAAGTAAAAACCGTCGATGATATGAAGAACCTGAAAATCCGTGTAGCAGGAAGTAACCTGCTGATGGAGTGCTACAAACGCTGGGGTGCCGATGCGACCAACATGAACTGGTCTGAGACCTACACCGCCCTGCAGCAGAAAACCGTAGAAGGCCAGGAGAATCCGCTTCCGGCTATCGATGCAGCCAGCGTACAGGAAGTACAGCCGTACTGCTCCATGTGGAATGCAATTTATGACTGCCTGTTCTTCTGCATTAACGGAGACATCTATAACAATCTGACCCCGGAGCAGCAGAAAGTTGTCGATGAGGCCGGACAGAAAGCCGTCGATTACGAACGTGCGATCAACCGTGCCGGTGACGATGAGATCATGAACCGCTGGCAGAACGAGAACGGTGTCAAGATCACAAAATACGAAGATATGGACATCGATTCCTTTAAACAGGCGGTAGACGGTGTAGATGCCTGGTATCAGAACGAACTGGAAAGCCAGGGCTATGACGATGCCAAAGATCTGATTGAAGCCTTTACAAAGAAAGATACATCTTCTGCAAGCACCTACGATGTAGAAGACAGAAGCGATCTCGACTGGCCGGAGCAGACCTGGAACTTCACCTGCTCCACGACAGAAACCAGTACCTGGGCAGAAGGCGGCCGGAAGTTCGGTGAGCTGATCGAAAAAGCAACCGGCGGCAAGATCAAAGTCAACGTATATGCCGCAGACCAGCTGACCAACGGAAACCAGTCCGAAGGTATCCAGGCACTGATCGATGGAGATCCGGTACAGATTTCAATGCACAGCAACCTGATTTACTCTGCATTTGATCCGAGATTTAACGTCGTATCCCTTCCGTTCCTGTTTGATTCCGTAGAAGATGCGGATGCAAAACTGGACGGCGAGGCAGGCGAAAAATTGAAAGAGATCCTTGATGAGTACGGCCTGCACTGCATGGGAATCGCCGAGAACGGTTTCCGTCAGCTGACCAACAGCAAGCAGGAAGTAAAAACCGTCGATGATATGAAGAACCTGAAAATCCGTGTCGCAGGAAGCAACCTGCTGATGGAGTGCTACAAACGCTGGGGCGCCGATGCCACCAACATGAACTGGTCCGAGACCTACACGGCCCTGCAGCAGAAAACCGTAGAAGGCCAGGAAAATCCACTTCCTGCTATCGATGCAGCCAGCGTACAGGAAGTACAGCCGTACTGCTCGATGTGGAATGCAATTTATGATTGTCTGTTCTTCTGTATTAACGGAGACATTTATGACAGTATGACACCGGAGCAGCAGGAAGTGATCGATGAGTGCGGTCGTCTGGCAACACAGTACGAGCGTGAGATTAACCGCGCCGGTGATGATGAAATCATGAACCGCTGGCAGAATGAGAATGGTGTAGCCATTACCAATTATGAGGATATGGACATCGATTCGTTCAAACAGGCCGTAGACGGCGTGGACGAGTGGTATCAGAAAGAACTGGAAGGCCAGGGATATGATGATGCCAAAGAGTTGATTGAGACGTTTACAAAAGAGGCAGTTTCGTAAATATCTTTATAAGATTTGCTGAGCTTGCCTGAAAAAATAATGTAACAAACTACATATTTGGTAGAAAATAAAAATTCATCCATGACTTGGAGGTCTCTGGTGAGACTGCTTCCGGGCGTGGGTGGATTTTTTTATTTGAGTTTTCCAGGAAAACAGGTATACTGGATGGTATCAGAAAACGGGAGATTTGAATCAATGAAACAGAAAAAAGAACGGGAAAAAGAAATCAGTCAATGGCCATGGATTTCCATGCTGCCGTTCGGAATCCTGGCGGGATACTGGGGAGATAAGGAAGTGCGGATCACGGCAATTTCAGAATATGGCTTTCAGACCCGGCTTGCGACACCGACTACAGTTGAGCAGAAAAATGCGCCGTGGGAACTGGCATTTTACGATCAGAAAACAGCATCCTACCAGCGGATTCTTCTTCGTGATGCGACTTTTCTGCAGGAAAAAGAGGAAGATTTTGATGTTGTTTATACCTTCGCCACGGAACAGGAAGATTATCAAAATGCGGTACAGCGCCTTGCCCTGCAATACAGCCAGTATATTCGCTGGAAAATGGAGGACGATGATGCCGCGCTTGCAGAAGAGATGACAGGATATCCTGCGGAGCAGGACGCGTTTCATCTGGAAAGCCTGGAAGAGCAGAAGAAGGTATGGTTTTCCGGGGTCGGGAAGGAAACATTTACGGCATTGCAAAATGGCTTTGCGGAATCCGGGCAGCCTGGGCAGCCGGTCGAGCTGGCGCTCGAACTGGACCGGCCGGAATGGTATACGGCGTATCTTTCGATGGAAAGTGCGGTGTTTTTTGATGCTTATTTTCGGAAAAACCAGATTCCAGATCCGCCGATTTTTCACCCAGACCGGCTCTATATAGGAAATGCTTTCTGCCCGCATTTGGCACCAACGGAAGAGGAACTGTTCGCACTGATGGATAAAGCCTGCCGGGAGTCGTTTGCGGTTACACTGGTCTTTCCTTTCTTACTGGAAGGAAATCTGCTGGAAACACAGCAGCGGCTGCAGCGTCTCGTCGAATGGTGTGAACAAAAGAACAAAATCATCGAGATTGTCGTAAATGACTGGGGAACGGCCCATCTGGCAGCTCAGCTTCCGGTGTTTTCCCTCTGCCTTGGCGTGCTGCTCAACAAACGGAAAAAAGATCCGCGGATGGCTTATAAGCTGGGGGACCGTACACTGTTTGAACAAAACAGCGTCCACGCGGCATTTTACCGGGAGTATTTGAAAGAAGAATTTCGGATGGAACGGTATGAATGGGAGAGCTGCGGCGATACCAGTACAAGGAAGTTTCCAGAAGGGAAAAACAGTCTTCATCTTCCCTTTTATCAGACAAATACTTCGCAGTATTGTCCAATGTATGCAGCGTGTATCAAAGGAAGCCGCGGCGCGCAGACGCCGGTGAGGAAATGCCCGGAGTTTTGCGAAAAACAGACATTTTTATATCCGGAGCATCTGCGGATGGCAGGAAGATATAATTCGCTGTTTGGGATTGATTTGTCGGTTTTGCAGGAGCCAGAAGCGATGGGGAAGATGTATGGGCTGCGAGGGATAGATCGGATTGTAGTGAATTTGTTATAGTGACATCTTAAGAAGCATGTTCATAGTTCGTATTTCCAACTTGATAGAGCTGCCAATTCGTGATAAGATGAAAAACAACAGGAAGGGGTGCAGACTTCTCTGAAATATTTTTGAGGAGGCGTATGCACATGGGAAAAGCGGACATTGTTACCAAAGCATACATGCGAAAGAGTAACATTTTTGCAGATGCGTTCAATTATTTGATCTATGACGGGAAAAAAGTTGTTGATCCGGAAAAACTGACAGAAGTTGATTCAACAGAGATTGCCATACCGTTTGGCGCAACAGAAGAGAGAAAAGAGGCAAAAGAGACAACCGAAATGACAGAAGATCCGGTCCAGAAATATCGGGATATATTGAAAACAGCTGTGATTATGCAGGAAGTGGAAACGTATTATCTGCTTCTTGGAATTGAAAACCAGACAGACATTCATTATGCGATGCCAGTTCGAAATATGATATACGATGCCTTACAGTATGGCAGACAGGTTACAGACACTGCGGCAAGACATCGAAAAAACAGAAAAAGTGCAAAACAACAGGAAAAAGACCATGGAGATGATTACACAAAAGCAGAATATTTGTCTGGATTCTATAAGGACGATGTCCTGAAACCAGTAATTACACTGGTAATTCATTTCGGAACAGATCCATGGGATGCGCCGTTGTCTCTGCATGAGATGATGAACATTCAAGACGAGAATCTGCTGCGTTTCGTGCAGGATTATCGGATTCATCTAATAGACCCGGCAAGGTTAACCGAAGAAGATTTGGAGAAATTTTCTTCCAGTCTGCGGGAAGTTATGGAGTATATCAGGTATTCAAAGGATAAGAAAAAGCTATTAGAAATTTTAAAGGATAATCCGCGCATGATGCTCGACCGGAAGGCAGCAGTGGTGATCAAGACCATTACAAATACACCCATAGAAATTCCAGAAGAGACGGAGGTGATTGATGTGTGCAAAGCGGTAGAAGATATGCTGAAAGAAAGCAGAGAACAAGGTATTGAACAGGGTATTGAGAAAAAGCGTTGGCAGCATGGTTTGAGGGGAGTAAAGAGTCAGAAGTATTATGATAGTATTGAAGAATGTAGAGGGTGCTTGAGAAAAGTGTCCTCTATTTTTTTATGCTTGCCACCTAAAATATTGATTTCAAATGTCACATTTTTGAAGAAAGTTATGTTTCGGTGATATTTTTTAAATTAAAATCCCAATCCACAACATTTTTACCCATTATAGACGATGCTGTGATATACTGTAGCTAATATATGTAATTTTGACTAATTTATTTTGGAAGTGTTCATTTGATGAGCTTCAGGAGGAACAATGAGCGTATCTTATAAAAAATTATTTAAATTACTAATTGATCGTGACATGAAAAAGAAAGATCTGAGGGAACTTGCCGGAATTGGAAATAGCACTATGACTAAGTTGGCCAATAATGAAAATGTAACGGTTGAAGTTATGGCAAAAATATGTAAGGCACTTGATTGTAAAATGGATGATGTAATAGAAATTATTTAGGACGATTCAGATAAATAGATAAAACGAGGGATTTTATTATGGCAAAAATGATTGATGAAAAACCATCCTTCAAAGGGGAAGGGAAAGTTTGGGATAAATTAAATGAATACTTGCCCAGTGATATGGTTGTGTATAACCAGAGAGAAATCAATGGTAGAGAGTATGATTTTTGTGTTATGGCAGAAAACCTTGGTATTGTTGTAATTGAGGTTAAGGAGTGGCTTGCTGAAAAGATTATAGTAAACGGTGTTGATAATATTGATGTAGAAGGTTATGAGAGGCCACAGACATCGCCCAAAAAGCAAGCGAGAGTTTATAGATTTGCCATACTCAATAAAATAAGCGAGAAATATAATGTAAGCCCATTGGTTTTAGACATGGTATGTTACCCATTTATCAGTAAAGCCGAGTATGAAAGTAGTCGTTTAGATATTATTTCGGAGGAACAATATACTATTTTTAAAGAAGACTTAGAGGATCGCGAACGGTTAAATAACAAAATAATCAATGTTTTTCAAGTCAATAGCGTTATTCCACATTCTGATTTTTCTTATGATTTAATGTTTCGCATTAGAAGAAGCCTAGAACCCGATATTAAAGAGAATGTTGAAGACGGCAAGGTGTTACCCTATTCGAAATTGTATATTATACCGGATATGCCTAATATAACAGAAGTTGAAGAGATGATTGATATTTATTTTATGGGTGTAAAAAGCATTATTTTTGTTGAGGATGGTGCTTGCTACAAAAATATTATTAGATGCTTAAATGACGGTTTAAGAAAACGTAACGTGGATTATAAAAAAAAATAATTTATATTTGGGATATTACAAGGGAATTTCAGAAGAGAAAGATGATGATTGTTTTAGAATATTTAATTTTGAACTGTACCACATTGATTCGTTGGGGGCAAAATGTTCTGAAAAAATTGTTGTTAAAGAAGGAAAAGTAACACCTCAAGCATACGATGTGTTAAGAACGCTTTCAGAGTGTTCTGCATTCAATCTGCAGCAATACGAAGTAGAGCACGCATCTACTTTGCATGACATTTTAGTTGAGGCCGGGGCTGGAACAGGAAAGACATTTTCGATGGTCTCCAGAATTGCATATCTCTGTAATAAAGAAGTGGACGCTGTTTCCAATATAGCAGATGAGATAGCAATGGTGACGTTTACAAATGATGCAGCAATTAATATGAAAAAAAGATTAAAGCAAATGTTTGTGAACTATTTTGTATTAACGGGAAGAGAAAAATATCTCAAATTTGTAGAGGATATTGATCGTTCAAATATTTCAACAATCCATAAGTTTGCTATAGGAATTTTGAGAGGAGAATCCTTGTATACGGGACTGGGAACCAATTTTAGAATTACAGAAAATGAACATAAGAGAGGAAAAACCTATGATTTGTTTTTGGGTGAATTCCTGGAAGAAAAAGAATGTGAGAATGCAAATTTTGTAAATGAACTACCTATCCAATCTATGATTTAAAAAAGAAACTTATGAGTATTGCGGATAGGCTTTTTGATAAGAGTATTAATTTGGAACAAATAAAAACATCCGAAATGGGCGTCACTGTTGATAATAATATTCCGTATTTTAATGAATTGCTTACAAGAGTTGTATTTCCAGCAGAAGAGTTGTATTTGGAAACATTGAGAGATGGTAACAATATTGACTTAAAGGAAAGCGTTATTGAATTGGAAAAAATATTGTCAGGGGGATGTGAAAAATTAAAAAATTTACATCTTAAATATTTATTCATTGATGAATTTCAGGATACTGATGACGTACAGATTGAAATATTTCAGAAGTTGCAAAAAGGCATCAATGCGGAATGCAAGTTGTTCGTTGTCGGTGACTTAAAGCAAAGCATTTATAGATTTCGAGGTGCTAAATTGAATGCTTTTCAAAAACTTCAGAATGGCAAGAAAAAGGAGTGGAGCCACCATAGATTAAATCGTAACTATCGTACAGATCAAAGACTACTCAGCCTGTTTGATGAAATATTTGCGAAAATGGGGAGTAAGAATATATTGCCATATTCTGGAAAAGCAGATCGGTTAGTGAGTGATGTTATTTCAGATGCAAAGGATGATGAATTGTTGGTTGAACTGCCTTGTCATGGCAAAGAGAATGAGAAGATTCTAGAATTGCTGAATGAAACTATTCTTTCAGAAGTTACAAAGCTAAAAGAACTGATGAAAAATAAGTCGCTTAGTAAAGAAGAACGAACAATTGCTATTTTGGTTAGAAGTAATTGGCAAGTTGAAAATGTTGTAAAGGCAGCGGCAAAAAAGAATATTAATGTGGAAATAAGCACTGGCGGCGATTTGTTTCAACTGCCATCAACATTGGATTTGTATAAATTAGTTTTAGCTATTAGCCATAATACTAGCCCGGTCTATTTGGTGAATTTTATTGAATCCAATTATACGGATTTGAAACTTGATTATCAAAAATTTCATTGTATGTCTGAGAAAGAAAAACTAAAAGAATTAAAAAAATATATTAAATGCTTTCTTTGTAAAACGGATGAATATGAGTTGGGAAAGTGTTTTGAATGAGGTATATACGCAACCGGTTCTGTATGCATTAAAGAATATAATTGAATCTTTGAGACCTTGGGATAACTATACTCAGATTCCGGAGAAGAAGAGATTATACATTGCTAATCATGAGTATTTGATGGAGAAAATGATCAAATTTACACATGTAGATACATTGACATTGAATCAGATTATTGAATATCTTGGGATAAATATTTTGACCGGTCAGAGACAACTTTCAAGATCAGTAGAAGTTGACGATGAAGGTGTGCATGTGATTTGCAGTACAGTTCATAAATCTAAGGGGTTAGAATACGGAACGGTGATTTTACCATATACTTTCGAGGATATAAGCGATATAAAAAAGGTTAAATTAGAGACAAACTATAACGATAATAGTTTGTCGTACACTGTATTGTTTGAAAATGGTATTCGAGAAAGAAATTCAAATTACAGTGAGGGTAAGGAAGTCGATGAGCAAATTGCTGAAGAAGCCCGGATTCTATATGTTGCATTGACAAGGTCGATACGGAATTGCATTTGGATTAATAATATAGATAGTACTCCGCAAATTAGTTGGGGATCACTATTGGAGGGATAATATGTCAGTCATTATATACACATATCGCGATCCATATAAATTGAAAGAAAATAAAGAATTATGGAAGGAAATATCTTCATGTCCATATTTCTGTGCTGCGCAAACACTGGTAAATGGTCTGAAAGTGGTTTATGGAGCGGCTTTTCAAATAGGACGTGTTACTACCGTTAAAAACCTTACAGATGTTTTGTATGAGAAATGGAACGGAACGGCGTGTGCTGTTAAGCAGCATGCAGATATCGATAATATTATTGTTAATTCTTCGGATATTACAGGAATATCAAGAATAGAATTGGATAATGTAAAAAAATCATTTTTATTTAATAGGGATGAGGTTTTTACAAGTATACGTACAATGTTTGAATTGAAGATGGAGCCGCAAAATATTGTAGACAAATATTTAACACCAGAACAAAGATTTATAGTATCTGTTTATAAGAAAATTAGAGCATCTGAGAAGGTGAAAGATTTTTGTTTAGAGCAGGATTTTACAGAAGAGCAAATAAATAAAGCAATTATCAAAGCTATGACCACAGCAAAAGATAATTCTTCTACGAAAAATGAGATAGAAGTGGAAACACTGGATCACATTGTTATTCATGGAGTACATCAGTTTTCGCCACTGTTGTTGAGAGCTATTGAGGAGATAGCGAAATATAAAAAAGTAATTTTATTAATTAATTATCAGGAACAGTATAAAAATATATATCAGACATGGATTGATATTTATTCTGCATTTGACTGCGAGATACAAAATTTTGATGGCATTGAATATTATCCAGTAGATGTTTCGGCGGTAAGTTATGATGGAAATTTATTGGCTCATAACATAGGTAAACTTATAGGTGGACACAAGGAAGATATTTCTGTCAGAAAGCCCTACGAAATAATAGAGTTTGATAATACGACGGAATTCGCAAGTTACGTAGCTAAAGTATTTGAGGATGCAGAAAAGAAAGATCCAGAACATCCAATGAATGCAATGAAAGAACAAATTTACGCAGCAGATAGTTCTGTCAATGATATTTTGAAAGTATATTTTCCGGAACAGTTCGGAGAACGGCAATTCTTAAATTATCCATTAGGACATTTCTTTATCGCAATTGCCAATATGTGGGATTCAGAAACAAATGGCATTATTATTTCAGATATTAATGATATCAGAGAATGTTTAGGGGCTGGAATTTTAGCGGAGGCAACAACAGGAAGACTGGTGTCAACATTTGGCAAATTAGAGGCGCTGTTTGATGGATGTGCGTCAATTGATGATATGCTGTCCAGAATAAAGAAAGTGAGGAAAAATAAAAAATATGTCTCAGATGAGAAGAGGCAAGAGTATCTTGGACACATTTCTTATTATTCAGTTTCTTCGATTGAGTTAAAAGAGTTAGAAGAGGCACTTAATGAACTTGAAGAATTAGCTTCTTTCTTTTATGAAGACTTTGAAAAAAGACCAAGTAATTTTAGAAGATTTTATAAAAAACTAAAACAATATCTGCAAGAGGAAATCCTTGAAGAACGAGAATTGTCAGAAGAGTTTACTGATATAATCAGCAGGGTGTTATCTAGATTGGATGAGGTGGAAAATATTGATGCTTCCGCATCTTTTGAATGTCTTAAATCTACTATGTCATTGTACTTGGTTCAGGAAAGCAAACCAGGGAAAAGTGCCAATTGGATTGTTCGTAATTTTGAGCAGATTGATGGTGATGTGCTAAGAACTTATAAGGAAAGGGATAACAGCATATTGCATTTTGCTTGTCTAACGGATGAAGATATTAATTCTGTTAAGCAGAGAGAATTCACTTGGCCGTTAAATGGAGATTTCTTTGAAGTAGCACAAAATCCAGTTGACTGGAAATATCAGGTATACGTTAAAGCTAGAAAAGAGTATAAGAATTTTAAAAGATATGCTCTGATTTATGGACTAGAATTTAACAGGGGAAATTACAAACTGAGTTTCGTAAAGAGGGATGGAGATCAGGAAAGAGAACCATATTATTTGTTGAAAATTCTCGGGGTAAAAAAAGAGCGGAATATAGATAGAAGAATAAATCATAAGATGGAGCCACTTTCAGGCATACAGATTAAAAATGGTATTTCTGGAAAATATCAGAATTGTGATTATTATAGATTTAAGATATGTAAAAAAAGATTTTTATTAGAAAGCCTTGTAGAAGGGAATACAATATATAAAGATAATTTTTTACTTGCAAAGTATCTGGAAGTTTGGATAGAAAATGAAACAAAAGAGAGCCTGCAAGGACTTCCACATAGTGAAATTCTTCTTTTGGATAAACTGAATGAGTTGTATGATGAGCTAAAAAAGTATTTCCCATTTGCGGTTAATATAAATAGAATTGATATCATTAATAATGTGAAAAATCGATTGAACAATGGAAAAGCTTTTCTTGTTTTATCAGAAGATGATCTGAAATTTATGATGATACGTGAATTGTTTATATGTAAGCAATTGAAAGATCCAAAGAAATTTAATCAAGACGTATTAAAAGATATGTTTCCAGATGTAAATCAGCAGAAAATAGAAGAAGAGTTGTCAGAAGAAAAATTAAAGAAACTTGGATTTGGTGGCAGTACCAATCTCTGGTGTAAATACTGCACAAATAGAGAAATATGTGTTGATTATTATGCATGCATAGAATAACGATAGGGGGAGGCCGATTATGTTAAAAACAAAGATGTATGTTAGATGTCCAGCGGATCAAGAGAGCATGTATGAACCACGAATTTTTGTATGCGGACAAATAATTAATATTGATGAGTTTAAACGGACTGTATCGGTCAAAGTTCATGATCCATTTGGGCATCTTCTATTTTTTGAAGATTTACCGAAGGGTGTTATAGAATTGCCATTAGGAAGTGTAGATAGATGCAGTTTTTTTATCGGATCGATAGTTGTGTATAAGGGATCCAGCTATAAAGTATTATCATGTCAAAAATGCAAAGATGATTATTATAAGTACTATATTCAAAACTTTGATGACACGAGTGTTGTTAAGGTGCCAGAGGCTGACGTTATAGCTGCTTTTAATAACGGTCAGGTAGATCCTTGCGTCCAGTTGAAAAATTATGAGTTCCAAAATCCAGCATGGTATCTTGGAAGGGCTGTTGTGGCAAAAAGTATGGATATTCTTGAAAATTCTATTTATGGTTTTAAAGAATTGGCTGGATCAAAAATATATTTAATGCCACATCAGGTTAATACGATTATGAGATGCCTGCAGGAGTCACCATGTCGATATATGCTAGCTGACGAAGTAGGCATGGGAAAAACAATTGAGGCTATATCAGTATACAAGATATATACTATGAATCAGAGTAATAAGAAGGCATTGATTGTGGTTCCTCAAGTATTAAAAGAACAATGGATTTCAGAACTGTTATTGAAATTCAATATACCTAATGGAATGGGGAAAAATAATAATTCTGTAACAGTAAAAACATTACAGGAACTTAGTGAAAAGGATTTGTTTACTGATTGGGATTTTGTAATTGTTGATGAAGTGCATAAATATTTGTTTTCACAGAGTGAATATGAAAAGCTTCATAAAATAAGTACACTAGCAAAAAATATACTTTTATTAAGTGCTACACCGGTTCAGCAGAAAAAAGAAGAATATTTGGATTTATTAAGGCTCCTTTTACCGCAAAAATACAATTCCTTTAGTGTGGAAAAATTTGGAAAACTTATTGCTAAACAGAGTAAAATAATTCAAAAAACTGCTTTGATTTTAGATGATCTTGGAGATTTTGAAGAAGAAATAAACAGCCTTGCTGAAAGTGCACATGATTCTGAAGAATGTGAAGAATTGTTTGAGGAAATACATGAGGATTTAGAAGAGATATGTGATGAATTAGATGATGATAAATTGAATGAGTTATTGCAACAAATTAAGTATGAAAATGATGATTTAGGTGTTTATACAATAAAAGTTATTATTTCATATATATGTAGCAATTATCAGATTGAAAGTAATATCATCCGAAATAGAAGGAAAATCTTAGAGTCAACAGATGAAGATGTTCAACTGATGGCTAGCAGAGATTTGATTGAATTAACATATTTGACAGATAACGAAGGGAACCCGTATGAACAATTGTCATATAATGTTTTTGCTCATTGGATTATTAAAGGATTGGAGAGTGGCATACTAGATGTAGAACTAGATATAAAACCACTTTTATCCAGATTTTTTAGTTCACCTTGGGCTTTTTACAAGCAGGCTAAATCAAGCAAGATGGACGGGAGTATTTTAGATAATATTAGAAAATGGCTAGAATCAGAACAGTTCAATGTTGACCACATCAATGATATTTTGGATGATCCGGATAAATATGCAGATAGCTATGCTTCAAGATTGGTTATAGTAATAAATGCATTGTATGATGATTTTTATGATCAAAAAATTGTGTTGTTTACAAATTATGCAGAAACATTTGATGTATATCGGAAAGCGCTGACAAAAGTTTTTCCAGAGGAAGAAGTAAGTTTCTTTGGGGCTAGTATGTCGACAGAAGAAATCGAGTTGAATGCATATCGCTTTCAAACTCAAGATGAATGTAGAATAATGTTATGTGACAGTACAGGTGGCGAGGGACGTAATTTTCAATGTGCAGATTACATTGTTCATATTGATCTTCCGTGGGATGCAAGCGCGATTGAACAACGTATAGGACGATTAGATCGACTGGAAAGAGATATGTCGAGACCGGTTGTATACTCTGTTGTTGTTCATACCAAGGATACTTTTGAAGAAGCGTTATTTAGTTTTTTCAAGGATGGTTTGAAGATATTTAATCATTCATTGAGTGGAATGGAAATTATCATGAAAGAAATAAATGATGAAATAATATCCGCAATTAATGATGATTTCAAATATGGATTATTCGATAGAATACCTAAAATAGTAGAACTTGCAACTACAATGCGGGATGCGATAAGAAAAGAGCAAAACTTTGATGCTGCGGGATTTATATATCGCCCTATGTATGCAGAATTAAGAAAGTTAATAGAATATTATTCACAAAATGAGAATGTATTGTTTGCTTCGACCATGTCTAATTGGGCAAGCTTGGCTGGATTTCGAGGAAGTGAAAAAAAGAATGGGGAGATTACGTATTCTGCAACTTCGTTTTCTGCTAAAGCTGCCATTAATTCACAATTGATACCACCACGTTGGGATGAGTACCTGAATACTGCACAGAATCAATTTCTGATGAATGTTCAGAATGCTTATGATAAAAGCATGGCAAGAAAAACACAAGACAGAGCAATACGCGGAACATTCTCAAGAAAACTTGCGATTGAAAATGATTATTTGCATTTTTTTGCACCTGGCGATGAGGTGTTTGACTGTATTGTTGATAATGCAATTAATTCATGCAAAGGGTGCTCAAGTGCGTTCGCAACGTTTTGTAGGATTAACTGGATTGGTTTGATATTTACCTGGTCGATTGCACCGGACACTTCGTATTTGCTTGATAATGGAGTTTCGATATATGCAATGAGTCCTTATCGTAATTATTTATTCTCAGAACAGGTTATAATTCCTGTTTCAATTAGTAATGTGGACGAACTAGATGATGAGACTATTATTAGAGAATATACAGAAATTATTAATCGTGGATTTAACGCCAAGTCGAATCTAGTACATTTGGGAAAGAGAAGTCATGAGGCTAGATTTTTAAAAGATACAATCAAAGGCCGTAATATAGATTGGTTTAAAGAAAAATTTGGTGGAGAAAATTGGGAAGATTATGTTCTAAGTGCTCGTAAATATTCTCACGAAAAAGCATTAGAGATATTAAAGAAAAGATCAAATATCCGAGGTGCTAGAGAAGAAATGGAAAGAACGTTGTCTGCACGTGTCGCAAATAGCGAATTTTATGGATTAAATGACGAAGGCATTGAGCAATTAAAACAGACGCAAAAAATAGTATTAGATGCAATAAAGCATCCAAAAATCCATTTGGAATCTGTTTCTTTTATAATGATGATTGGGGAGCGTAATGAATAAAGAGTTAATCATAAGTGAAACGGAGCAGTTTATAAATGACGAAATTTTTTATATTCAAATAGAGTACGGAGAGAAAGAAACGGCCAATGAACGGTTTTACTTGAATACCGCAAAAAGGTTGACTAAGGCGTATTCGTTATATAAGAAAAATAATATTTTCAAGAATGATTACATATTAGCCTTAAGAGATTTTCTTATTACTTTTGATGTATCAGTAAGAATAAATCAGAATGAATTCCTAAAAAACAACAAATTTGGAATATCATTCGATGATGTAGAACGTAAATATTTCGCATCATACCAACTATCTTTTGATGTTAATGAGAAGTTCGTCAAAGAGGCTTTTTTAAGAGAAATTCAGAATAAGAAATCAGGCAATGATAATGATAATTTGACTACCGATCCAATGATTTTAAATCTGACAGGGTATTCAAAATTTAAGTCTTTAGGTCAGAAATTAGCAGTATATGGTGCGTTAAATACACCAGAAGGATTTACAACACTGGTATCTTTACCTACTGGTGGAGGTAAGAGTCTTATTACACAGACTATTGCCTTTCAAAAAGAAGGATTAACAATAGTTATTGTACCTACTGTATCTTTAGCGATTGATCAAGAACGAGTAACAAAAGAAATAATAAAAAGAGATAATAAGGATGGAGAAATCTTTTCGTACTCAAGTGGAGTTGATGCAGAACCTATATTATCTGCAATTAAAAAAAAGAATGCTAGAATGCTTTTCATTTCACCAGAAGCTCTTCTGGAAAATCCAGCATTTGCAAAGGTGATTAGGGAGGCAAACAAAGACAGGTACTTAAAAAATATTGTGATAGATGAAGCCCACATTGTTGTTGATTGGGGGGCAGCATTCAGAGTGGACTATCAGTGTCTAGAGGCCTGGCGAAATATGCTATTAATGACAAATCCATCTCTGCGAACAATACTCTTATCAGCTACTTTCGAGGATAAATGTGTAGAAATACTAAAAAACTTTTTTGAAGTATCCGGAAGATGGATTGAAATCAGATGTGATGCACTTAGACACGAACCGAGATACAGTGTTGTTCGATTGCGAAATAACAGTGAAAAACAAAAATGTTTAATTGAGATGGTAAGAAAATTACCACATCCTATGATTATTTATGTGGCTAGACCTTTGGATGCAGATAATATTAAGAAGTCTCTGGCGAATGTTGGAATCAATAATGTGAGAACATTTACTGGATTGACCGGGAAATCACAGAGAAAAAAATTGATAGATGAATGGGTAGATAACGAATATGAGATTATTATTGCCACTTCAGCATTTGGGGTAGGTGTGGATAAGAGTGACGTTAGGACGGTTATTCATACATATATTCCACAAAATGCAAACACTTATTATCAGGAATTAGGGCGAGGGGGGCGAGACTGCTTGCCGTGCTTAAGTGTAATGTGCTTACAACCAGAAGATACAACAATCGGTAGGGATCGTATTATCAAAAAAGTATTGACATCTGAAAAGATAATCGGTCGATGGGATAGTTTATATAATAATCGAAAGTCTGTTCGATTATCGGACAATAGGGTTTTTATAGATACATCCATAAAACCCAATTATGCAGAGGTGGATGAATTTGATGATTCTCCGACAAGTGATGCTGATATGAACTGGAATGTGTACGTACTTCTCTTTTTGCGTAGATATAATATGATTCAGATTCTTGAAGTCAAGATTGATCATGGCCGTTATATGATTTTGATTAAAATTGAAGATGATCGACTTCGAATAGTGGATGATGAACTTGTTGAATATATTAAAAAGATACGTGAACAAGAGTGGAACTATTACAGTAGATCTTATAATGCAATATCAAATGCTGTACGGGAAAATTGCAAGGAATGTATATCTGAATTGTTTACGGATACTTATTCCAAAGTATTTGAATACTGTGCGGGATGTAATGCACATAGTGAAGTAATTGTAGGTGATATGCCTAAATTTCCACTTAAAAATCGAGTATCTGAACCATTAAAAACTTTATCAGATGAACAGATGGCTCTATTTGGAACAGCTAATGAATTGATTGTCGTTGCCGATGAAAGCGATCAGAAAAATCTGATAAGCAAGTTGGTAGAGAAAGGCGTATCATTGATTATTGTTCCGGATCACTTTAACGGAGAGAATATATTGCTGAAAATAAAGCCGAACAGAAACATGATGATTTTCAGTTTGGATGAAGCGTATCAGTTAATTAAGATGAGAGGATTCTATTTCATTTCTGGGTTGATTGCAGTAATCTATCCTAAAGAAGAAAATGAAATAGGGGAACAATATGTGATTGTTAAGAATAACTTATGTGGAAGAGCTTCAACTAAGATTGTTCATATAGTTGAGAAAGATGTGTATATTGTTCAAGCGGGAAAGACACTTGTTGAACTTGTGGATGGACCAAGCTTGCAACCTAACATAGTCTACACATAGAAAGGAACGATAATGTTTAAAGAAAAAATGGTTACAACTGCAATTCCGGAAAGAGTATTTGCGTTGTGCAAAATCGTTGAAAAAGGATCCATATATTCAAGTGAATTGAAAAACAAAATGGAACCAGAATTTTTAGGGAACGGGTCGGTATATTTTAATGATTATAAAAATGCAGCTGAAGAATTAGGTCTCGTTACAATATCGGATGATCTTATTTCTCTGGCAGTTGATCCAAAGATCGTAAAAAATATAGAATCAATGAGGATGTATATAAACTCTCATTTGGAGTTGTATGATACAGGACAATTCTATTTGGTTACAAATGCGTATTTCGATAAGGGAAATGACATTTTCAAGGAGGATAAGAACATTGCAAATTTAGGTCCGATGTTTAGCGAAATGACTGGTGTGCCGGTAGATGCGGTAGCTATGAGAGCATGGAGATTTTGGGCGTCATTTTAGGCTTTGGATATTTACAAGAAATGTTCGTAATTCCAAACGCCAATGTTTTTTTGGAAGATGTGATCAGTTCCACGAATCTAGAAAAGAAAAGAATGTATTCGGTAAGTGAATTTGTAGATGCAATTACGCCTATGGCAAATATTGTTATGTCAGACATTGCAGCTAAAAAATTCAACTATGGAGTATCAAATGGTCTAAGAACATTACAGGATGCGGGGAAAATAAAGATGGAACACATTCATGATCAAGAAGACATGTGGACATTGTATCCTTTGAAAGCTTATTCGAATGATTCGACGATTACACATATTACCATTATGTAAAGAGAGGTTGATTTATGAATTCTAAAATAGCAAAAGAGAGAATATCATATGTAGCTAGACCGGACTCTATTACTACATCTGAAGGAGATTTCCTGGCAACCCACGTAGCGATAAAAAAATTAAAAGTTTTAGAAAAATTTGATATCGCTCCAACAGGTGGAAAGTCTTTTTCGGAAGAGGATATTTTTAAAAAGTATATCCTTAATCCGGAAGATAGACATCAATTTATAGCTATATACGGACAAAGTGGTACAGGAAAATCTCATTTGATCAGATGGTTTGCAGCACGTTATGAACAGAGTAAACCTAAAGATGAAGTAGTACTGTTTATTAGGCGTAGTGATAATACTTTAAAGGGAACAATCCGGCAATTACTGGAAAAACCGGAAGTGCAAGGAATCAGTAATAAGGAAATATACGAGCGCTTGGTGAAAGCATCGATTTCCGTTGAAGAAAATAAGTTAAAAGACTTGATCTATCACAATTTTATCATTGAAGTCGACCATGATTTGGATGACCATGATATTCTATTGGGGAATGTGATGAAAAGAAAGGTAGTGGCTTTTCTTAATAACGAAATTGTGCATGATTTTCTATTAAGAAAAAATGGTCCAATCGAAAGAATGTATTCTAAGATAGCAGAGCATTCAACGGTTGATAGAGATACAATTGCGCAATTTGAAAAAGAAGACTTTTTAGTTTCCCAAGATTTATATGAGAGCATTCAGCGTGCTGGTGGTGATCGAAAAGCGGAAAGATTGGCGTTAGAACTTTTATCTGATGAAAAAGGAGCAACTACAGCGAAGAGGATTGCAGATTATTTGAACCAGTTTAGAAATGATGTCATTCAAAGATGTGCGGGCATTGAGCCGGGAGATTTTAAACAAATATTTTTAGATATTCGAAAGGAACTCTTCAGATTAGATAAGAAGTTAACTCTTTTTATTGAGGATGTAACTTCTTTTACTGGAGTAGATACTGCATTGCTTGATGCATTAATTGAAGAACATACAGGTAAAAGAGATGGAGAGAGTCTTTGTAGAATTTCATCTGTTGTAGGTACTACAAATAACTATTTACAACATAATTTTAAGGATAATCATAAGGATAGAATTACAAAATATGTTTATATTCCGAGTGATGTTCTTGATGAAGATGGACTGTATGAATTTGTTGCTAGATACGTGAATACAATGTCCCTTAATGAAGATATTATATCTGATTGGGTAAATGGTCATGCTAATCCAGAGGATTATCCTATTCATGATGTTGTTGAAGGAAAAAATTGGGAATATATCAATGTTGGACATGGGAAAAAGATAAATATTTATCCGTTTACTAAGAACAGTATTCTGTATTTTTATAATAATGTGTTAGAAAAAGGACATCAGACACCAAGATATATTATCCGTGATATTATTGAACCGGTTGTTCGTGATGCTATTTTTAATAAAGAAAATTTTCCGAGCATAGATGTTAAGATTGTAAATGTGAATACTACGCTAAGTTTTAGAATTCATTCGCAATTAGACGACCAGGATGCAGCGGATAGATTACTTAAGTTTATGAGCGTATGGGGAAATGGAAGCCCGGATCAATACGAAGAAAACGGAAAAATATATATTTCAGCAATTAGCAAAGATATGTATGATGATTTTAGTTTTCCAGTTTTGCAGATGGATAAGGTTGAAGCACCAAAAACTTCACCTCAAAAGAAAGCCTCAAACAATGCTATAACACCCAAAGTTACATCTGAAGTTAGTATTGATGCAAGTGAAATTGTCGTTTCTGCAGCAAAGATTAAAAAGGTCAATGATGCTAATACGCTACTTACAAAATGGACGAATGAAAAGAAAATTGATATTTCTGCTACGGTAGGAGCAGCGGGAACGGTGCATTCGGCAATATATGATGAGATTCCAGACTATCTGTTTACTGCAATTAACTGGCAGGTAGAAGGAATAACGATGGATAATGCAAGAAAAGTTAAAGATTCTGCAGTGCTTTTGGTAGCGCTTGAAGGTCAAACTAAAAAGGAAGGGCTCTATGTTTTGCCTGCCAATTGGAATAGTATAAATATTATTCTTGCTTTTATTCGTTGGAAAGAATATGGAAATAAAAGTTGGAATTATCCGGACGCAGATTTTGATGCATATTTGATTACGACATGGACAGAATCTATTAAGAAAACGTTGGTAACAAAGGTATCAGAGTACAAAAGCGGAATTGAAACAAAATATATTGAGGCGGCTGTGGCAGCGGAAATATATCGGACTATCCTTGCAGGTGAATTTAGAGAAAAAAGTTTAAAAAATTTTAATTTGCAGACCTTACTTGCAAGCAAGCCCAATAAAGCAACATCAAATTCACATTGCAGTGAATGGAAATCTTTAGTTAGTGTAATGTCTCAAAAGAGTGCAGATGTAAATAATCAACAGACAGTGAGAAGATATTTTAACATAGGGCAGGGTGGCGCAAGTACGAATGTCGTTCTGGATGCAATTGCTCTTTCAAAAGTTTTTGGAAAGGTTAAGAAAAGCCGGCTTATCATTGAGCCTGAAGAAAAACAAAACGACGATAGGATTAAACAACGTAGAGATGCATATACCTTCTTAAATGATATAGAGGAACGTATTGAAAGTGTTGCTAAATCTGAATTGGAAAATGGAAAAGCTAAGCTTCAGAGAATATATGATGCATTTGGAGACAATGAGATAGGAGAAGATGAATTAACAGAATTTATTTCTAGAGTAAAAAAATTTTATGAGGAAGCCAATAAAGCGCAGGTTAATGTGAAAGAGATTTCGCTAGATGGAATTAAGAAGGTGTCAATTCTTGAAAAAGCTATTTCGGATATTGCTGCGGTGCTAGATGAAGATGATCCGTTAACCATTATAATGGCATTTTCTGGGGATCCTGTTACAACTATAAATCGGTTAATCAATGTTATAGATGCCCTTGAAACCGAGATAGCGAAAGCGAAAACAATCATTGCAAATAAAAAAGCCGCATTAGGACCGGATGGTGAAGATTCTGCTGATAATAATAGATATTCTGCAGAACTGGTAAGTATTAATCAAAGTAGACAAAAGATTGAAGGGATGGTGAAGGTATGATCTTTGATGATTTAGTTACAACGACAAAAGCTATGCAGGATCTTCAGAAAAAAACTGCAATAAAAAATAATAAAGCCATGCAGGATAATGCGGACACTAAGTATCGTTTATTACTTACCCAGGCAAATCATTTTGTAGATGTAATGGTGTATTTATATACTGATCTTAGCGTGCCAAAGAATCATGAAATTTTGATGTCAATATCTGAGCTAATGAATGTTTTAGAACAAATTGTTGCCTCTGGTTTGGCTTCACCGGACGGTATTATAAATGCAGATAATACATTTAAGACCCTTCAAAGTAGTATGAAAAAAGAATGGTCGAAGCAATATGCGGATTTGACAAGTGCTACAGTCAGTACTTTGGAGGCTATCAGAGGGATAGATCCGGATAATGTTGGAAGATGTTTGCAAAAAATTCAACCTGCAGAGAATTGGGACTTGGATGTAGAAAGATATAAAACAATGCATAATGGTCTAAATGAGGCTGATTATCTAATAATGGAGTTGGGATTAGATGACGAAATAATAGCATTTCTACAGAATACAAATTCTGGTAGGGCAACATTACAAGACTTAAATGACAAAGTATTAGCTTGGATTCGGGATGAACAGTTAGAAAGAAAAATAAGAATATCATTTGTGAAAGCAAAGTAAAAACCAGAGATTTCGCTTTTAGAAAATAATATTCCCGTTTTGCCGAGAGCGCATCCAGCAGAATGGGGAATTCCCTTATTGAAAGAAAAATTACTGTTTTTTCTGGATAAACAACCAAAAAGGACACCTTTTATTGTATAATTATGTTACCACAACATAAAAACGAAAGAAGGTGTCCTTAATGAAAAATTAGCATTGAAGAAACTGCTAACTTATATGAAAAGTGTATACAAAATTCCGCAAAAAATCAAGGGGTTATCGGATGAAAGAAAGAGAAAATCTATTCCGTTGTTTAACCTTGTTATGCCTGTATTGATTTTTCTGATACTGCAGTACGAAAGCTTTCATACTGTCTTTTCAGCGCCCGAAAGTATGGGTAGACGGCTGAAAAACTGTATCCGTGGAAAAATCCCAAAAGTCGATGCGGTCAGAGATCTTCTTTCACGAATAGATCCAAAAGAAATCGAGGAAATTCATGCTCAAACGGTTGATATTATAAAACGTAACCGTGTATTTCGGGAAGGAACCATAGGCGGCTATGTAGTAGCAGGCATAGATGGTGTGGAATTGTTCAGCAGTACAAAAAAATCCTGTCCAGAATGCCTGAGCAGGAAGAATGGGGCTGGTAAAACAGAATACTTTCATCGGAGTGTGGTATGTATGACAGTAGGAAAACCACCCCATGTAATCTTTGGACAGGAAATGCTGAAACCGGTGGATGGATCTGGAAAAGATGAAGGGGAACTGACAGGTGCAAAGAGACTTATTCGGCGTTTAAAGAAAAGGCATGGTCATTTTGCGGATGTAATTGTGGCAGATGCGCTGTACTTGAATGCGCCGTTTATCAATGCTTTGAAGGAATGCGGTATGGAAACCGTGATCCGGCTTAAAGATGAAAGAAGGCTTTTGTTTCAGGATGCGGAAAGTATGTTCCAGAGGGATGAGGGGAGAAAAAAGAGTTTTAACATAGGAAAAAAGAGGGTTGAAGTCTGGGATCTTTCCGGATTTGAGATAGCTGGCAGCCCGCATAAACTCCGTGTGGTCCGATATCGCGAAAAATGGGAAGAAAAAGGAAAGGAAAGCGAATGCTGGATGTGGCTTGTGACTACGCTGGAACATGCGGACTACCGAATCTTGTGGAGATGATGAAGCGCAGATGGGATATTGAAGAGAATGGATTTCATCAGTTAAAAACGTATTATCACGCGAAGCACTGTTATTGTCACACAGCGACAGAAGTTATATTTAACCTGATGATCATAGGTTTCAACATGAGAGAACTGTATGTGTATCGACGGGTCCAAACGTTTGAAGGAAGCGGAATCAGCCGAAAGAGTGTAAGCCGAAAGTTCTGTGATGAACTGCTGATAGAAAAAGTAAAGGATATTTTGTATGAAAAAGGTGGATAGAATATGCTGTATAAAAGGAAAAAGAAATAGGTAAAACGGTTCCAAACAGAAAAGGGGGAATTTTGTGCATAATGGTTCTGTCTGTGAGGAAAAAAGGAAAAGTGAATACAGAAAAGGGGCTACTTATAAATATGCGTTGCTAAAAGCGAAATCTCTGAGTAAAAACGGCACTTGTTGACAGAATGATACATATGGGATATACTTAAGTAGGTACTTAAGTATAGTAAGAGCTTTATATTCTAGCGTCAGATAAAACAAATACTTGCGCCATTACTAGACGCAAGCATTTTACTACATTTATTATTTCTGGCAACTCGCTTTCACACTGTCACTCCACGGTGCCAATTCGGATAACTGTTCATCCGTCATTTTGGCATTGGGCCGATGTTCCAGCAGATATTCCAGGTAGCGGTAAACATTCAAACCATTAGCTTTTGCCATCTCTACCATTGTGTAGGTAAGAGCGCTCGCTTCAGCACCTTTTGAACTGGAACTGAATAACCAGTTCTTTCGACCAACGGTAAATGGACGGATCGCATTCTCACTTAAGTTATTGGAAAAACTGCAATGGCCATCTTCCAGATACATCATCAGCGACTCTTTTCGATTTTGGGCATAGTTCACCGCTTTCTCGAAGCGGGTTCCACGGTGGGGACGTTGTTGTTCCAGCCATTCCCAGAATGCATCGAGTACTGGTTTTTCTTTCTGCAGACGGTATGCCTTTCGATGGTCCGGATCCATTTTTCGTTCGGCAGCGATCCGTTCATAATCAAACAGCTTCGTGCAGAACTGGATGCCCTGGACGGTAGCATTGCTGTAATCAAACTCTTTTCCCTTGGGAACAGCATCCACAAAGTATCTTCTCATGTGCGCCCAACAGGAACACCGCTTTACACCGGGCAGATCATTGTATCCTTGGTATCCATCTGTTTCCAGGTATCCGCCTTGGAAGCCATCCAGGAATGCGGCTGCGTTGTACTTTGCGCGAGTCTCTGTGTAATGGAAAAGAATGATCGGCGCAAGCCCATCTTCCCCTGAGCGGAACAGCCACATGAACGATTCTGTTTCCGGATTTCTGCCGGGTTCTTTCAATACCTGGATCCGTGTTTCATCTGCCATCAGATACTTTCTGGCAAGCAGTGTACGATGAAAGTAGTCATACATTGGACGGAAGTAATTCTGTGCGCAGTAGATGATCCAGTTTGCTAAAGCTGCCCGCTTGAAACCGACACCAAGCTGCTTCCAGTCCTGTTCCTGGCGGTACAGGGGCATTGCATTGGCAAACTTCTGGTACATGACCCATGCAGCTGCAGATGGTGATACATAACTGTTCGGGATCAGAGCTTCAGGGACCTCGGCTTTTACAAAAGCAGGGCTGTCTGCCAGTTCCTCTTTTTCCGTACATTCCGGACACTTATAGGTAGTCCGATAAATATTTACTACCTCGCCTTTTGCCGGAGTAAAACGGAATTCATGACGTACGAATTCTTTCCCGATGGCTTCCAGCCTGCTTCCGCATACCGGGCACAGCTGTTCTGCCTCCGGGAGTTCCAGAACTTCATCGCGGGAAGGAATTCCTTTGAACAGCTCTTCGTGGGTGCGCCTTGCTTTTCGCTGATGTTCTGGGACTGTGACAGCGGTGCTTTCTTCTGTCTCCTGTGGATCAGCCGCCTGTTCCGCTTCATCAAACAGACACAGCTGACCTTCGATGTCTTTGCTTTTTTCACTGGAAGTGCCGAAAAGCTTTTTCGTCAGGTAATCGATCTGTTCCATCAGGTTTTTGTTATCCTGACGCAGATCTTTCACAGTTTTCTGCAGGGAACGGTTGAGTTCTGTCTGTGCTGTGAGCAGTGTATTCAGTTGGGTTATGGTATCCTTGTATTCCAGGAGTTTGATCTCTGCCGCGCTGCCTGCCATCATCCCTGCCTCCTTTGTCTTCTGGTCTTATTTTAACATAAAACCGGTGAGAAAAGAAGCAGAAAATCCGGTTGTTCCAGCCGGTTTTCAGATCAGTCCGGCGGTCGGAACGCTTTTGGCTGTTCAATCTCCAGCCCAGACATCAGCCAGTTGAATTGCTGCCAGGTGAGCTGTCTTACTTCCGTACTGTTACGGGGCCAGCGGAACCGCCCCTGTACCTCGATGCGTTTATAAAGAAGTACAAACCCATCGGATTCCCAAAGTAAAGCCTTTACGCGGTCACATCTCTTCCCACAAAAGAGATACAAGGCTTTTCTGCGGGGATCCATATGGAGCTGCTTTTCAACGATAGCACACAATCCGTCGATTGATTTCCGCATATCGGTGTAACCGGTTATAATGTAGAGTTCATCGGCGGCTGTGATATCACCTAACATGGAAGCTCCTTCCATGCAGACAGCAGATGAACAAGCAGCTGGGGATCCGTCCCATTTGGAATCCGCAGAGTAATGCCATGAAAAGAAAGTTCCATAGCATCTGAAGTTCCGCAAATGGGACTTGGATATGTTTCCTGACAAAGCGAAGGCGGCTCCGCTGATGTCAGTTCTACTTTTACAACTTCCTGCCTGGGTACTGATCTGTTCTGAGGTTCCGTTTTCTCCGGAATAATAAGATCAGGATTCTGGCGCAGACGCCGCACCCAGTTATAAAAAGTTCCTGGGTGGATATCGTGTTCCAAGCACCACTGGTGATCAGAAAGACCGCTCTGGCGGCACTGCATGATCAATTGGTATTGTTCTTTCGCTGATATCCGTGGTTTTCTCATTCTGTTGCTCCTTCATAAGAGGTGAAGTGAAACGCTCGCATTTCCAGCATTGATTAGAGAGTAAAATGCTTGCATTTCCTAGCTATAATTATGAAGGTTATTTCAAGCTAGAGCAAGTCATCGAATTAAAAAGCGCTTACTAAGTATATCCTTATTTTCGCTTTATGGAGGAGTTATGGATTTTGTATATAGATTTCCTGTAGTTAGAGGACTTCAAGCCGGGACGGAATATTATATAGCAATGGTTCCATTAAAAATGTTGTCTAAATTGTTTCCGGTAGATGAAGAAGAATTTGTGTTGCCGGAGTATCGAGCACAAAGAAAGTTAAATGAAGCCAGAATTCCAATTATCAGCAAATATATATTGGATAATAGGGATTCCTATGTATTCTCGGCATTGGCAGCATCCATTGATGGTATGTTCTCTTATGAGCCTAGCAGTCAAAATGCAGATGCAGGTGTTTTAGAAGTTTCTATGGATGCCCATTTTTTAATAAATGACGGACAGCACAGAAAATCAGCTATTTTAGCTGCGCTAGAAGAGGATTCTTCACTTGAAGAAGAAACCATTTCAATTGTTTTTTATTCTGATCAGGGTTTGAAACGGAGTCAGCAGATATTTACTGATCTTAATAAAAATGCAGTAAAGACATCAAATTCTATTTCAGAATTGTATGACTCTAGGGATGAAATGGCTGTTGTTACGAGAAATGTTATTTGGAATATTGAATTTTTGAATACCTATACAGATAAAGAAAAGGATATTTTAGGAAAATATTCGTCGAGTCTTTTTACATTAAATACTTTTTACACAGCCAATAAGAGTATTGTGGGTAGAAATGATGTGAGTGAAAGCGAGCACTTCCTTTTGAACTTCTGGACACTGGTAGCAAAACATATGAAATTGTGGCAGGAATTACAAAACAGAGAAATTACGAAAGTCGATCTTAGAGAGAATTTTATTGCAACGCAAAGCATTGTAATTCAGGCGTTTGGCAGGGTTGGAAGTTATTTATATTTACATCAGAATGAAATGGAAAAAACAATGGCTAATATCGAAAAAATAAATTGGAGCCGAAATGCAAGACAATGGTATATGCGTGCGGTTGGTAAAAATGGACGTATTATTACTAATAAAAAAGCAGCATTACTAATTGCAAATGTTATTAAACAGCAGATAGGAATACCATTATCACAAGAAGAATTAAATGCAGAAGAGGCATTGAAAAAAATAATCGAAGAGTAGGGACAATAATATGGCAATTGCGAAAGAACGAATAGACGGATTGATCGTCACAATACAGAATCTATATTTAGCAGATGATATCCCGTGGATGATAGGTTATTCCGGCGGTAAGGATAGTACTGCAGCTGTTCAGCTTGTATGGATGGCAATGGAAAAACTCCCAGTAGAGGAAAGAAATAAGCCGATTCATATTATGAATACAGACACATTGGTGGAATCACCGGTGGTATCAAAGTGGGTAGAGAAATCATTAGAACATATGAGGATAGAAGCTGATAAAAAGAAGCTTCCTTTTGTTCCAGAACGATTGATCCCCGATTACAATAATACTTTTTGGGTGAATTTGATAGGAAGAGGATATCCGTATCCAAGAATGAAATATCGTTGGTGTACAGATCGATTGAAGATTCAGCCAGTAAATGACTTCATTAAGAATAAAATAGCTGAGCATGGTGAAGTGATTCTGGTTCTTGGAACAAGAAAGCAAGAAAGCTCAAGACGAAATAGAACCATGACCAATCTTGAAAAAAAGAGAGTTAGAGAATTGTTGAGTCCAAATCCAACGCTTGCAAACGAATTGGTATTCTCTCCAATGGAAGATTGGACAGATGATGATGTTTGGGCATTCCTGATGCAGTATAAAAATCCATGGGGTTATTCTAATATGGATCTTATGACCATGTATCGAGGAGCTACAGCTGATAATGAATGTCCTTTGCAGGTAGACAAATCTGCTCCATCGTGTGGCAAAAGTAGATTTGGATGTTGGGTGTGTACAATGGTCGAAAAAGACAAATCTATGGAAGCAATGATAGCAAATGATCAAGAGAAAGAGTGGATGACTCCGCTTCTCGAGTTTAGAAATGAATTTGGAAATGAAGATGGCGATCGAGAGAGAAGAAGTTTTCGGCGAATGAAAGGTAACTTGCAGGGAAATTATGGAAAGCTTTTTCATGGACCATATAAGAAAGAGTTCAGAGAACAATGGCTTGAACGATTATTAAGTATTCAGAAAGATATAAATGAAAATGGCCCTGAAGAATTTCGTGAACTTGAGCTTATTAGAATGCCAGAACTAATGGCTATTCGCAGAATATGGGTAAACGACAAACATGAATTTGATGATGCATTACCGAGAATATATGAGCGTGTAATGGGAAAGCAATTTGAAGATCCAAAGTGGATTCATAATGAAAATTTTGAATATGAAGAATGGGAAATATTGCAAAGAGTTTGTCAAGAGATGTATCCAGATGAAAAATTAGCTTTTGAAATGATGTATACGTTAATAGATTTGGAGAACAAAGCATCAGGAGTAAACCAGAGAAAAGGAATCCTTGACGACATTAATAATACAATAAGCAAGACTTTCTATAAAGATGAGGATGATGCAACTCAATTTTATTCAGACATGATGAGTCGTAGAAAAGAACATGGTGGTAAATATAATGAGAAGTTTTTGGATTACCAACCGCTTGAATCTGAATTTGAAGATGACGAGGAAGAATAACTTATGATAATAAAAAAGCTTCAATTACATAATTTTGGTGTATACGCCGGAGATAATGAATTTATTTTTGAAGGAAACAAACCGGTGGTTTTAATAGGCGGTATGAATGGAAGGGGTAAAACAACTTTTTTGGAGGCTGTTCTACTGGCATTATATGGTTCTAATTCTTTTGCATATTCGGAAAGTAAACAGAGATCATACATACAATATTTAAGATCTTTTGTTAATAGAGGATCAGACGATCAAACCTGTAGTGTAGAACTTGAATTTGAAATTAATAACGAGATAAAAGAAAATTATATCGTAAGAAGAGAGTGGGATGCCGTTAGTAAACGAACTAAAGAGCAGATACTTGTATATAAGGATGGGACGTATAATGAATTCTTGACCAACAATTGGCCGATGTTTGTTGAGAATATTTTGCCAAGTGCCTTATCTAGTTTCTTCTTTTTTGACGGAGAAAAAATAGCTGAGTTAGCGGTTGATAATACGAATATACAATTGAAAAATTCCATTCGCTCCATGCTTGGTATATCAGTTCTTGACGTGTTGAGTAATGATATTCTGCGTAACTTAAAAAAAGTAGACAAAATCGGAAGTGAGAAAAAATCCGTAGAGGAAATTCAGGTATTGCGTGAGGAAAAGGAATCGGCAATAGAAGCTCTAACTACTATTGATGCCGAAATAGAAAAAATGAATCAAAAGCTTATCAAGGATAACGATTCGTTAGAGGCATTACATCAGTTGTATACAGCGAAGGGTGGAGATGCAGTTGAAAAGAGACAGGAAACATTAAAAAAGAGAGCTGATTTAATGGCCGAACTATCAAACGTAGAAGATAGACTACATGAATTGATGGCAGATGCATTGCCAATGTTGCTGGTTGAAGATTTAGTGGTTGAAATTAAGTTGCAAGCGACGGATGAGCATACAGACTCGATTATGCAAGAGGCGGTGCTCCAGTTGGATAATATTTTTGAGGATTTTGCTGTAGAGTATTTAGGAGATAAAAAAGCAGGAATAGATTTCATAGAATATGTAAAAAAACATACAGAAGATAATCAGATCGAAACAGTGTATGGTTTATCGGAACAAGCTCTATTTCAAACTAATAATTTAGTTGAAGGAGTATTGAAGAATACTGCGGATGAAACGAAGATAATTATAAAGAAAAAGAAAAAATTAGTGAAGCAAATCAGTGAGTTTGATAGTTATTTAATGCTGGATATTAATGATAAAGAACTGAAGAATATTCATAAGAAAATAAAAGCAGCAGAGCAGGCGATTATCGATGATCAGGTAAAGATTGCTGAACTGGAACAAAGACGTGGTGCAGCAAATTCACGAGTGATGACTGCAACCTCAGAATTTGGCAAGTATATTGAAGCGTATTTATCAACTGCAGAACTTAAAGATAGTTCGGATAGAATTATAAAGTATTCCAATATTGCATTGAATGTTATTGAAAAATACCGGATTGAGTTGCAAAAGAGGAAAACAAATATATTGGCTGCAACAATTACTGATTGCTATTTGAAACTAGCCAATAAGAAAAATTTAATTCAAACGATAGTAATGGATCCGGAATCTTTAGATCTTAGGTATTTATCTGAAAATGGTGCGGAGGTTCCGAAAGACTCATTATCAGCAGGCGAGCAACAACTTATGGTTATTTCGATTCTCTGGGCATTAGCACTATGCTCAAAGAAAAAGTTGCCGGTAATAATTGATACGCCATTGTCAAGATTGGATTCATTACATCGAACAGCGTTGATTACAACATATTTTCCAAATGCTGGAGAACAGACTATTATTTTATCAACAGATTCAGAAATAGATGCAGGGTATTATCAGTTGATGAAAGAAAATATAGGGGATGAGTTTACACTTAACTATGATGAAAATTCAAAGAGCACTCTATCGAGAGAGGTTATTTGATTGGAGCAAAATTATGATACTGAAACAAGTACGCCTGTCACAACAGGCAAAAGATCAATTGTCCCGATTAAAAGGGAAAACGGGAATAAAAAATTGGAATATTCTTTGTAGGTGGGCTCTTTGCTATTCATTAAGTGAGAAGACATTGCCTACAGATATTCCTATTGTGGCTGATAGTAATTTGGAAATGTCTTGGTTCACATTTGGCGGAGAATATTATGAAATATATGAGGCTTTAGTGAAAGCTTGGTGCATTAAGATGAATCTTCCTACCGATGACGATACTGTGGCAAAATATTTTCATCTGAATTTAGAAAGAGGAATTGCGCATCTGTGTGGAACAGGATTCATTAAAAAAGCGGAAGATTTGGCAAAACTTGCAATAAAGGAGAAATAGATATGAGTGTGTACTTAGATTATAATGCCTCGGCTCCGATTGATGAAAGAGTTTTGGATCTGATGGTCGAAGTGTATAAAAATAGTGTGGGTAACGCTGATAGTCGGACACATAATTTTGGTGAGAATGCACGTAGTATTGTTGAAAATGCAAGGAAGCAAGTTGCAAGTCTGCTGCAGGTTAAACCGGATGAAATTTTTTTTACTAGCGGTGCGACAGAAAGCAATAATATCGCAATTCAAGGACTTAAAGAGTATGCGGAAAAAAGTAACAGAAAGCATATTATTACTACTGCTATTGAGCACAAGGCGGTGTTGGAGACAGTAAAGCATCTTGAGTCGGAAGGATTTGACGTAGACATTGTTTCTCCTGATTTAACAGGACGAGTGAGCGAAGAAAAGATTTTGGAAAAGGTTAAAGACAATACTCTTCTTGTAAGCGTAATGCATGTAAATAATGAAACTGGTATTATTCAGCCAGTGAAAGAAATCGGCGAAAAACTGCAAGAAAGAGGGATCCTTTTTCATATAGACGCAACGCAAAGTTGTGGAAAATTGGTAGAAGAGATCAGAAGCATAAAATATGACATGCTTTCTTTTAGCGCACATAAATTGATGGGACCGCAGGGTGTTGGTGTTCTGGTACTACGAAAAAAATCATACAAATTTCCTCCGGTGAAAGCAATTTTATATGGTGGGCAGCAGGAACGAGGCATCCGTCCGGGAACACTACCTGTTGCATTGGTTGCGGGATGTGGAAAGGCATGTGAAATAGCTGAATCTGAATATCAAAGGAATATTAAACATTCCCAAGATCTTAAAAATGAACTGTTAACGGTGCTTGATGAATCTGGCATACAATATCACTTTAATGGAGAACAGAACTATTGTGTCCCAAGTACATTGAATATATGTATTGATGGAGTGTCATCGGAGGCTCTTATGATATCGACAAAACAGTTTTGTGGAGTATCAAATGGGTCAGCGTGCACATCAAAAAGCTATTCCCCGAGCTATGTGTTGGTTGCAATGGGGATTGCAACAGAACAAATCGAAAGCTCTATAAGAATTAGCTGGGGGCCTAATACTGATAAGGAAGATGCGCTTCATAATTTCAAGGCACTATTGGAAATTGCAAAGCAAATAAAGAGTTAGGAAAGAAGGGGCAATATGGATCATAAATTGCATCTAGACTTAGTATATGAGAATAATTTGGATACAGACAAGTTTGCCCGTATGTTTAATAATAAAGCACAAAGCTATAAATTTTACTGGTTTGAAGCAATATTAAACCTAACGAAGACATCAGAAGAAGATCTTTCATTTGAGAATGTAATAGATGAGATGATCTGTGAAGCTTGGCATACAGTGACGCATTATCATCTTCGACTTGGTCCGACAGTTAATGGAAATGCAGCAAATTTTCTGGAACATGCCATTAACACATTAAACAATACTGTGTCAGATTTATCTCAGAATCCGTCAAAAGAAGAATTAAAGCAAGCTATAAGTGAATGTGAAAAGGAATTAAAAAGAGATAAAACTAGATTGACAGACTATGTCCCATATAAACTTTTATATCCATTTTTTGATGTTGAAGGAATGGAAGAGGAACTGTCGTATATTAAGAACGATAAACACAGTAGACTCATTGCATACATGGCAAAGTTATCTGGAGATGAGAATCTTTTCTATACCATTTTGGATGGTGTTGGATTACAAAAGAAAATTCGTATGAATCCTTATTGGAGAAAGTTTTTGCTGCAAAATTTCTCAGTTATTCAGAGAGATGAATGGAGTAAATCGTATAGACGATTTTGTGAAGATGTGTCTTGCAAGAGGTTGGCTGGTTCAGAGACTTGATATTGAAAATCAGCTGGATTTGTATGCTAAGGCGGAGGAAGAGATTGAATTTGAATGAGGCGCAAGCGAAAGGATTTAACTTATGAAAATCACATCAGGCCTCGGCTCCATTGATGACTATCCCCGTTACGTCCGCGCCGGTGCAGACGAGCTGTTCTGCGGTTACGTTCCATTTTCCTGGTCAGAAAAATACGGAACGGTTCTGCCGCTGAATCGGAGAGAGGTCTTAAACTATAATGTACAAATCGGATCGTTCAGTGAACTGGAAATTCTGGCTAATATGGTGCAGAAATATCAGAAGCCGGTGCATTTGACGTTTAATTCACTGTATTACCGGCCGGAGCAGTATGAAGAAATTACGCAGATCATCCAACAGTGCCGCAGCATAGGGTTTGACAGTTATATTCTTGCGGATCCCGCGCTGCTTGTGTACCTGCGAAAAGAAAAGATCGACTGTGAGGTGCATCTGAGTGGGGATTTGGGAACGGTGAATTCTGCGATGACAGAGGTTTTTGCGAAAGAATACCCGAAGAGGATCATTTTCCAGCGCAAAAATACGATCTCGGAAATGCGTGCAGTGATTCGGCATATAACTGCGCAGAAAGAAGCCGCTCGAAAAGAATGGACTTATCCAACGGAGTTCGAGGCATTTGCTTTGAATGAACTGTGCCAGTTCAGTGGTGCTTTCTGCAATTCCCTGCACTGCGATGAAATGGGATATCTTTGCCGGGTTCCTTACTGGAGAAAACCGGTGTCATGTGCCAACAGATGTTTTTCAGAAAACTTTTTGGAAAAGGATATAGCGCCGGACAAGAGAGTTTCAGTTCCGAAAGAGGATTCTGTATTGAAAAATGATCCTGAATTAGAAAGGGATTTGGCATTAGAAAATGATGCTGCATCGGAAACGACGGATCCAATATCAGATGATGGCTATCTCTGCGGCGCAACCGGCTGCGGCCTGTGTACATTAAAACAGCTTTCCGATGCCGGAATCACTCATCTGAAGCTGGTAGGCCGGGGAAATTATACCGATTTTATGGAGCGTGATATCCGAAATCTGCGCCGCACGCTGGAGATTCTGGAGGATTCTTCTACGGAAGAAGAATATATCCGAGCGATGAAAGCAGAGCTTTTTCCAAATGGATGCAGTCACATGTGCTATGCCAGATAAAATATGTCAACTCTTTCTGAAGTAATGCATTTGGGATTGACATATTTTTGTATCAAGGGTTAGTCCTCGAAAGAAAATGTAAGAAAGGCTCTGCGTATGCAGGGTCTTTCTTAATCTAAAGAAATAGTGGAGAACGTAATGAGAAATATTTTTCCAGCACGCTTTAATAATTAACATAGTGATGAATCGTATTCTGCGCCAGATGATACTGCTCCAGCGTCATGGCGATTTTCCCTTTTTTCAGGGAAATCACGCCATCCTCTTTTAGTTTGCTGATCGTTCGTCCCAGCGTTTTTACGGTAATACCGCATTCTTCGTAGAGCTCCTGCCGCGTTTTCTGAATTATGATTTCTTTTTTTCGCTCGATGCCAAGGTGCGCCGCCTGTTTTAGAATGTAGTCGAGCAGCAGGAAGTTTGGCGGATAGAAGAGTCGTGCGCCGCGGTTATAGGAGGAGCGGTACAGCTTGTATGCAATTTTGTGGGCGACCAGCCGCAGAAGCTGAATATCTTTGACAATCCAGTCCTCGAAGTCTTTCCGGGGAAAATAGACAACGGTTGTCTCGGTCAGTGTTTCGATTGTAACCGAAGTCTTTTCCATTCCGGCCAGGATCGTCACTTCTCCGACAAAATCGATCGGTTCGTTCTTTTCGATCATGAAAACATTGCCATTCTGAAATTCATTGATGACGCGGTGCTCTCCTTTGGCGATGATGCCAAACTTTTCCAGTTTATAATCTTTCTGGTGAATAATCGTTCCCGGCGGGTAGACACGGATCGTGTAACGGTTATGCAGTTCTTCCGGCATATGCTCGAAATAGGGGGCAAGTGCCGGAACTTCTTTGATCAGTTCTTCTAGTGTCATATTTTCTCGACTCTCTTTCCTTGGTGCAATCACAAAACCAGTTTTGCGTCTGGCATAGCTCATTTTGCGGTCAGACATCTACTGCGGTGAGTATATCACATTTTTTTTCATGGACGCAATGTCTGACTATGACTTTTTCAAAAAAAGAAAAGAAATCCTAAAAAAGAAGAAAAATTTCCCCGAAAACATCCCATATGTCCTTTTTTTCATACCGCGAATCCGCTAGAATACATCTTGTTCTGCAAGACAGAACAAAAATGAACCATAAAAAGAGCAATGGTGGAGGAGAATGTTATGAAAAAGGAAAAGTATGCGTATTCATCACTGAAAAGCCGTATTCAGGCTGAGTGGAAGATCTATGTTCTGGCATTTGTGTTCATTCTGATCGCAGATTCCATCGGACAGGTCAAGATCCCGCTGGGACCGGGAAACTTTATTTTGTTCCCGATTTTTTATGCATTGATTCTTGGTGTGCTGTCCGGTCCGCAGGTGACTAAAATCGTAAAATCGAAGGAAGTAAAAGCAGCATCAAAACTCGTTATTGTGGCAATCTGTCCGTTTATTGCAAAGCTTGGCATCAATGCGGGAGCCAGCATTGAAACGGTCATTTCTGCTGGTCCTGCACTTCTGTTACAGGAGTTCGGAAACCTTGGAACTATTCTTCTTGCAATGCCGCTGGCACTTCTGCTCGGCTTAAAGCGGGAAGCGATCGGAGCCACTCATTCGATCAACCGTGAAACAAACCTTGCTCTTATCACCGATATGTTCGGACCGGATTCCCCGGAAGCGCGTGGCAGCCTTTCCATTTACGTGGTCGGCGGTATGGTCGGCACCATCTATTTTGGATTTATGGTTTCCGTAATCGCAATGTTGAATATTTTCCATCCGTATGCTCTCGGTATGGCCTCCGGCGTTGGAGCCGGCATCATGATGGCGAGCGCCACCGCTTCACTGACCGAGATTTATCCGACGATGGCGAACCAGATCTCTGCACTTGCCAGCGCCAGTGAAACGATTTCCGGTATCGACGGAATTTACATGGCTATTTTTGTCGGTATTCCGCTCTGCAACTTCCTGTATCGAAAACTGGAACCGACGCTTGGAAAATTTGCAGACAGAAGAGCAGAAAAACGTGCCGCAAAAAAGAAAGGGGAAGCATAAGCGATGAGATATATTGAATGGGGATTCTTATTTTTACTGTCCGGTCTTGGAATCGGACTTGCCAATCTGGTTGGATTTCAGGTAAACTTTCTGGATTCTCTTCCGGGGATTCTGATTCTGCTGGCGATTTCTTGTGTCGGTGTTGTGGTAAGCAAACTGATTCCGCTGAAGCTTCCGATTGTAGCATACGTTTCCATTCTCGGCCTGCTTGCTGCATCTCCAATTTCACCGGCAAGACAGTTTGTGATCGACGCAGTCGGCAAAATTAACTTTACAGCTCCGCTTACCATGGTAGGTGCGTATGCCGGAATTTCCATCGGCGACCAGGTAAAAACCTTCGCAAAACAGGGATGGAAAATGATTCTGATCGGCGTCTTTGTTATGACAGGAACCTTTATCGGTTCCGCTGTGATTGCACAGGTTGTCATGATGCTGACAGGAACGATTTAAACACTACGCAAGAGAAACAGAGCCCGGCTCTTCCCAGACAGAAAATGGGATGAGGCAGGCTCCTGCTGTTATAGAAAAAGAAAGGAAACCAGTTATGGGAAAACTGATCGTAACGAATACCTCTGTGCTTCTGCACGATATGACAATCGCCAGAGGGCAGATCGTCGAAACAGAGAACGGGATCATTTCTGCCATCCGTCCGTATCAGGAAGGAGAAGAAATAACGCTCTCCGGAAATAAGGAAACTGAGCTTCTTGACGGAAGCAGAAAGCTTCTGATGCCCGGTCTTTGCGACAGCCACATGCACACGGGGCAGCAGCTTTTAAAGGGACAGATTCTCGACGCGCTTCCGATGATCTGGACGCGCATTATGCTGCCGTTTGAGAGTACCCTGACGCCGGAAAAGATGGAACTTAGTGCCGAACTTGCGGCATTGGAGATGATCAAATCCGGAACGACGTCGTTTGTGGACGCAGGAAGCTACTTTATGGAGAGCGCAGCAGATGTCTATCTGCAGTCCGGGCTGCGTGGCCTGTTATCTGCATCTACCATGGATGATGCGTCACTGCCGGATGTTATCCGCCATACCGCCGATCAGAATGTGGCGCAGACAGATGCGCTGTATGACGCGTACCATGGAAAAGGGAACTTAAAAGTCGCCTATTCTCTTCGGTCTTTGATCAGCTGTACAGAAGAGCTGATTTTAAAGGCAGCCGGTCATGCGAAAGAGCGTGGCGCCCTGCTGCAGGCGCATATGAACGAATATCCGAACGAGATCAATTTCTTTCTGCAGCGTTTTGGAGTGCGGCCAATCGAGTACCTGGAAAAGCTTGGTGTGCTGGATGAGCGTTTTCTGGCGGCGCACTGCATTCTGCTCTCGGAAAATGAGAAGGATCTGCTGAAGAAGTATGAGGTAAAAACATGCCACTGCCCGTTCAGCAACTGTGGAAAAGGAGTACCGGATACGCCGGCTCTTTTGCAGCGCGGCATCACCGTCGGCCTTGGAACGGATGGCGCGGCGCATGGAGGACTCAGTCTCTGGAATGAGATGAAAATTTTCCGTTCCGTGATGAACGTCGGACGCGGTGTCGGTATCAGCGAGGCGGCAGTCATGCCGGCAGCGAAAATCCTCCGCATGGCGACACAGGGCGGATATGACTATCTGCATGAAACGGCGGAAGTATCGCTGTTGGAAAAGAGGCGGACTTTATCACGATTTCGCTTCGCCAGCCGCATCTGTATCCGACCGGAAATCTTGTCAATACACTGCTCGAGTGCGTGACAGCAGCGGATGTCTGCGACAATGTAGTACATGGGAAGACTTTGATGAAAGACCGTGCCGTGCAGACTCTTGATGAAGCACGGATTCTTGCTAAGGCAGAGCGGTATTTTGAACAAGCTGAAAAAATTACACCATAAGGAGAATCTATAGTTATGTTAAATCTGATTCTGATGATCCTTCTGAATTTCGTGGTCGGCGGTTGTATCGGCCTGACGGGAATCGCAGGATTTCTGCTTCCGATGTTCTACGCCGGATTTCTGGATATGCCGTCCTACGCGTCCCTGGCACTCAGCTTTGCGGCATTTCTGATTTCCGGCATTCTGGGATCGGTAAATTATTATAAGAGCGGGAACCTTGACCTGAAAACGGCAGGTGTGCTTTCGGCCGGAAGTTTTGTCGGCGCGCTTGCCGGTGTCAAGATCAACCTTCTGATTCCGGCGGACACGATGAAAATAATTCTATATCTCGTTGTTCTGCTCTCCGGAATTTCCATCCTGCTTCGGAAAGACAAGCCGGGAAATACAGAGAAAAAAGCAGTCCAGAGCGTTCCGTTTTTCCTGGTACTTGGTGCTGTAACCGGTGCTGTCTGTGCCGCCTCCGGTGCAGGCGGGCCGGTGCTTGTAATGCCGATTCTGACACTGCTCGGTATTCCGGCGCACACCGCGGTCGGTATTTCCTTGTTTGATTCGATTTTCATCGCCGTACCGTCTGCGGCAGGCTATCTGATCGCGGCCGCCGGAAACAAAGAAGTCTTTTTGCTTTTACCGGTACTTCTGGTCGCACATGGCATCGGTGTCTTTGCCGGAAGCAAAAATGCAACGAAAATCAACCAGACGCTGCTGAAACGGATCGTGGCTGTGGCTTCGATTGCGATCGCGTGCATCAAACTCTTTCTCTGATTGAAAAACTAGAGTGTGTTTGAAAAACCATTTCCGCAGCCTGCACGCCCCACTTTGCGGTAGACTTTGCCTCATTCAGTCGCCGTAGCCCGCTACGCCTCCTTCATTCAGACAAAATCTACCGCAAAGTGGAACATGCAGACTACGAAAAGCCTTTTTCAAACACACTCTAGCGCTTTGCACACAAACTTTAGTTAGAAGCGTATCCCAATTGTTCTTATTGACTAAATATTTCCTCAGGGAATACAATATAGAAAAAGTAAAAAGGAGGGATACCATGCAGGCACTTTCAAAGAAAAAAACCGGTGATATCTGTACCATCAAATGGATGTTTGGAATCCCTGATGTTCTGGATTTCCTCCGAAGCCGTAAAATCAAAGAAGGCAGCACCGTACAGGTCATCCAGAGAATAAACGGTGGATTGATCCTTGGCATGGATGGAAAACGGATTGCAATGTGTGATGTAGCTGCAGACCGGATTCAGGTATGAAAGGAAGAAAAATCAAAATGAGCGGAACCTTGGAAAAGGAGCCGCTCATTTTGATTTTCCAAATACCCACAAAAGAATTTTCGTAGATAAGTGTGCAGACTGCGGAAATGATTTTTAATAAATACGCGCCAGGAAATTTTCAAGCTTTTCTTTACATAGAACCGTTGCGAAACAGCCGCCAGATAGAGTAAAATAGAGCAGATCTTAAGAAAAAGGAAGTTGGACTTTTATGATATTATTAGAACAGATACAAAAAGAACATGCCGCTGCTTTTACGCACGGCGGAAAATTTCATGCGGATGATGTGTTCTCTGCGGCACTGCTTCTGCATTTTAATCCGCAGCTTACCATCCAGCGCGGAAATCGTGTGCCGGAGGATTTTGACGGGATTGTTTTTGATATTGGAAGAGGAGAATACGACCATCACCAGAAAGACAGCCGGATCCGGGAAAACCAGGTTCCGTACGCGGCGTTTGGCCTTTTATGGGAGGCACTTGGCACAGAAATTTTAAGTCCGGAGATGGCCGCGCGGTTTGACGAGAAGTTTGTACAGCCGCTCGATCTCAATGATAATACAGGAGAAAAGAATGAACTCGCCAGTATGATCGGCATGTTCAATCCGGTATGGGATGATAACAGCGGAAGCGATGCTGCTTTCCTGGAAGCGGTGGCAGTGGCCGGACGGATTTTGGAACATAAATGGGAGCGTTTTCGTGCGGATGAGCGGGCGGAGCAGCAGTTTGCAGCTCTTCTTGCCGAACACAGGAAGCGGATCGCAGCGGAGAAAAAGGCAGGAACAATGGATGAAAAGATTCTGATTCTGTCGGAATTTTTTCCATGTCAGAAACAGCTTTCCGCGACTGAAATTGCATTTCTGATATTCCCATCGAACCGCGGCGGTTACTGCGTGCAGCCGGTTCGAAAAGAAAATTCATTCAATTACAAGTATGATTTTCCGGAAACATGGCTTGGTCTGGAAAAAGAAGCACTGCAGGAAGCGACGGGGCTTTCCGATGTGTCTTTCTGCCACAAAGGAGGATTTCTTCTCACCGCAGAAACGCTTGACGATGCCGTCGCTGCCTGTCGCATCAGCCTTACGGGAATGCCAAAAGCACCGGTTCTGATCCACATCGGTACCGATGCGATTGATGCGGATGACGCGCTTTTGCGGCAGATGCCGGGCATGGAGCATGCAGTTATTCTTCATAAACCGCTGCTGGAGGCCCCGGAACTGAACATCTGTGGCAGTTATGCCGTGTCATCACTTGAAAAAGCAGAATGGAAGATACGCCTGCGGGAATACCTGTCGGACCTGTTAAAAGAAAAGCCGGAGGCTGTCTGTGTCAGCGGTGATCTCTTTGCGGCCTATCCGGTCATGCACCAGCTCCGCAAAAAACATATTCCGGTTCTGACGGTATCAGAGCAGAATGGAAAACGGCTGCTGGTCCGCATTCCGTCCGGTTCCTGAGAATTTACAGAGAATCTCTCTCAATTTCACGCGTTAAACAGAAAAATTCCTCAATATGTGATTTGTTTCTTTGCATCTGCTGTTGTCTGTGATACAATATAGAAAATACGTGAAATTTTTGCACAATGAAAATAAATGATATCATTTTTGGTTTATCTTCAAAAAAAGAGGCCAGACTTTACAGGAACGATACGTTTTTGTGATTTCATCCGAACGGCCTCAAAAGCAGAAAATGGCAGGCAGAAATCGACAAACAGCAGAGAGGAGAGCAAAACATATATGATTTCAAAGAAAAAATTTGGCACAACGGTAACAGCGTTCGGCGTGGCAGCCGGAATGCTTCTCGGTTCGGCTGCACCGGCGCATGCAGAGGAGACAGCGAAAACGGTGCAGGAAACGCAGAAAGATCAGGCGGATGCACCGGCCATGCAAAGTGAAACGGAAAACGGAAACACAGAAGAAGCCGTTGTTACGGCTGTAGAAACACAGGAAACCGAGACACCAGCAGAAGAACCGTCCGTACCATCTCAGGATGAAAATGCCGCTTCCACAGAGGAGCCAGAAGTACCGGAAACGCCAGAACCGACAGAGGATCCGAATCCAACGGAGACACCGGAAGACCCGAATCCAGGCGAGATGCCGGAGCCATCTCCAAGTGAAACCCCGGAACCAACTCCAGGCGAAACTCCAGAACCGTCGGTAACGCCATCCCCAAGTGAAACGCCGACTCCAGCCCCGTCCGAAACCCCGGAACCAACTGAAACCCCGGTGCCAACCGAGACGCCTGCACCAGCACCGACAGAAACACCGAAAAATGATGAGACACAGGCGGATGACTGGATTCAGACGATTGATTACGGAAAATATATCAGCTCCATGAAAAAAGATCTCCGCGCAGGTTTCGCACAGGTCGACAAAGCGTACGCCTACGCAAAGGTCGATACCAGATTAAACGTCCGCGAAAGCGGTTCCACCAGCGCACGGATCGTGGGAACACTTCCGGCAAAGGCACTCTGCTTTGTGATCGCCGATGCGGATCAGGAGTGGGTTTATATTGAATCGGGCGACGTCCGCGGTTTTGTCCGTACGGATTATCTGCAGCAGGGAAAAGAGGCGCTGGAATATGTAACCGGCACCGGAGAGGATCAGATGAAACTGGCGGATCAGGTGATTGATCCGTCTGAAAATGAAGCCTTTCCCTATAAAAAAGAAACGGTTTATGAAGTAAAAACCTCAACCGGAAACGGTATTATCACATTTGCAAAACAGTTCGTTGGCAGACCATACGTCTGGGGTGGAAACTCCCTGACGGACGGTATTGACTGCTCTCATTTTGTATGGCAGATTCTGACCCGTTGCGGTGCGTACGACGGTGAATATACGATCTCCGGCGGATGGCGCAGCCTTGGAACGGAGGTTGCAAGCCTGGATGAGGCACGCGCAGGCGATGTTATTTGCTATAATGGCCATGTGGCGCTGTATGACGGAGAAGGAAAAATCGTAGAAGCGCTGAACGAAAACGCCGGTATCACCTGCGACCGCCCAGTGGACTGTGACACGATTCTGACGATCCGTCGTTTTGCAGCCGACGATGAAATCGGTGGAACGAACGCAGAAAAGATCTGGAATTACTTCCTGATGCACGGATTTACAAAAGAAGGAGCCGCCGGTATTATGGGAAATATTGCAAACGAGGCATCCACAGACCTCAATCCGACACTGCTTGAGTATGGCTCTACCAGCCGCACAAGCCTGAGCGGAGAGCAGTACACGAACCTTGTTGATGCCGGAATCATTTCCCGTGACGAAGTGATCCGAAGTTCCCGTTTTGGCCTTTACAGTGGCGGAAGATATGGATATGGTCTCTGTGGTTTTACAGATCCAACGATCAAAGAGTATCTGTGCCGATATACCATTGATCTTGGAAAGAGCCTTGGAAGCCTGTCCGGCCAGCTCGACAGTCTGATGGCCTACCTTTCCGACTACAATCCGAATCTGCTGGACAGACTGAAAAATGCCGAAGATGTTGACACCGCAGCAACTGCCTTCATGCGTGAATACGAAAAATGCGCAAACCAGAGCACACAGCAGAAACTGCGTACAACAGCAGCAGAACAGATCTACAATGTTATGGAATTGTATGATTCGCCGGTAGATGTAGAATAAACGAACAGATGATGAAAACGTGTTAAGGAAAGTCCTCCGCAGCAGAAAGATTCTGTGTGGAGGACTTTCTTACAGTAAAATAATTGAATTTATGTATGATTTTTTACTTCCAGCTTTTCAGTTTGTCCGCTTCTGGAGTCTGCAGCAGAATTTCTTTACAGGCCAAAAGAGAAGGACTCACATAATCACAAAATGGAAAAAGCTCTTTTGTATACGGTGTCAGATCCGGGATCATGCAGGAGATGGCACCAGCTGCACGCGCGGCCTTCAGACCATTGATGCTGTCTTCGGCTACTATGCATGCAGCAATCGGAACTTTCAGAAGAGACGCTGCTTTTAAGAAAATTTCCGGATCCGGCTTGCTGTTGATTACCTCATCCCCGCAGACTGAAGCATTGATATACTGGTCAATGCCAGACTGTTTCCAATAGTCTTCCGCAACGCGCCGCGTTGTAGAAGTAGCAACGGCAACTTTGATCGAATGCTCTTTGAGCCAGGAAAGAAACTCATGAAGCCCTGGCTTTTCCGGGACACCGTTGCGTCGAATATAATCGTTTAGATACGCCGTGCGGATTGCGCGTCCTTCATCGTATGTCACCTGTCCGTGAAACCACTCCTCAAACAGCTTTCTGCTCCGCGGAAGCGCACTGCCGCGCATCTGCGAAAGATGTTCCTCCGTGAGCGTAAAATTCAGCTCCCGGGCAGCTTTTTGCCAGCCCTCTTTCATTACAATCTCGGTGTCAAACAGGATACCATCCATATCGAATAATACTGCCTTTATCATAAACATGACCTCCAAAGCACTTCTGTATTTTCAGTTGCTTAAAAACTATATTCAGTATACGAAAAATCCAGAAAAAAGACAAGCCCATGAGACAAACAGAAGACCACAAATTATACTTGACTTCAACCTAGCTTGAAGTGATATGCTGTCAAAAAATGACAAATCAGGAGGAATGACAAAATGGAAAAGTCAACGGTTTATTTTACCGACTTTCGATGTCCGGTTGGAACGAGTCAGCTTGACAAGCTGAAAAAGCTCTGTATTGCTGCTGGCATCAAAGACATTGATATGGAAGGCAAATTCATCGCAATCAAAATGCATTTTGGCGAACTGGGAAACATGGCGTTTCTTCGTCCGAATTATGCGAAAGTGGTTGCAGATCTCTGTAAAGAGCAGGGAGGCCTTCCGTTTCTGACAGACTGCAATACGTTATATCCGGGCAGCAGAAAAAATGCCCTGGAGCATCTTGACTGTGCGAATCTGAATGGATTCAATACCATTACCACAGGATGCCAGATTATCATCGGAGATGGAGTGCGAGGAACCGATGAAATCGAAGTTCCGGTTGTCAACGGAGAATATTGCAAAACAGCATTGATTGGTCATGCAATCATGGACGCAGATATTTTTATCAGTCTGAGCCACTTCAAAGGCCATGAAGCAACGGGCTTTGGCGGTGCACTGAAAAATATCGGTATGGGATGCGGAAGCCGCGCCGGAAAGATGCAGCAGCATGCCAGTGGAAAACCGGCAATCAATACGGAGGTCTGTCGTGGCTGCCACCGCTGCGCAAAAGAATGCGGAAGTGACGCGATTTCCTATGTAGATAAAAAAGCAGTCATTGACTATGATAAATGTAAAGGCTGTGGCCGCTGCATCGGTGCCTGCAGCTTTGATGCGGTTTATAATCCAAACAGCAGTGCAAACGAGCTTCTTGACCGGAAAATGGCAGAGTATGCGCAGGCTGTCTGCCATGGACGTCCGTGCTTCCATATCTCGCTGGTACAGGATATCAGCCCGAACTGTGACTGCCATGGGGAGAACGATGCTCCGATCCTGCCGGATATCGGAATGTTTGCAAGCTTCGACCCGGTTGCTCTTGATCAGGCGTGTGCCGATGCCTGCCTGAAGGCAACTCCGATCGAAAACAGTCAGCTTGGCGAGCATCTTGCAGAGCCGGGATGGCATTGCCACCACGATCATTTCAAGGATTCCAATCCGAACATTGAATGGCAGGCAACCCTCGACCAGGCAGAGAAAATTGGTCTTGGTACGAGACAGTATGAACTGAAACGTATCAAATAGTTTCTCAAACAGAAAAAGCGCTGCGTCACACTCCTGTGCGGCGAAACAGCAGCGAAACACAATGAGAAAGCTCCAGTTTCTCTTTGAAGCTGGAGCTTTTTACGATCAGATTTTTGCATTGCTTTTTGAGTCTGCTATTGTTTTATCCGTCTTATATCATCTCCAAAAACGCCTTATGAATCCGCACATCCGGGTCGAGTTCCGGGTGGAAGGAGAAGGTCATCTGGTTTTTGTATTTTACACCGACGATCCGCTCTTCCACAACCGCGAGCACTTCCACGCCATCCCCCACAGATGCAATATACGGCGCACGGATAAACGTCATCGGCACTGTTCCGATGCCCGCAACCGGTGCTTCTGTGTGGAAGCTGCCTAACTGGCGGCCGTAGGCATTCCGCCTGATGCACATCGGAATCGTGCCGAAATACTGTTCCGGCTGTCCCTTGATCTGTCCGTCGATCGTTTCGGCCAGAAGAATCGCACCGGCGCAGGTTGCGAGGACCGGCATGCCGTTTTCAATCTGGCTTTTCATGATATCGAACATGCCAAGCTCTTTTAAAAGCTTTCCCTGAACGGTACTCTCGCCGCCCGGTAGTACAAGTGCATCGTAAGGCTCGGCAAGATCGCGGGCCTGACGCAGTTCGATGCATTCGGCGCCAAGCTGCTCTAATACTTTTTCATGTTCTGCAAACGCACCCTGCAGTGCAAGCACTCCAATTTTCATTATTTTCCTCTTTCTGCCATCAGTAAGGCGATTTCCTGCTCGTTGATGCCGACCATAGCCTCGCCGAGATCAGCGGAGAGTTCTGCGATCAGTTTCGCATCGGTGTAGTTGGTAACGGCTTTTACGATGGAAGCCGCACGTTTTGCCGGGTTGCCGGATTTGAAGATACCGGAACCAACAAAAACACCCTCTGCTCCAAGCTGCATCATCAGCGCTGCATCGGCAGGAGTTGCCACACCGCCGGCTGCAAAGTTGACAACCGGGAGACGGCCGTTATCATGAACATACTGAACAAGATCGTACGGAACCTGCAGGACCTTGGCTGCCTCAAACAGCTCATCCTCACGCATTGAGGTCAGTTTCTGAATTTCGCTGTTCATTTTTCTCATATGGCGGACCGCCTGTACGATATCGCCGGTTCCCGGCTCACCTTTGGTACGGATCATAGACGCTCCCTCGTTGATCCGGCGGAGTGCCTCGCCGAGATCTTTTGCACCGCAGACAAACGGTACTTTGAAATTTCGTTTGTTGATATGGTAGACATCATCCGCCGGGGAGAGAACCTCACTCTCGTCGATGTAGTCGATTTCGATGGCTTCAAGAACCTGTGCCTCTACAAAGTGGCCGATGCGGCATTTTGCCATAACCGGAATGGAAACGGCTTCCTGAATGCCGCGGATCATCTTCGGATCACTCATACGGGAAACGCCGCCGGCGGCACGGATGTCTGCCGGAATCCGCTCCAGTGCCATAACGGCACAGGCACCAGCTTCCTCTGCGATGTGGGCCTGTTCCGGTGTGGTAACATCCATGATCACACCACCTTTTAACATCTGTGCCAGTTCTTTGTTCAGTTTGTATCTCTCATTTGCTGCTGTCATAATAATCTCCTCCTTGCCTGATAAATATCAGGTGATAAATTTTGTTTCTGTTTTGGCTTTACTTTTGCTCTGCCTCACAGTATACTGGTAAAGTGACTATAAAAAAATCGCCAAAACAAATATATTCAGTAAGGTCAGATAAGAGGAGAATGGTCGAATGCTGACGTATAATTTTTCCAATATAGGGTCAGATTCCCTGTATGAATATTTATATAAATGTATCAAAAACGACATATTACTGGGAAATATCCGTCCGGGAGAGAAGCTGCCGTCGAAACGAACGTTTGCAAAAAATCTGGGCATCAGTGTGATTACCGTCGAGAATGCCTATGCGCAGCTTGTTGCGGAAGGCTATCTGTATTCCATGCCAAAGCGCGGATTCTATGCGGCTGATCTGGAAATTGAGGATTCCATGCGGGATGCGGTGCCAAAAGAGATCCTGCAGGTGGCAAACGGGGAGACTTCCTATTTTGCGGATTTTTCCAGCAATCAGACGGACAGCGAGATTTTTCCCTTTACAATCTGGACGCGGACGGTGCGTGCTGTCTTGAATGACAACCGCATCCAGCTCATGATCAATTCTCCCTGCGCCGGGATTTTAAAGCTGCGCAGTGCGATTGCAAAATATCTGCGTGAGTTCCGCGGCATGCAGGTGCTGCCGGAGCAGATTATTGTCGGCGCAGGAACGGAGTATCTGCATAACCTTCTGATTCAGCTTCTCGGAAACGATCTTGTTTATGGAGTAGAGGATCCCGGGTATCACAAAATTGCGCGGATTTATGAGAGCATGAAGGTACGGTACGAGCCAGTGCTGCTCGACCAGGACGGTGTTTCGGTGCAGGAGCTGGAAAAAAGATCGGTTGATATTATTCATACCTCCCCGTCCCATCACTTTCCAACCGGGACAGTCATGCCGGTCAGCCGCCGTTATGAACTGCTCGGCTGGGCAGCAAAATCAGATCATCACTATATCATTGAGGACGATTATGACAGTGAGCTGCGTCTCGGCGGAAAGCCGTTTCCGACACTGCAGAGTATCGACGTTTCGGACAAGGTCATCTATATGAATACGTTTACGAAAACACTTGCCTCCACGGTACGGATCAGCTATATGGTGCTTCCGCAGACATTAGCGGAGAAATTTTATCGCGAGCTGTCGTTTTATTCCTGCACCGTCTCCAACTTTGAGCAGTACACACTGGCAGAGTTTATTGAGAATGGCAGTTTCGAAAAACATATCAACCGGCTGCGAAACTATTATCAGAACAAACGAGATCTGATTTTACAGGAACTCGAAAAGAAGCCGCTCGGTGATTACGTGACCATCGAGGAGGAAGAAGCAGGCGTTCATTTTCTGATGCATCTTCGCACGGATTTGAAAGAAGAGTCGATTGTCACGCAGGCGAAATCCCGTGGTGTGAAATTAAAGCCGCTCTCCGGCTATTACGCGGATGCGGCGGAGGCAATAAAGCAGGAAAATACGTATGTCATGAACTATTCCTCTATCGATCCGGCTGCAATGGAGCGGGCGGCGGGAGTGCTGCTTCATATTCTGCGGGCGCATATGACGGAAAACACATTTGAGGCAGAGATGAAAAAGAGCCAGGAATAATCATAAATTGATCCACAGAAATAACTGCAGGGAATGAGCTTCTCTGATGCCCAGCAGTTTCTATTACAAACTCATAAAGGAGAAAAGCATATGATGAATCGTGAAATGATGGAGCTTGCCATGAGGCAGTCTGCGGAAGATATGGGGTGCCGCGTGGAAGATTTCAAGGCGGACAAAAATGTTGTTGTTCCCATAAAATTAGGAAAGAAGGCCCGCAAATATTTGAAAGAGCCTATTACCTGCAATCTGGTTTCCTATGGAAATAATATCATGGCGGCTTCCATACCGGAGACGATGGATCTGGTATCTGCGTATGTAGACAAATTCGAATTTTACCACTGTTTTGAGACACCAAACATGCATTGGCTGAATGAACGTTTAGCTGAAAAAGGTCACAAAATATGTTTCATGGCAGAATACTATCTGCCGGACATCAGCCGGATACCGACTCTTTCCTGCGCCTATGAGACACGAGTATTGACACAGGAAGATTTTGCGGATTTGTATCGACCGGAATGGAGCAATGCGCTTTGCGAAGATCGGAAGAATCTGGATGTACTTGGCGTCGGCGCATATGATGGAAGTACGCTGGTGGGACTTGCCGCCTGTTCTGCCGATTGCGACGATATGTGGCAGATCGGTGTGGATGTCTTGCCGGAATACAGACGACAGGGGATTGCCTCTGCACTGACAAGCAGACTTACAAAAGAGATCATAAACAGGGGAAAAGTACCTTTTTACTGTACCGCCTGGTCTAATGTCAGATCTGTAAGAAACGCTGTCAAAAGCGGTTTTATACCGGCATGGGTAGAAATGACTGCAAAACCGGCAAATATTGTTGATGAGATGAATTTATGAAGGAACCTTCCCTGTCGATTCCCGCTGAATCAGCTGTGCATGCAACAAATACGTACTGATTGGGATGTGATTGAGAAGACTTGACAATGCAAAAAATCCACTTTTTCCGAGCTCCAGCCGATCTTGTCTGATGGTTGTAAGGGGCGGTGACGTACAAGCAGCAATCGGCAGATCATCAAATCCGATAATGCTGATATCATCAGGAATCTGGAATCCCAGCTGCTGACATTGCGTGAGCGTTGCACTAGCAAGGGTATCCTGGTTGCAAATAATAGCAGTGATTCCGTTTTCCAGAAAACGGGGAAGATGCTTTTCCATACATTCTGACAGATAATAAGAACAGCCGATCGCAGCAGGAGAAGTCTTCAGTCCATGCTGGTGCATGGAACGGAGAAAGGCAGCATGGCGTGCCTGGAGAACCCGGGCACCGAGGGAGCTGCTCAGATAGGCGATCTTCCGGTGTCCAAGTCCGGCAAGATAAGAGACGGCAAGCTCCATTCCCTCCTCATTATCAATACCTACATAAGCGGTGGAAGGATTCCCTACTATATAGTTGTCGAAAAGAACAGCCGGTGTGCGGCTGATTTTAAAGTCTTGAATCCAGGGATCGCTCAGGGAAAAGCCGACCACAAAAGCTCCTATATAATCATGCTCCAGCATAAAAACATCATAATGCTGGTTTCTTTGGGTCTTAATATCAACGGGTACAATTTCAACATCAAATCCGGCAGGTTCTGCCATCTGACGAAAACCCACTAGGATATCATAGGCAAAATGATGCGGTTCCTGATACCGCATATTTTCTTTTTCTATTATAATACAGACTTTTTTCGTTGGTTTCTTATAACGCCGCAGCTTCGTATAACCCAGAGCTACGGCAGTTTCCAAAACCTGTTTCCGTAAAGCATCGCTGATATCAGGCGCGTCATTGAGCGCTTTGGATACCGTGCTCTTGGAAACTCCCATTTTATCAGCAATATCCTGAATGGTAGTCATAATCGGCAATCCTTTCACAAAACAAAAAATGTAAACTCCCAGCTATCATAGGTGTCAAAAGACCTTTTGATCCCGGTATCATTATATAAAATCATAAGATAAAAAGCAATCAATACCTTGAAAAAGAAATGTTTCGTTAAGTTTCGAAAAAGAAAGCATCCTGCACAAAAATCATCCTGAAAATTATCTGAATTTTACGAAAGCGCAGGGAAAAATGGAAATTGATTGACGAAGAAATAAAAAAGGCTTATAGTAAAGTTACGAAACAATGCGAAACAAAAAGTGATCGTGTTTCTTACAAGGATGCAAAAAACAGCTTTAGAGCTATACGGGAGGAAAATGAGATGGAATTTAGCGGTGTATACCATAAAACTTCAGAACAGATGAGTTATGCCCTGGATGAGGACAGACTGATTGTCAATATCAAGACAGGATATGATGTAAAACAGGTTTTTATCCATTACGGAGATCCTTATGAAGCCGGAATTTTGGGCGGAAAAGAAAAGTGGATCGGAAAAAGAGAGGAAATGATATATAAAAAAACGTCTGCCTTATCAGATCTGGTGGACAACAACGCTTCTTCCGGAATACAAAAGATGCAAATATTATTTCGAGCTGCGGACGGAAAAGGAAGTCTGGTATTATTTTGAGGATGGTTTCCTGACAGAAGAACAGCTCCGGATGGATGGCCGTATGCAGCAGTGCTTTATTGTACCCTGGATGAACCCGGCAGATATCAATCGCACACCGGCATGGGTAAACGAAACGATCTGGTATCAGATTTTCCCGGATCGGTTCTGCAACGGGACACCGGAAAAAAACGGAGATGATATCACACCCTGGAGAAATCACGGAACCGTAACAAACGAAGAAAAATTCGGAGGAAATCTGGAAGGGATCCGTCAGAGATTATCGTATCTGCAGGAACTTGGGATTACCGGTATTTATCTGAATCCGATTATGAAAGCAGAGTCCAACCACAAATATGACACGACCGATTATACAAAAATAGATCCGTTTTTTGGCGATGCGGATACAATGAAAGTGCTTTGCAAAGAAGCACATGAAAAAGGAATCCGCATTATGGTAGATGCAGTGTTTAATCATAGTGGAAGAAAATTTGAGCCGTGGATAGATATCCTGGAGCATGGAAAAGAGTCTCGTTATGCGGACTGGTTTATGGTAGAGGACTGGGAACAGGTTCAAAAAAGGGGAGACACCAGAGACCGACGGTTCTATTCCTTTGCATTTACAGACGGGATGCCAAAGCTGAACACAAACAATGAAGAGGTGATACAGTATTTCTGTAAAATCTGTGAGGACTGGGTACGGGAGTTTGATATCGACGGAATTCGTTTCGATGTAGGAAACGAAGTGGCGCACAGGTTCTTAAAGCGGATAAGAGAGCATTTAAAAACGATAAAGCCGGATATTTATCTTCTGGGGGAAATCTGGCATGATGCAAGCCAGTGGCTGCAGGGAGATGAATATGATTCTGTCATGAACTACCCGCTGCTGAGTGGAATCCATGATTTCTTTCTTGATAAAACAATGAAAAAAGAAGAATTTGAATATATGGTAAACCGTTGCTATACCATGTATATGCAGCAGAATAACGATGTACTTTTTAATCTCCTGGATTCCCACGATACCGAGAGGCTGATGAACCGTTTTCACGATCTGGACAAGTTCTACCAGCAGCTTGCAATCCTTTTTACGCTTCCGGGAAGCCCCTGTATTTATTATGGAACGGAGATCGCAATGGAAGGCGCTCATGATCCGGACTGCAGAAGATGTATGCCTTGGAGTGAAATTGAAAGCGAAGAGAATCAGAAAAAAAATTGCAACGATGCGGAAACTGATCATGCTTCGAAGAAATGAAAAAGTGTGCAGAAGCCTGCATTTCCATTTTCCGAATGGTTATGAAAATGATCGGTGTGTAGAGTATATTAAACTAGACGAAGAGGGAAATAAAATCGAAGTTCTGCTCAACGCATCGGATGAGGAGATAAAAGTAAAAGGAGACGGGGAAGTACTTTTTGCCCGGGAATTTGATGGAGAGATACTTGGTGTAAATGGAACGTTAATTCGCAGGATGTAAGGGTTTCACCTGTTAGAAATATGTGCAGACAGGCACAAAAAAAGCATGTTTTCTGGAAAAGCCACCGGAAAACATGCTTTTTTGATCTCTTGACTCGCCAAAAACATAAGTAAGGAGCCATTTTTCGAAGGAAAATGAGCGGATTACGAATGTTTTGAAGATTGCGTGAGTGCAAAGCACATAGCAATCTGGTATCGCAGTGATCAGACGTTTAAAATACCGAACGACTGCAGCAGCAGTGCGGCAAGGAGCACGGGTGCAATAAACTTCACCATGACGATATACAGCCTCTTTCGACCGAACTTATATCCTCCCAGCGTCACCTCATCGATGATGACCTGCGGCTTTACAACCCATCCGATCAGAATACAGGAGAGAAGTGCAACAAGCGGCATCAGAAGGTTATTGCTGATAAAATCCATGACATCCAGGATCTGAGCCGTTGCGCCATTTGGAAGCTTCAGTTCAAAATAAAGCGCATTGTAGCCGAGGCATACGATGATACCGACGAGATACGCATAAACCGTTACAATCACAGTGCTCTTCTTTCTGCTGATGTGAAATTTGTCGATCATACAGGAAACAATGGATTCCATGACCGATACGGAAGATGTAATGGCTGCAAAGGAGACCATAAGAAAGAAAATGGTTCCGATTACGCCGCCTGCTGCTCCCATGGACTGAAAGACCTTCGGCAGGGAGACAAACATCAGACCAGGGCCGGCAGACATACCCTCTGTCCCCATAAAGGTAAATACGGCAGGAACGATCATCAAACCGGCAAGCAGCGCAACAATGGTGTCAAAAATCTCAATCTGATTGATCGATTTCATCAGGTTTGTTTCTTTTTTTACGTAGGAACCGTAGGCAACCATGATACCCATCGCAACGCTGATCGAAAAGAAAAGCTGTCCGAGTGCATCGACAAAGACGGTGAAAAATTTCTGCGGCGTCATTCCTTTAAAATTCGGAACGAGATAAATTTTCATACCCTGCAGTCCCGTACGGACTACACCGTCTGCATCGGTATGGGTCAGTGTCAGCGAAAAAATGGAAATTCCGATGATTAAAATCAGAAGGATCGGCATCAGAATTTTGCTGTAGTTTTCAATTCCCTTATTGACACCACGATATACAACGAATGCGGTAAGAAAAAGATAGATTCCCAACCACACAATCGGCTGCCATGTACCGGTAATATAGCCGGTAAAGTAACCATCCTCGGCAGCAGCAGTGCCATGTCCGGTGAGAAACACAGACAGGTATTTTAATACCCAGCCGCCAATGGAGCAGTAGTAAGGCAGGATGACAACCGGCACGATACTGGCGAGAAAGCCAAGACCGTTCCAGCCCGGGTGAATTTTACCGTAAGCGACAAGCGGACTTTGTCCGGTTTTTCTTCCGATGGCAATATCAGTTGTCAGCAGGGTAAATCCAAAGGTCAGAGCCAGTACGATATAAACTAAAATAAAGGTTCCGCCTCCGTCTTTTGCGGCAAGATAAGGGAAACGCCAGATATTTCCCAGTCCAACCGCGCTTCCTGCGGCAGCAAGCACGAAGCCGATCGATCCGGTAAAGCTGCCGCGCGTATGTTTCTTTTCCATATAAGATACATCTCCTTATTGATAGACTGACTGTTTTTAACAGCCGAATACTTCTATTATAAAGTTCGGACGATACTTCGTCAACCAGAAGATCTATAGATTGACAATTTCGATTAGTTGTACTATCATCTAATTAGTTGTATATGCATCTATTTGAAACAGATTGAGAATGGACAGGAGGAACAGAAAAATGGATCCAACAGAACGGAAAATAACAAAAATAGCGCGGGAAGCCGGGAAATTTACGGTTCAGGCAATGAAAGAAGAGGGCATCGGCACAGCAGAATTTGACTTTATCCATCTGGTGCGCCATCATCCGGGCATCACGCAGACGGAAGTGCGCGAACAGTTAAAGATTGATAAAGGAGCCGCTGCAAGACGCGCTGCAAGCCTTGAGGCAAAGGGATATCTGATCCGGAAACCGAATCCGTGGGACGGCAGAAGCCAGCTTCTGTATGCTACGGAAAAAGCAGAAACTTTGAAAAATTCCAAAGCAGAAATTGAAACGGTTTTTTATGAATGGCTGCTTTTGGAGCTTCCGGAAAAGGAGGCAGAAAGCTTCTGCGAAACACTGGACAAGCTGTACTGGAAATCGAAGAGAGAACGGCAGAATCATTTTGCGGAACTTTCAAAAATTTTAAGTGAAAAAGCAGATAAAACAATAAAAGCAACAGCAGAAGGAGGCAGCAGCGATGAAGGATGAAACCTTTCGCCCGAACCGGATGCTCTCTTACTTTCAGGAAGAATGGAAAATTCTCTTTTTTGTTACGGTTTCCGGTCTCATCTATAATCTGGGACTTCTTGCAGGCCCCTGGTTTGAGGGAAAAATGACAGGAAAGCTGGTTGATCTCCTCGGCGGCACAGGAACCTTCCACCAGATGCTGATGCTGGTCACGGCCTATGTCGTGAGTATTGGCATTGTGCAGGTTTCCCGCTATTTCAAACGGTTCTATGTCAGAAGATTTGCCAACAACGTCAACCGGCATATGAAGCAGATTCTTTACGGAACGCTGGTTCGCAAAAGCCGTTTGGAGCTGGAAGCGGAAGGTACCGGAAATATACTGACGAAGGCCATTCTCGATGTAGACGATTGCGTAGAAGGAATGCGGAAATTTACAACGGAAATCTTTGATACCGGTGTTGCTCTTCTCGCCTATGCGTGTATGCTGCTCTGGTACGACTGGCGCCTGGCTCTTCTCTGCATGATTTTCCCACCCATTTCCTACGTGATTGCCGAAAAGATGAAGGTCATGGTACAGAAAACGGGCGCTGCCTATAAGGTACAGTCGGGTGCATTAAGTGCTGCAACCCTGGACCGTGCGACAAATGCCATCACGTATCGTGTCTTTGGCTGTGAGGAGGACAGAAAGGCCGCTTATGAGGAGAATCTTTCGGCTTACGAATCTGCCGCTGTGCGCGCCAATATCTGGAACACAGCTATGCCGCCGATTTACCGTATGATCTCGATGACGAGCATTCTGTTTATCCTGTATTTTGGAGGCAGAAACGTCCTGCAGGAGGGATGGACACCGTGGAACATCGCCGTATTTACCACGTTTTTGTCCTGCTACACAAAGCTTGCCACCAAATCATCGAGCGCTGCGAAGCTTTTTAATGCGGTACATAAAGCGCAGGTTTCCTGGAAACGAATCAAACCTCTGCTGCAGAATTCCAAAACAGAACCGGAGCTTCCAGCCGCAGCGCCTGCAGAGCTTAACGTCGATCACCTGCATTTTGCCTATCCAAACGGAAAAGAGATCATCCATGACCTGTCGTTTCAGGCGGCTCCTGGCAGATCATCGGTGTAACGGGACCTGTCGCATGCGGAAAGTCAACGCTTGGAAAGACTTTTCTCTGCGAGTCGCCGTATGAGGGAAGCATCACCTTCGGCGGAAAAGAACTTGGAAAAATGGAAAAAGCAGACCGGAACCGCATGGTCGGTTATCTTGGCCATGACCAGGAGCTGTTCCATGGAAGTGTGGAAGAGAATATCCGTCTCGGGGGAAAAGAGGGCGCAGAGGAGATGATCCGAGTCGTCTGCCTGGAAGATGAAGTGAAAGCAATGGAAAACGGAATCCATACCCTGGTCGGAACGGGCGGTATCCGCCTCTCCGGTGGTCAGGCGCAGCGCCTTGCCCTTGCGCGAACCCTGTACCACAAACGGCCGGTTCTGGTTCTCGACGATCCGTTTTCGGCACTCGACAAAGAGACGGAGGCACAAATTTTTGTAAATTTAAAGGAGCTGGCAAAAGACTCTATTATAATCCTCATTTCCCATCGCCTCTATCTGTTCGACCAGATGGATCAGGTCATCTGGATGGATGAGTGCCATACGAAGGTCGGCACACATGAGGAACTCCTTGCAACGGTTCCGTCCTACGCAGAGCTCTGCAGCAATCAGACGAAGGGAGGCAGCTTTTGATGCAAAAGAAAGAATCTGTATTGCGGGTAATCAAAGAAACCGTTCGAAAACACGGCGTTTTATCAGCCGCACTTTTGGGAGTCGTCTGCGGTGCGGTTATTTTCGCACTGCTCCCGCCTCTTGTGCTGGCACAGCTGATTGACCTTTTGACAAAGAAGCATACCCTCTGGATGGAAGGAATTCTGCTGTATTTCGGACTTCTTGCCCTGACGGGTCTTCTGGAGTCGGCACGAGAGAGTCTTCTGACGGTATTCGGCCAGAAAATTACACATGCACTCCGAAGCAGTCTGATGGAAAAGTTCGGACGCCTTTCCGCCAACGAGCTGAACCGCCAGGAGCCGGGCGCTCTCGTATCAAGATTTGTCGGTGACGTCGACACAGTGGAAAACCTGTTTACCTCCGGGATCATCAGTATGTTTGCCGATGCGTGCAAAATCTTAAGCATTCTTGCCGTCATCTGGGTGACTAATCGTGGACTTACGATTGTTCTGATTATTTTACTCCCTGTTCTGTTCCTCTTTACCCGTTACATCCAGAAAAACATGCTGACCTCCCAGATTGCCAATCGCCGTGCAGTCAGCCGTGCTTCGGGTCACGTTCCGGAGACGCTGCACAACATCCGTACCATCCACTGTCTGCAGAAAGAGACGTATATGGAGCAGCAGTATGCGCACTATATTGATGACAGCTACAGCGCAATGGAGAAGACCAATTTTTACGATGCCGTCTATTCTCCGGTCATCCTGATTTTAAATGCCATTGTTGTTGCTGTTGTCATGCTGCTTTCGGCCTCCGGCAATTCGACCGTTTTAAAGCTGTTCGGCATGTCCGCCGGAACCGCCGTTGCTGTTATAAACTATATTTCCCAGATCTTTGCTCCGGTCGAAAGTCTTGGTATGGAAATCCAGACAATTCAGTCTGCGTTTGCCGGTATGGAAAGAATCAATGAATTTTACAGCCTGGAAGAGAAGAAAGAGCCGGCTGCGCTGACTGAAAATACAGATTACGGCATAGCGGCTGAGCTAAAAAATGTGACGTTTGGATATGACGAAAGCCAGGTCATCTTAAACGATGTAAGTCTGCAGATCAAAAAAGGCGAGCAGGTAACACTTTTGGGACGAACGGGTGCCGGAAAGAGTACTATTTTCAAACTGCTGCTCGGTTTATATGAGCCACAGAAAGGAATGGTTCTGATTTGGGGCGTTCCATCTGTCGATCTGCCGGATGCGAAGAAACGAAAGGTTTTCGGCTATGTGGAGCAGTCGTTCCACATGGTGCCGGGATCGGTAAAAGACCAGATTACTTTGTATGATGCAAAGATTTCGGATACAGATGTAAAAAAAGCAGCAGAGCTGACCGGACTTGCAAAGACCATCGAGGCGCTTCCGGACCAATATGATACGATCTGTACACAGGATCTCTTCTCACAGGGTCAGTGGCAGCTCCTCTCGATTGCCCGTGCAGCCGCAGCGGAGCCTGAAATTCTGCTCCTCGATGAGATTACCGCAAACCTTGATGCAGAGACGGAAAAAATGGTATTAAATGCATTGCAAAGGGTTTCCAAAAACCGTACCGTAATTTCCATTTCCCACCGAACTATGGCAGAAACGGGACGCGTGATTCCAATTTCATAATTTCTTTTCGTTCATTAAATTTTTGAAACAAAGCGTGCCGGATGCATTCTGACAAAAAAAGATGCGCCGACACGCTTTCTTTGTCCCGCCAGGCAGAACAAAATAGAGCGGAGGAGCGAGTTTCAATTGACACAAAAAAGGGGAGCAAGTACAATAAAAGTAACGAAAAGAGAGGAGGCGGTATTCAGTTGAAAAAGAGAAAATGGAAATTCCGCATCGCAGGCGGCGCTGTCACGCTGCTGGGCATCTATCTGATGGCGGTCGGCTACGGAGAGACGATCACACTCACCATCGCCACGGTTGTCCTGATTTTCGGCATTGCCATCTGGTCCATGGCAACCCCGGAGAACTACAATTCCATGACGGATATGATTGCCATGATCTCCATGGAGAAGCCGCGGAAAATCGAAGAATTTTATGAGGCTTACAAGAACGTCGATACACCGTTCGGTTCTGCATGGCTTGCAAAATTCTACACGATGCGGCAGAAAGCACTCGTTTTCGGACCGGACGCCAAGGGAGAATATCTCTACTTCTGGCTGACCAAAGACGGTCATGTCGGTTATTTGGGATATTCCTTCATCGAAGGCTTTATCAAAAAGAAACTCACCACACCCGTGTATCCGATTCATGAAGATGTTGCAGAGAACCTCGCAGACCATCTAAGCTACCATTCCGATCTGATGATGTTCCAGAGCGAATTAAAAGCGAATCTGGAGCATTTCGTCAAAACTGGAACGGTACAGCCGTTTCAGAAGATTTCGGCGTCCCAGATTTACACTTTCACGGAGGATTACCGCCTGACGGGCCAGCATTTCGATCTGGAGGATACAGACGGAAACCTGGTTTACGAGATCGACAGCACCGTGCCGCTGAAAACATTTTATATCTACGATGCGATGCACACCGAAATCTTCCGTATGACGAAGGAACTGCTCCACGCGCTGCCGACGTACCGTTTTTATCTGTACGGCGAGCCGTATGGTGTGTTGAAAAAGCAGTTTGCACTCGTACGGGATCAGTTCTCGATGGAACTGCCGGAGGGAAAACTGGAACTCCGGGAATACGCCGGCTCCATCGGCCACAATTACTCGGTAAAACTGAACGGAACTATGATCGGCGCCATCGTCGACAATATGGATCTTACCGTCGGAAACATCATGTTCGACAATGCGTTTCTGATTGTCTACGATGCAAAATATCTGCCGCAGCTGACCGCACTCGCTGTGATGGCGGCAAGAGAACTGGCACGCGACAAAGACGGCGGTCTTTCCAATCGGTCCTGACAAAAGAAAGAGAGGGGAATCTATGAGAAAAACGACAAAATTGTTTTTGGGTTTTACAGCAGGACTTCTGCTTCTGTGCGGCTGCTCGGCGGCAGAAGAAAAGTTAGGGTATGAAAACGCGGATGTGGCAAAAGAAGCCCTTGCATCGGCTTCGTCCGTCCGCATGCGCTGTGATCTGGATAACGTTGACGCTTCGGGAAACATTTATGCGGATGAAAAGGCTGCCGCGTATATGAAAAACAGCGGTCTCTTTGATCAGACCTGGACGATCTCTATTTCCGGCGAAGAATGGTTCCATATGAAAATTGTGACGGACGAAGAAATCAATAAGATGACAAAATCCGCTACTACCTATGCATTCTATGATCCGGACAACAACCTGCTTGGCTATGCACAGGAGCGCGTGACGACACCGGATCAGATGCCGGAAGCGTATTACATTATTTTTCTCGATGCAGATCTGAACGAAAAACCATATTACGCATCAGAGGATGGACATACCATTTATACAGAGGGCGGAACGGTGATCGGTTCTGCGAAAAAAGAGATGGACTGGTCCGGTTCACAGTGCAATCTCTATGTGAACCTGGAGGATAACGGTACGCAGGTGATGGATTTCCAGGATAAATACGCCTTGCTCGATATGATGTACGATGAGGCAAATGAGTATTACAAAGATAACAAGTAAGGCGGAGGAAAAAGGCAGTTGAAAAAGAGAATATATACAGCCGCTGGTCTTTTTCTTGCCGCCGCTCTGGTGCTTGGCGGCTGCGGAAAAGAAAGAGTGCCGGAATCTGAGTTTGCAACTGCGGATGAGGCAAAAGAGGCGCTTACATCGGCAGAAACCATAGAAATCTACTTTGACCTGTATGGAAGTAAACGAAAGACGAAGATTGTGGCAGACGGAAAAGTGGCGGGCTATCTTCAGAAGAATACGGTCTATATCAACGAGGAGGAGTGGTTTTCGATTGACTATGTGGAGGATGAGCCCATCAATGACAGAGAAGGCTCCGGCACGACGTACGGCTATTACGACGCATCCGGTACGTGTCTTGGCTATGCGCAGGAGCAGTATGTGGATACCTCCTATGGAAAAGATACAAGACTGATTTTCCTTGATGTAGATGAAACGCCGCTCGATTACCAGAGTTCGAGAAGCGGCAGGATTCTGTATGATGAAAATGACGAGGAGATCGGCAGCGGAAAGATCGGGCGATCAGGGGTCAGTCTTCTTGACCAGTGGTACACGAATCTTTACTGTGCCGTCTTTAAGACCGAGACGGACGGCACGCGGCAGATTGATTTCATGGACCGGATGGCGATGCTGTGGCGTCTGGAGCGCGATTACCGCTCAATTGACGACAATCCTGTCAACACCGGCGTGCAGATTTATGAAACGGTTGCCGTTGTTTTTGTGCTGATCCTGTTGATTGGTTCGTCTTTCTCAAAATGGAGACAAAAAAAGAAAAATTAAAGGGAATGCTCGCTTCCTGGACGGCTGGTTTTGAGAAAAAACCACTGACAGGAAGGGGGCATTTTATACGCTTGTGAATCTTGCACAATTTCTGGTTTCATGCTAAAATTGTGCAGGTATGACGTTTGTTATACTTCTTATATTTATTCTTGAGAAAAGGTATGAAATACAAATGAACGATACAGAAACAAAAAACACAGCGGTAAAAGCGCCGGCACTGATGTCCACGCGGCCTGTGACAGCACAGGATGCGCTGGATCAGTGTGAGAAGCTTTCGCCTATGATATACTACTCTTGTTAAACGAAACTGTTTTAAGGCTTAAATACAGTGTTTTAGTGGGACCACAGATATTTAAGAAGAATTCAATGTTGCACCAAATTGCACCGAGTTGCAGGAAACGGAAACGTGTCAGTGGTACAAAGATGGTCGGAAAATGAAACTCGTTATATTTTTTTTACACGATTACGCGCACACGAAAGTTGTTTATTTTAAGGCAAAATTTTATTCTATGGGCTAGGAATCTGATAAATTATGGAGCAGATTGGAGTGTCACAGACATCTAATCAGATGCAGTTCAGGAATAAAAAGATCTGCGGAAAGCTATACAATAGCATAGAATGATTCTGAGCTAATATGGTATGGGAAGGCCTTGGAACATTGAAAGACCGTTCAAAATGCCATATACTAAGCTTGGTGATCGTTCTGTAGAAACTTGTGAAGCCTACAGACGGGGGAGGAGCCTGCGGGACTCTCCCTCCTTTACTCTGAGGAGAAATTTTATCGTATGAAATGAAAACATTGAAAAGGACGACAGTACCTATGGCTGCCGTCCTTTTTCTTATCCCTTAATTTCAACATCGTTCACACGAAAGTTGTTCGTGATGGGGATACAAAGATATGTTTGTCCATCAATATTTCTTGTTTCGAGCAGATCCAACTGATCTCGGTCGATTTTGAGCGTCATGCCATAGGCGGATATGGTGCATTTGCGGGTATCAATGATGCTGTTTGAATGTAAGACAACATTATCTGGGAACTCCCTGTCAAATGCGTTTAAATCGTCTTCCGTAGCGCCGCATTGTTCCAGAATATGATGTAAACCGTTTTTGGAGATTGTTGGATCTTCCAATTCTTCCGCTTTTTCACAGATGTTCTGATAAAGTTCAATGGATGTTTCTACAGTGTACTGTGACGAAAAGGCAGTATCAACAGCTGCCTGAAAATACTGTTTTTGATCGGGTTCCCATAACGGGAGCTGACAGTTAAGTCCGTTTGCAACGAACTCCGCGTGCATATCCCTTCTTGAATAATAGAGAAGAGAATGGCAGTTTGAAGCGCGATCATCGAAAGAAGGAAACAAAAACGCATTTTCAGGCGGAGCGACCTTTTCTAGTCGGACGAGATTTTCAAAAATGGCTTCCTTCTCATTATATCCGAGATCATTGCTTGTCTTTTTAACAGGGCAAATACAGCAGATTATGAAGCAATAAGTGGTTTCGGAGGCATCATCCATTATCGTTCCGTCCGTAGCCTTTCCCGGTACATCATAAGCCCCCAGAGCGACAAGGATAGCATAGTTTTCTACTGTAGTATAATTTTCTACGATGATTCCATACAATTCTTCCAACGCATCTTCCTGAATATCACCCGTTCCATTGCAGAATTGATATAAAAAGTGTTGTGCTCCACCGGCAGATTCTTCCGACAGAGGAAAATCCACCTGTGTTAAATTTTTTTCCTTCTTTCCGGAAAGAGCTTTTCTGAAGATGTCCAGATATTTGAAAAGTTCATCCTCTGGAAGGGATAAGGCCGGATGCTTGAATTCAGATAAGAGATCTTTCTCAGAATTAACATAACATCCGTAGATAGTGTGAATTGGGTTTTTTTGCATGCAGAGCAGCTTTCGAATTTCTGCGATTTCTTTTCTATTCATTTATAGTGGCCTCCTTTATAGATGTATATCTATAGTATTGAAAATATTTAAAATAAGAAATTTCACATAGGAGATTTTTCTTATCTTTGCCGCTTTTTGACATTCTTATATGGAAAAGAAAAATGATATGAAAGGTGTGATCATATGTCAAAGAAAATAATCGCTTTCGTGGTGCTGAGTACATGTTTGACAGCATGTTCTATGGAACCAGCAAGCCCTCCGGCTGTTGTTGTTCCAGATCAGAAGTCTGTAGAGCAGCAGATGGAAAAGAATGTTGAAGCAAAAGCAGAAGAATACCATGTTGCTCCCGAATTATCCGATGATTTTATCCAACAATATTTGGATATGGATTCCTTTGAAGAATTAAGGGAAAGAACTTTGGAAGGAATATGGATTACACAGGATCAGGCCAATATGACCAAAGATGAAATCAATTTATGGGAGCAGGTAAGCCAGGCGGAAGGCTTTACGCAATATACTTCCAAAGATTTTGAAGCAAAAAAGCAGGAACTTAACATGATTTTGGAAGATCTCGCTGCCGAGCAACAACAGACGATAGAAGAATACGCGGAATCGTATCATATGAGTGAGGAAGAAATTCAGCAATTTATGGAGCAACAGGCTCAAAAATATATTTCACAGGAAGAAAATGATGCCGAATCCTAAGAACATTTGTTTTTAATAAGATTTTCCATTCTATTCATATCAGATCAAATATCAAGAAAGGAGAACAAAATCAGATCTGAAAAACAATTTGTCTAAAAGGAGGAAAATCTATGTACTTAGGATTAAAAAAATCTGCTTCTTTACATGATCCATTTGCTTTTTGATGGAAATAAATCAATCAAAAATGGAGTGATGATTGTAAAGGAGAAAAAATTATGTTAGACTATTCAAAAGAAAAGGAATCTATGGGAGAACAAGTTGATCCCTTTGATCTTACGAAAAAGCAAGAAGCTGATTTGCAACGTATCCGTCAATTTCGCTTGATTGATGATGTGTTTATGAATAAAGTGTTTGAAGACAAAAGCTGTGTCGAACTACTGCTTCAAATCATCTTGGACAGGACGGATTTGCATGTGGAAAATGTTAATTTACAGCATGGGATTAGCAATCTTCAAGGAAGAGCTGTCCGGCTGGATATTCTGGCGGTAGATGATTCTGGAAAGATATACAATATCGAGGTCCAGAAAAATGATCATGGAGCGCAGGCCAAAAGAGCGCGCTATAATAGCAGCCTCTTAGATGCGAACATAACGGAGGCTGGTAATCAATATGAAAACCTCAAGGAAACGTACGTCATTTTTATCACAGAAAATGATGTTATGCAGGCAGGGCATCCTATTTATCATATTGACAGAATCGTGAAGGAAACAGGCAAAAACTTTAATGATGAGGCACATATTATTTATGTCAATGCTCAAATCCAAGATGAAACAGCGTTGGGAAAGCTAATGCATGACTTTTTCTGCGTCAATGCGGATAACATGAAGTACAGTATCTTAGCTGAACGTGTACGATATTTTAAAGAAACGAAGAAAGGGGTCGTGGACATGAGTAGTGTAATGGAAGAACTTATAGAAGAAGGCCGTGAAAAAGGAGAAAAAGAAGGTATTGTAAAAGGTCGTGAAATGGAAAAGGCAGAAGAAAGAAAGAGATTTAATAGAATGATTGAATCTCTAATAGAAAACAAAGTTTCAGACGTACAAATCATGAAAAGCACAGGAATGACTCCAGAAGAGTTAGATGAAATCAAGAAGAAAAAAGGCTTTTTGATGATTTAAACAATAGATACCCGGATACTTCTCAAGAGAGGAGGTATCCGGGTGTCTTTTATTTATGGGTGATTTCTACATACTATATATAATCAGATCAATAAGCATGAGAGGAGCTTAAATATCATATGGTCTGAAAAACAATTTGTCTTAACAAGAAAGAGAGGAAAAAATTATGTATCCAAAGTTCAAAGAAATCTCCCTCGACACAGCCACATGGACCGTCGCATTCCTTGGAGCCATCGAAGAGAGGGAAACAAAATCTAAAAAGCCATTTTGCACGTTTCATCTGTTAGATGGAGCCATCGCCATCACAGCAAATCTGTGGAACACTGAGAAAAAAGACATCTACAAAGTGCAGGAAAAGAGTGTAATTTCCGTTCAGTTGTACAAAAAGCTGTATAATGGAGTGGAAACATACGAAGTCAAAGAGTATCAGGCTGCTCCGGATGATGCAAAACTGGAAGATTATCTTCTGACAGCACCTATTCCGTCGCAGGACATGATGGACGAAATCAAGAGTATCCTTCAAAAGAAATCTCTGAAACGGAGTTATATCCGCTGGTTATGGAGATTTTGGATGAAAATGCGGATAAGCTGCTGTATTGGGCAGCTGCAAAGACGATCCATCATAACTGCTATGGCGGCTTGCTGTATCACATGCTCAGAATGCTCAAAACGGCAGTCATTTTATCAAGAGTTTACCGTTTTGATAAAGAACTGCTGTATTCAGCAGTCATTCTGCATGATATTGGCAAACTGCAGGAGTTAGATACAGATGCAACAGGTGTGGCTGAATATACGGTTGATGGAAATCTGTTTGGGCATACATTGCTTGCTATCGAAATGATCGACCGCAAGAATTTTGAAAACCCTACATATCCGGCAGAAAAAATCCGTCTGTTAAAGCACTGTATTGCTGCACATCACGGACAGTTAGAGTATGGTGCAATTACCATGCCTGCAGTCAAGGAAGCAATGCTGTTACACGAAATTGACGTAATTGATGCGTCTATGTATCAGTATGAGCAGGCCGAAAAGACACTTAATCCAGGCGAAATGTCAGATCGTATTTTTGGCCTTGGCGTAAAAGTGTATAAACCAGCTGCAAATGCGGAGGAAAAAGCAAATGTTTAACGAAGAACAGCAAAAAGCAATTGAGACAATTAAGGGGCAGCTGATTTTAGTGGCTTGCCCCGGCAGTGGAAAAACAACAACTCTGTTGGGAAGAATCCATGAAATGATTCAGCAGGGAGTCCCCGCGGAGAACATTTTAATGGTAACATTCACAACCGCTGCTGCTGGAGAAATGAAGCAAAGATTCTGGAAAAAGTATGCAGAGGATGGAATGGTTACTTTTTGCACGATCCACTCTTTTTGCCTGGCTACGCTGAAGAAATTCGCACATTTTGATGCGGAATGTGTTTTGGCAACAGGCGACATCTACGAATTTTTCTTTCAGCAGCTGGTCCGCCACAAAGAAATCGTGGATAAAGTGGAATATATTAAAGCGCTGCTCTTAGACATAGCTGTTTGCAAAAACAGTATGTGTCCATTAGCCCAGTTTGAACCAAATTGCGGTGAAAAAGAATTGTTCGATGAACTGTTTAAGGCGTATGAAAACTGGAAAGATGCTTTAGGTAAAATTGACTATGATGACATGTTGCTGAAAGCATATGAATTGATGAAAAACGATAAAACGTGTTTGGAGTGGCTGCAGGAAAGATATCAATATATTCAGATTGATGAGTTTCAGGATACAAATTATCTTCAGCGAGACATTCTGTATCTTTTGGCTGGAGAAAATGGCAATATTGCTGTTGTTGGCGATGATGATCAGTCAATTTATGGATTTCGTGGTGCAAAGCCAGAAATCATGCTTAAATTTGCCGAACATTATCCTAATGCAGTATCCTTGCATCTGTCCACAAATTATCGTTCGGATCGTAAGATTATTGAATGTGCATCAAACTTGATCCATCACAATAAAGAAAGATTCGATAAGGAATTTCTGGCGAGCCATGAGGAAGAGGGGATTGTGCATCATCAGACCTATAATGATATAGATGCTGAACAACGAGGACTGGTGAAGATGATTCTCGAAAAGAAAATGTCCATGGAAGAGTATCGTAACACCAGCATACTATACCGAACCAATAAAGAAGCAGTGCAGGTAAGTGACCTTTTGATTACAGAAAAAATCCCATTTTGGTGTACAGAGCCTATACAGGACAAGTATGACCATTGGATTTATCGTGATATTTTGAGTTATCACAAATTGGGAATCGGTATAGGAAACAAAATGGATTTGAATAGAATTCTAAATCATCCTCAAAGATTTCTATTTGATCCGCGTTTTTTCAAAACGGATGGGTCACTGAAACAACTGATGCATGTGGCAGCCACCCTTCCAGACGGAAAATGGAAAAGATCAAAGGCAATGGATAGCGTGGAAGATATGTTTTATCTGTTTAAAAAGCTTGAAGATAAAAATCCGGTAGATACCTTACAGATTTTAGAAAGTTTTGGCAGGTACAAAATATTTCTCCATGATTATGCAGAATACCGAAATATGTCTCCGGGAGAATTATATTTTTACTGGAACAGTTATAAAGCGGATGCAGAAAAACATAATGATTGGAAAGAATGGGATGCGTACGTTCGAAAACATAAAATCATTTTACAGGAACAACTGCGAAAGCATGATGGAATCGCTTTGTCAACACTGCACCGTTCAAAAGGTCTGGAATGGGATCGTGTATATATCCTCAATTGTGTAAAGAACACGATTCCATTTGCAAAACAGGGGACTGTAGAGGATCTGGAAGAGGAACGCCGCTTGTTCTATGTGGGTTGCACAAGAGCCAAAAAAGAATTACAGTTATTGTCTTATCAGGGAAATTCAGGGGAGATCTCTCCGTTTATCAAAGAATTGAAATCCTCAGAGTCAGACACAAGTGACAAGGTAGATCTTGACGTACATCTTAAATACTGAAATCAAAAAGCAAAAGGATCGGGAATAATCCCGGTCTTTTTGTTTTGCGATCAATTAACAATTCTATAAATATCAGGTCAATATGAAAAGAAAGGAGTAGCTATAAATAGATCTGAAAAACATTATGTCCAGAAAGGAAAATAAGTATGAAAGAGTATACCAAAAGAGATTCTTGCATGACAATGGAAGAAGTTATTGAACGAAACACAGGAATGTCACTGAAAGCATTTCTAACACCACAGCCAAATCCTTATATTCATAATATGGATCGGGCGGTTGAGTTCTTCAAGAAAAAAGTAAATGATGCTGCAGAAGAAAAAGAAATACTGCAGATCAAAATCGTGGGTGATTATGACGCAGACGGAATGAACGCATCAGCAATTCTGTATGATGCAATCATTTCATATCTCAAGGCAAATTCCCTTGCTGAATACGCAGAGGTGTCTGTAAGGCTGCCAAGAAGGTATTCAGAAGGTTATGGTTTATCTAAAAAAATCATCGACGAATCAGAAAGTGGGTTAATTATCACGGTCGATAATGGAATCGCAGCAATTGATGCCATAAAGAAAGCAAAAGATAAAGGTATCGATGTTATTATTCTGGATCACCATTTAAGCGGAGAGGAACTTCCGTGCGCGGATATTATCGTGGACCCACACTGTGAAGGAATGTCTACTTTTAAACATTATTGCGGAGCAGGCCTCGCATACCGCTTTGCGGAAATGCTTATAACAAATAAGGATTTATTGGATAAGTTGCTGGTATTAGCTGGAATTGCTACAGTGGCAGATGTCGTTCCGCTGATCGGAGCAAACCGTTATCTGGTTCGGCAGAGCCTGAAGCTAATCAATCGCGGAATTGCTACGTCTGGAGTTCTTGCGCTAGTCCGAAAAATGCGACTGGAGAAGATTACAGCCGAAGACTATGGCTATAAAATAGGTCCGGTATGCAACGCATCCGGTCGATTGCTGGATGATGGGGCGATGGATATTTTCCATTTGCTGTCGCAAGAATTGGATGTTTTTGCACTGGATTACGACGAACAGCTTTTGAAGTTGCATGCGCTTGCGGATACTGTTATTGAAAGAAATGTAGATCGTAGGCGTATTACAGAAGAAGCATTGGAAAGGTCTGATGCATTAATATCTCAGCAATGCTTGGCTGACGATGCGGTATATATCATCTATGATACACAAGTGTCGGAAGGTGTTATGGGTATTGTTGCCGGAAAACTGGCGGAAAAATATATGCGTCCAGTAATTGTGTTTGCGCATGCACAGGATGGCGAGAAATTGAAAGGATCTGGAAGAACATATGGAAATATCCATCTGAAGAACCAGGTTTTAGATCCGTGTAAGGAGTATTTTTTTGCCTACGGCGGACATGCCGGCGCTGCAGGAATGACAATACCAGAAAAAAATCTTATGTTGTTCCGAAACAAGGTGAGAAAACTTGATATTCCAGTGCCGTATCGAGAAAAGCGTATTTTGTACGATTTGGAAGTTACAAAAGAAGAAATTCCGGAACTGTATGAAAAAATGGAGTTCTTTGCACCATTTGGCGAAGGAAATCCGGAACCTGTATTTTTTATCCGGAATCTTGAATTAAACCCGGTGCGTGGAAAATTTTATGAGCAGAATGGAAGCGACGGTAAGAGTATAAAACTCTTTACCATGCCGTATCCAAGTTCTGGTTATCAGATGGCAGCAGAATATTTGCTGATGGATGCTCCCAAGAAGATTGATATGACATTTGAAGTGTATACAATATATTCTCATGGAAAAGAGCATCGGAGATTACGTATGTTGGATTTTTGCGCAAGTAAAAATGCTGAGACGGAGACAAGTTTCAAAAAAGAACTCTCCGCGATGCTGAATTTTATGTAGATGAGGAGTAACAATAAAATGGCAAAAAATTATAAAGAAACGACAACACAGGCAGCAGTATTGCGGACAAGCACAAAAACATTGAGTTTTTGGTGCAATATCAGGGAAGCCCCACTGGAACGTTTTGCAGAACTGATCGAAGGGAATATTCGGATTGCCCTGCAGGATTTTAGCGGCGGAAAGGGCGATAAGTCTAAATTCGCATATTTTAACCTTGAAATTTCTGATATTTATGAAATTAAAGATTGTATGCAAGCAAAAAAATCCTTTTTCGCCCAGAAAATCTATGGCAAACACCCAGAAACAGGTGGTCAGTTCAACGGAATGTGCAAGTCCTTCCATTTTGCGCTGCAGTACACAGAAAAAGCTCAAAATGGAGAACTGAGTCGAAACCCATATTATCTGTGCATAAAAAATGGATTTGCTCAGGCGGCTCCTGGACAGATTGCAGGATCATTCTACGAAAGAAAAGGGACTTTTCAGGAAGGAGTTGCTGTGTTTATCCGGTTAAGCGAAAGAGATCTGAAGAATCTTTTACGGAAAGTGACTGATTATATCCGTGTTTTTCAAATGCTTGCGGGTCAGCATCTGATTCCTCTTGGACTGGCACAGATGGAAAATGAATATAGTCAGAGGAAGAATGGCTATAATTACAATGATAGTTACACGAATCCAACCGATTATTATAGTCCTGATTATTATAATCAAAACGGACAAGGAAATCCTTCACAGCAGTCTTATGGATCAGTAGGGCAGCGAGAAATGCCTGCTCAAAATACACCGCCATCCATGCAGCCACAAGGATATGGACAAGCTCCTAATTCAAATAGTGCGAATTTGCAGCAGAATAATGTGCGTGTATATAAAAAAACAGTAACCGTATTGACCTTTCCAGTAGCCACTACAGAAGGTTATGTTGCAAAGATCCTGATGGATACGAAGCAGTGGGTATGCTTTTTTGACCAAAATACAGCCGAAATTGTATCTCAGGCATGCAATTCAGGAAAAACACAAATAAAAATGAGGGTAACTCCGTACAGAGGCGGAGCAAAATGTCTTGAAATCATTGAGTAAAACGAATTGCAGGGCGTATGAATTTAATCATGCGCCCTATTTTACAATACTAATCTGTAGGAGGCCTTTTTATGAAAAAATTATTCTTTACTTTTATAGCACTGCTATTGTATTTTTCTCAGCGTGGGGGATTAAACTCCGAATGCCCATTAATCGTCCCAATAATGTGCAAGGCGAGCAGCAGGTGGCATGGTATGAAACGCGGTATACTGCTCCAACAGCTGAAGAAGAATGGACACTAGATCCGGAAATCCCAGTTAATTATCTTCCAGTAGCTGGTGAGGATGAAGTCTACATGGTATTGGACGATTCGGGAAATATTGTTGGATACCGCCATCGAACACAGCAGGAAGACGGTTCTTGGTTATGGACGGATATTGAAGATCCTAATGCAGAACATTATGAAAAGGTGGATGGACTGGATCATATATACAAAGTAACAGACAAAGATGGAACTTCTTCTTACCAGCAATATGTCCGTAATGAAGATGGATCATACGCATACGTGCCTGTAAACGAAAACGGGGTTCCGTTGGATGATGGAGCCGATGCCACGACAATTGATACAACGCATTATGTGCATAAATCAGGAAATGTGTATGGACTATATAATGATAATGGAGTCCTTACTGGGTATCGGGAGAGAGTAAAGGATGGGGAGAACTATGTATGGAAGGTAACAGATCCTCCACAAAGTTCCACCTCAGACTTACAGGAATGGTCCGAAGCAAAAAAAGATAACGCAAATCAGGGTGACCTATCGGCAGATTCCGGTGACGGAACCCAGAATTCAGGAAATAACGGTGTTATCGTAGGCGGCAGTGGAGCAGAATCCAGTCAGATTGATAACGGTGATGGTACTTATACGAAAACAGAAACCAATGTAAGCACGAAAACAGAAGATGGATATTGCATCACCTATAAGACAACCGTTACAAGCGTATATGATACAAATGGAACCCTTATAAGTACCCAAAAAGACGGCCCATATGAGGTAAGCCGAGAAAAACTTAATGTTTCAGAAGATCCTTCCGCGGCATCAGCAGCAGACACAATAGATGCTGAAGTGGCAAGAGTATCGGGAAAAGTAAGCTATGATACAACAAAAGCGGCTGAACTGCTGGCAAAATTGAATGCAGATCGTGCAAGTGCCGGATTAGGGCAATTACAAATGAACACAAATAGTCTTACTTATAAATTGGCTGTTTTGAAGGCCGCTGATATGGCTATATATGATTATAGCTCTGATGATTCGCCATTATATGGAACATTGTCGGAGCTGGCTCAAAAATATGGTGGAAACGGCGATGATGTCTCTGAAAATATTTGGAAAGTCAGTGTGAAATCAGCCGATGAAATCGATGCTAAATTTCAGTCAAATGAAGGAAGCAGGGGTTTGAGAATGTCTACCGGCTACACGCAGGTCGGTATCGCCATTGTAGAAAAGAATAATCAGGACTATATTGCCGAAGTGTACTTGGAGTAAACGGAATCGTTTATTCCAGAGAAAGGGCTGGGATATGACAGAAACTGTAATGCAATTTAAAAGTGTAGATGATATTATTCGATTTTCAAGAGCTGCAGAACAATGCACATCTCATACATACATAATGCAGGGAAAAACAAAGATTCGCGCAGATGATTTACTGGCAATTTTTTGCGTGGATTATACAGTTCCTGTTGTAGTGATCCATGAAGATGCGACAGAATTTGCACATGCTATGATGATTGAAAAAGCAAAAGTAAAAAAGAAAAAGAGATGAGAAAAAGCTTCCGGAAACATAAAAAAGTTCCGGAAGCTTTCTTTTATACATATTCTTTCTTGATCTGACCATTTCCCTGCACTTTAAGGATAATACTATCCGAAAAATCACCGTCGATAGTTACGCTAAAGGAAATGCGTTTCTTAGGAGTTCGTGCTTTGGATGTCGACTCTTCAGGAGAAATTCCGATGGACACCATAATATCGTTATCCATTTCTTCATAATCATTTAACTGCTCATCTGATAATCCGAGTCCAACCAAATCACCGTCAACGCTGTTGTAGTCATTGTTCTGGTATTCGAACCAATCTTTTAATCCATCATCATTACGCAAAATTCGGAGAGATCTGGTAATAGACCGTTTGACTTTGGAGACTGGAAGCCCCAGCTTTTTGGCTGTTGAAGCATAGGAAGCCTCTCCGGTTTCAGAACTGTCAAATTTTGTCATTAAAATTTTAAGATCTGTAGGATTAAGCTTTGTAAGGGCCGTGTTTAAGAGCAGCGTAGCCTGACCCTCGATATATTCTGTCTCTGGGTTTTTGACATAAGATGTCATTTTTGCTTCCAGATGATCCTGTTTGGACTGAGAATCTTCGTCATCGGTACCGTCATAGGATACTTCGTCAATATAAGTCAGCCTGAATAAAATATCATGAACCTGACGGAGCGAATAATTCGTATATAACGCAATATTTGATTCAGTAGTGCGTTTTCCCTCTGTTTCCAGAACGTGAATAGCATGTCTTACATCATCCATCTGTTTGCCATAGTATGAATTGGAGCGATTAGTAAGGCTGTGGATGTATGCGGACATTGCCCGGTGGAGTGGTTTTGTCAGATAAGTTGATAATGTTGCACGTTCAGGATTAAATTTTGGGATGGCATCGTACAGAGCGACCATGCATTCCTGATATAATTCATCGTAGTATCTGGGTATATATGTAGGGAAGTATTTTTTGATCATAAATGTGATCAGGCGCTGCGCTTTGTTTAAAATCTGCTCTTTTGCTGACGCCACTTTCCGCGGGTCACCCGAATGATAATCTGCCATAATTTCTTTCATCATTTCTTTTTCAACATCTACCATAGTATCCTCCTTAATTAGAAATAAATCCATCAATTTGTGCTAATGCCTTCATGACATTCCGATCTTCATGTTTCTTGGCATGCACATATTCTAAAAGTGATGCAACAAAAGTATCATCGACGAGAAAATTTCCGCTCATGTTGCGCCAAACTTTGTAAATTTCTACATCAGATGCACTTGTATTTTCAGGAACCTGATACAAGAGGAAAAGAGTAATGCTTTTATATAAATCATACTTTGTCATTGTGACCTCCTTCCGACATTATGTAAAAAAGCATTTTGCTATTATTTTCCGTCTCCGTGAGTTCATTATATTATATCCAGCTATCATTTTCAAATTTTCGGTATTCACGTACGAAAAAAAATGGAAAAAAAATGGAAAATCCCGTTTTTTCTCGTACGTGAATACAAAATTTTTATTTTATTTTCAATACTATCTATGCACCTGAAAATTTATAAAGGAGGAATAGGTATGGTATTAAGAGGGTATCGCTTACGAGGTACGGATTTGACAGGCATAACACAGGAAATCAAAAAGATAAGCATGTCTGTCAACAAAATTAGAGCGCGTACATACGCGAAACTGTTAGGCAATGAAATTGCTTTTTTGGTGGACAAAATTGCTTTGAATGTGTATACGCGCGATCCAACGGTTTCCATTTACGAGTGTGCCTGCAGCCGCACTGAAGAGGAGATTCGTGTGGCACAATTGCAGGGGTTAAAGACTCCATATAATCTGCAGGTTTATGGACAGGTGTTTACGGAGGCAGATTACACCTACTTTGCGATTTCTTGTATGCAAAATGAATTTTTGAAGGCTTTTCATCGGTTGGAAGAGTATTCCGTTAGTGAATCGGAATATGAAGATCCGAATAATTCTAAGACAAAATTGTGGAAATCGCTGATGGAAAAAACAGCCACGCCGATGACGATTAACTTTGGAAATGGAATCCCGCAAATTGCAAAAGATCAGATTGTCTATCCAACCAAAAAAGAACGTTGCAGAACAGAAGCAAGGCATCAAGTGTGTAATCGAATTTTGAATCAAGTTTCCTTTGGAAAACAAATTCCACCTGAATGTCTCATGAAAAATATAGATCAGATGATGAAGATTCTGTTACAAGAAGAAAGCCAAAAGGAAATCGCAGCAAAAGAAAAAGAATTGATGAACATTTTGCCGGAATTAGAGGGGGCTGACTTTATCTTTTCGGTACCTTCCGCGGATGTTCCAGCTCAATCATAAGGAGGAAAAAATGAAAACATGGAAATCAATTTTTAAATCTAAACAGGTTAGAAAAGAATGCCTGTATTCTTTCCTGATTTTAATGGGGATTCGCTTATTGGCAACAATTCCTACGCCGGGAACAAATCCAGATTACTTTAAAACACTCATTCATGATAATTCTGCATTAACTTTCATTGATGCCATGACAGGAAATGGTCTGTCCGGGATGTCTATCATGGCATTGTCAATAACTCCATATATTACAGCATCTATTATGGTTCAGCTGGCTGGAGTCATCTATCCTCACATTCACGAAATGGAAAAGGGCATGGAGGATGAACGGAAGCGGATTCATATCATTACTCTTGTGCTGGGTGGATTCGTGGCATTGATGGAGAGCAGTATGATTGCTATTTCATTCGGTAAAAAAGGATTGCTTGTCTCGGCAAAATGGTATTGGATTTTACTTGTTATGCTTATCTGGACGGCTGGATCAGTTGTTGCAAGTTTAGCAGGCGAGCTGATTCGTAAGAAATATGATTTTAACGGATCGTCGTTGATCTTATTATTCAATATTCTGGCATCTTATCCGAGCGATGCATTATCTGTATATCAGACAATGATTTCTGAAAAGCAGATAGCATATAAAGTGATTTCGAGTATCCTGATTGTCCTCTTTGTTATTGCATTATTTGCGTATACCGTATGCCTGCAGGCTGCAGAAAGACGCATTCCGATTACGCATTCGCAGAAAATCAAAGGGGCATCTATGAAAAGTACCTTACCACTTAAAGCCTGCCCTGGAACCGTAGTCCCAATTATTTTTGCATCGTCTATTTTAACATTTCCTTCTATGATTGCTGCATTCATTGGAAAGGAAAATTTAACCGCTTTAAAGTTTTTGAATACATCATATTGGTTTCAGAAAGAGAATTTTTACTATAGCATCGGAGCTATATTCTACATTGCGATGATTATTGGCTTCTCTTTCTATTATGCAGAAATCATTTTTAACCCAACGGAGGTTGCTATGGACCTCAAAAAGAAAGGAGCAAACGTCTATTCTATCCGTCCGGGCAAGGAAACAGCAGCATACCTGCATAAAAAATCGAACGAAGTAGTTTTGATTGGAGCAGTTGGATTGTGCGTTATCGCAATGGTTCCGGCAGTATTATCCGGTATTTGGCATTTAAGTGGAATCGCTTTTCTCGGAACATCTATCGTCATAACTGTGGGTGTGAGTCTGGAATTTCGAACCCAGTGCATTGCCAAGTCTCAGAATGGAAAATACAGTTCTATGTTGGAAAAAGGAGGAATTTTCTGATGAAAAAACCAGAATTTAAAAAAGGAAAGAAACTCGCAGCAATCCTGCAGAAGATGTATTTTCCAAAAGGAAAAGAGCTTTTTTTTGATACATTGTATGTTCTTCTCTTTTGCATTGTCCTTTCTGCGTTTTTATTTGGATTCCATGAAGGAATTACATTCATCTTCCGAGTCCTGTTTTAACGATGAGACACCAGGGAAAAGCTCTGGTGTCTTTTCGGACTTATTTTTGGAGGTTTTCGGAATACTATTACTGAACCGCAAAAGAAACAGATGACAGGAGCATGAAAACGAAAGGAGAAAAACATTATGTCAAATGGGAAAAAGTTAGGTGTTAAAAGTAAGGTAAGCGACAATTATCTTGTGACAGGAAATGACTATGAGAAATTTCAAGAAGCGTTGCACGACATGGACAACCGAACAGTGATTATTCCGGTACGAAATCCAGAAAGCATGAGGATTCATTGTGTGATTGCAAAATCAGACAAAGAGCATGCATCTCCAAGATTTGTGGTATTGGACCCTATGGAAATGAAAGACTCTATTCTGCTGAGTGATGAGTCTATTTTTTCAGCCGAAAAATGCAATATCGGAAGATACAAACCAACATCAGAAGTATTCTTATCCTTGCAGAACCAGATAAAAGAAATTGAGCAGATCGGTTTCTTCTTGACCGTACATGATCAAAAGAAAATCATCGTGACTCCATCAAAAAAATTTCTTACGGCCTTATGTCAGCGCTTGGAAACAGGGACATTGGCGAAAGGAACGAACATTTTTGCGTACTGTTATTTAGCGTCCCGCTGCGTTCAGGCAAAAGAGTTTATTATCATTGGGCGGAAGGAAGAAAAGGACAGTTCCTGGGTGAAAGGATTTCATGCAGCTTCTACCAAATATGCGTATATTCCACAGCACTTTATTTTGAGAGAGCTTCAGAATTTTCAGGAAAATCATGATGTTACAACGTTGGGCTGGGAGTTAAGCAATTATTATACGACGATTGAATTGATCTTTCAGGATAAAACAGTTGATATGGGCAAGACGCAAGTCAAACTGGGGGTAAAATATTCGCTGTCTGATGTCGGAACATCTTCTCAAACAGTGCAGCCTATCTTGGTCTATGGCGATAATTCGGTTCTTATCGGCAAAAGCTTTTCTTCTCCTCATCGGAGCAAAAAAACTCCAGAAGAAATCGGTAAGGAGTTGGTAAATGCTATTGAAAAGCAGTTGCCAGAATTAGAAGCTAAAATCACAGCCACCTTTAAAAAGGCATCGACCATTTCTGTAGGCATGGATGAACAGGAAAAAATCATCTCAAAGATCATGAAAATGATACATACGGAAAAAGTAGGTGTCAGAAGAAAACAGTATATAACGCAAAATTGTCCGTATTTTCCTACCGTTTTAGCCGCTTTCCAATGGCTGTTACAATTTCCAGCGATGTATCCCGGAAAAATGGGGTACGAAACCAGAAATTATTTCAAAAAGGCGATGGGAGAAATCTGTACGCTTAGTATGAAGGAGCTGGAGGCACTTACGGAAGAATGATAGTTACAACAGAAGATAAGAAGAATGTTTTCCTTGGCGTTATACAAAAGATTAAAAAAGGATTAGGAAATGAAGAAAATGAGCTTGTAATTATCAAAGCGAAAGAAATTCAGCTTTTTCAAAATGAAGAATCGAAACAAAGCTACACATTTTTGTGTTGGCGGCACGTAGCAAAACAAGCAGCGAAAAAGAATGCTGGAGATTTTTTGTGTGTTCAATTCCGGGCGGATACAGGAGATCCATTTCGGGGGATAGCAGAACGCTTCCCCCGAAGCGGAAAATTCTTATCAGGTCCCGGGCAATCCTTGATTTATGCACCGATAATGAACAAATATTATGAAAAAAATGTCTGCTCCTGTGTGTTGGAATTCTGGACAAGGCTGGACGGGCTTCGATATGAAATTTGTTCTTATTCAAATTACATGGCTGTGAAAGCAGCAGCCAAAATTGATCTGAAAGATTCGGTGCTTTGCTTCATGACTACACATAATGGAGTTTCTACTCCGTATGCAACAACGACAATACATAACAATCGAATAGGAGAGACATTTTATGAGGACGCTAAAAACTAAGAATCGTATGCTTAGTCTGTTTCAGGATGACCGTATCATTGCGGTTATTGACACTGAAACGACCGGAATCAATTCCAATAAAGACCGCATTGTTCAGTTTTCGGGTAAGAAATACAGAATTCGGGACCAGAAAATGGAACAAATAGCAGAAATGGATATCTACATTAAGGCTCCTTTCCCCATGCCGGAAGCAGCTATGAGAGTGAACGGGATCACAGACGAATTTTTGGCTGATAAGCCATCGGAAGAAGATGTAGTGGCAGAGATTTGCGCATTCATGGAAGGCAGTATCCTTGTTGGATATAATGTTGATTTTGACATTCGCATGATCTCAGCGTTATGCGACAGAACGCATACTCCGTTACAGTGTAGTGGAAAAATGGATGTGTTGGAGGTAGCACGCGATCTTGTAGAAAAAAAAGAAGTGCAGAATCACAAACTTGAAACAATATCCAAATATTTTGGTATTGATGAAGGAATTACGTTTCATTCGTCGATTGATGACGTAGAAGCTACCGCACGTTTACTGTTATTGTTCTATACAATGTATTGTGAACAGGATATGCATGGAGAGGGAAAAACAAAATTATTTATCGAGTATACATATTTTTGGAAGGGCTATCGAAAGGAACAGGCCGGCGTATATGTACAGACAAATTTAGGAAAAGTATATTTTTCTACCTATAAAAAAGAGTGGTGTTCTTCCCAGTTGGATTTAACCCAAATTGATCTGGATGCTTTGGAGACAGATATTCTTGTCCGTTTAGGAATCACCTATGATGAACTTTCAAAAATGACGGAAAAGAAATACCATCTGTTGGAGAAAAATGCATGATCTACATAACACATATATTACTTATAATGGCTGCAATATGGGATATTAAAAAAATGGAAGTTCCGCTCACCATATCTGTGATGCTTTATCTTGTACATACTTGTGAGCTTTTATCAAGTAATTATTGGAAAATAGATTTTATTGGAATGATTTTGTGCTTTTCAATTTTTGCTTTCGCAATGATCTGGTCTAATATAGGCGGCGCAGATGCCTGATTGCTGGAGTCATTGGATACAATCTTGGACTATATGGACTTTATGCGATTATATTAGCCTTATGTATATGCATTCCCTATCTTTTGTATATGCATGTTAAGCACAAAGAACATGATTACCCATTTGTGCCGTTTCTGACGGTCGGATATTTTATTGTATACTTTATAAGCAAAAAAGCCGGGCTATAAGCTCGGCTTTCGCTTTTGAAAATGCTCATCAAGACTCCTCTAAACGCAATGCATTTTCAGCAATGCGTTTTTCTTTCTGATAGATGCAGACCTGTTTTACTTCTTCTGCATCTTTCTGGATATCTTCCTGTAAATTGACTAAATTTTCTTCATATGTTTTTTTCTCCTCGTTGTTCATAATAAAACCTCTTAGCTTTCTTTGATGTTTAGTAATTCTCTTCCTCAGTGTCAACAATGTCAGTCAAAGATGGGACAGTGGTGATCACCTTGTACGTCCCGTTTGCAATTCTCCGCAAATCTTCCAATTGAAGATCATGCAATTGCATATCCAGTGCAGAAACGGGTTCAGCATTTACTTCTAAGTATTCCGCCAGTGTCTTCATCGCTGCAGTAACGGATTCGGGAAGCTTTGTGTCGAAACCGTTCATTCGCAATAACATTCTTGCAATTCTTTTATCTGTCAACGATACATGAGTCTGTGCAAGAAGCATCTCGTTTTTATACACCGTTTCGCTTTCGGAATTTTTAATAGCCGCGGTAAACAGAAAGGGGATATTATTCAATCCACATTCTTTCTTTAATTCGCTTACAATTGGCTTGACGTATTTGGTATATTCCTTGGTTTTGTCGTAATTGTCCATAACAGACCCCCTTATACAATTAATCCGGAAATTGCTCCGAAAATATCAAATCCATCGCTGTCATCTTCGGAAGAACTTCCAGAAGGAGTCTCGGAGGTTGCTTGCGTGGAACTATTTAATGGATTGACAGTCTCTTTGGAGAGAGCAGGAATGTTTTCCGGTTCAGCCTTTTCAGCAGGTGCAGAGAAAATTGCTGTTTCAACAACAGGTTCTGGTTTGGGCGGAGCTGGAGTTGGCGTAGCTGCGCTTTTGCTTTCAGAAGAAAGATTTAAAGTTTTCTCCGGAGCAGAAATCTGCCGGGCTGGGCGAACCTGAGCATCTGCGGACGCGTTCGAAAGTGCGTCCGGTCGAAAATATTTCTCGGCAACGGTAATATTTCGCTCTTTACGCTCTGATGACTGAACGCTATAAGTGTATTGAGCCAAATACGGAGCAATGTAAGGCTTTTGAAAATAAAACCGTAAAATATTTTTAATGGCATTATCTCTGGCTGAAGGGTGTATTGAAAATAAAAAACTTGAAATTGTTGCATCTGTTTCTTGCGCTAAGTCCAAAGTAAAGGACATAGTGTCTGCATTGATGGATGCGGCTATTGCTGGTGTATCAATAGAGAATTTGGCTTTATGCACGTATGCACTCAGCGTTTTCAGTGTCAATTCTTGCATGTCCTGCGTCTGTGCAAGGATGATCAGATCCAAATCATCCGGCCAACAAAGATTGACCCGAAGGGGAAAAACATTGTTTTTCAAAGGTTCCATAATAGGAGCAGTAAAATAGGAACGTAAAATGTTTTTGATAACTACAGTTTTATAACCATTGCGAATGCTCCTCAGAAAAGCGATAACATCTCCGTCTTTATCAGAATTAAGAATAAAATTGACGGAAGTATTCTCTGTATTGATACATTTTATTGTATTGGGCATAGGTACATAGAAAATCTCTTGTCGTACATATGCCCGCAATACATCTCGAATAACAAGCCCCATCCGAACTCCAGAATGAACTAATGCAATCAAATCAAGATCTTCTGGCGCAGTAAATCGGACTTTAATATTCATTTAACTCCTCACTTTCTAACGCAGACGATTGACGAGGGAGAAATAATATCCGCGTACGTTCGAGAATACGTTGGTAAGGGTTGGATCATTTACATTGGCCGGAATCACAGAAAATCCTTCCATATTGGCAAACACAGCGTTGAAGTCAGTCGCCCAAGCGTCGTATGTACCGCCTGTAGCAATGATGTAGTCATAAGATGAAAAGTAATCATAAATAGATTTCATCTTTTCAATTACTTCATTGCATACATCTTTTGAGCAAGCGGCCAGAATTTCACTGAAGTTGCAATTCTTAAAAATCATCTTTTTCTTGTCTTTAACGCGAACCTCACCGCTTTCCAGCAGATTCTGCAGTTCGAAGATGTTGCGTTCTTCGTGATACTTGTTCTCGATCTGATCACAGGTCCGAGAGAAAACTTCACGCATCGAATATTCGCTGAATGTTTCTGTTCCACGTTCCGAAACATTTCCATGCAGAACATTGTAAATATCCGTAGTGCCAAAGCCCGGATCAAAAACGAGAAGATTGGAACTCCAAAATTTCTTGGCGATAGGAAGCTGATAACCGTTGATATCAGTTGACGCAGACAGTAATGCTCCGAGCGGCTGCGGCATGATGGAAATATTCTGCTCGTCAAGTGAGAACGTGAATGTTTGCCATGGTGCAGTTCCGATTTTCAGCTCAAACATGTGGATACCTTTGAAAACCTCTTTAAGATCTTCCGAATCTCTCATGAATTTCGGCGGTAATCCAGTCTGGACGTACAGCTTTTTGCCGTCGGACGATTTTTCTTTTCCTTCCATCAGGGCAATACCCAGTCCGGTTCGTACGATGACTTTAAACATAGGTGAATAGTAACGTTTGCGACCGAAAACTTCCTCTTCACTTTCTGTCATCTTGGAAGCATCCATTTCCTCATAAGCCAAATTTCCGACAACCCATTCGCCTTCGTTGTCGCGGTAACGAATATCCGTGTCAGCAGCTTCTTTGAGCAGCGGACGATTCTCTGGGATCTTTTTTGCATATGCCGGAAAGCAGAAATGACGTGCAGGAGAGATTCCTTTGACGGCTGAATAGCCGATATCTAATCCGACAGCCCAATAGTTATCGCGGCAAGGAAAGTCGCGCTCCACAACCATAGTTTTTGTTTTGTAATCCTTTGTGTTCATACTCATAATAGTCCTCCTAAAAATGTTTTTTTTGTTTACGCTTATAGTATTGTAAATGACTATAAAATTGAATTCTCACGTACAAGAAAAAATGGAAATTTATTTTTTT